>NZ_NOXY01000012.1:0-485949 GCF_002258735.1 Rhodococcus sp. WWJCD1
GGGGTGGGTGCGGCGGGTGACCACCTACTCACTGCCTGTCGGTCTCGGAATCGGCTGGCGCTCCGAGATTTCGGGGATCGTCTCGCAGTTGCCGGGGCTCGCGTTCTGTGAGGTGATCGCCGAATCGATCGGGGATCAAGCACCGGAGCGCCTCACCTCGTTGGGCGTACCCGTTGTCACTCATGGAATCGGTTTGTCTCTGGGCGGTGCGGAGCCGTTGGAGCACAACCGAATAGCGCACTTGGAGCGGGTCGCCTCGCTGCTCGGGTCGCCTATCGTCAGCGAACACATCGCGTTCGTTCGTGCCGATGGCATCGAGGCCGGGCATTTGCTTCCGATGCCGCGGACCCGCGAGGCCTTGACTGTGCTGACTCGAAACATAGCGCGAACGCAGGACGGACTTTCGGTGCCATTGGCAGTGGAAAACATTGCAGCACTGTTCGATTGGCCCGATGACGAGCTGACCGAGGGCGAGTTCCTCAGCGAGCTGGTAGAGCGTACCGGCGTCGACTTGGTGTTGGACATCGCCAACGTCTACGCGAACGCGCGAAACCGACGCCGTGACCCGTGGACCGAACTGGCCCGGCTGCCTCTGGACCGAATTGCGTACTGCCACATCGCCGGTGGCACGGTACGTGATGGCGTCTACCACGACTCGCACACCGCGGCAGTTCCCGAAGAGGTACTCGAGCTGCTCAGAACGTTCACTGCAGCCGGGCACCGCACACCACTCATGCTCGAGCGCGACGGACACTACCCACCCGAAGTGGAGCTGCTGGACGAACTCGACGCGATCGCCGATTCAGCGGGCCTGGAACGAATCACGCCGGACCGGGTGCTGGGTCCGACGGTGTGAGCGAGGACCTGGCTCGCCGTCAGAAGGAGCTCATCCGTGCGCTCGTGGCGGGAGAGCCGCTGCCCCCGGGGTTCGATTCGGCCACCATCGACACCGCTCGAACAGCTCTCCTGCGCAAGCGGGCAGCCGAGATCGCGGCTCGGTACCCGGCTGTGCCGTCGGCGATGGGGGAGAGGTACGACGAGCTCTTTCACCGATGGGCATCCGGCCGTCCGAAAATATCCACGGCCGCAGATGCACAGGCCTTCTACGAGGCAATGAAACAGGCAGGGAAGCTGGGCACGACACATCCGGGACCGCCAGGGCAGCGAATGCCCTACATGGTCGACGCCCGCAATTCCCTCGTGCGCTTTCGCAGTCCGCTGCGCGGCACGTGGTTGACGTCGCTGTTCGGCGCAGTGCTGCTCGTTGCCCTACCGATCGTCATCGTGACCGGTCTACTGTCGTACATCGCGTACGGGCCCCAGTTCGGCCAGGCCAAGCCGGGTGCCGTCGGGTGGTTGCGGTTGCCGTTCTTCGATTGGCCTACGAACCCTGCCTGGCTCTACCAGCTGACGCAGGGTCTGCACGTTGGATTGGGCCTGATCATCGTGCCTCTCGTCATCGCCAAGCTGTGGTCGGTGATGCCCAAGCTCGTCGAACTGCCGCCGGTTCGTTCGCCTGCGCATGCACTCGAACGCCTGTCCCTGCTGGCGCTCGTCGGCGGTCTGCTGTTCGAGATCGTCACCGGTGTACTCAACATCCAGTACGACTACGTCTTCGGCTTCGACTTCTATGCCGCCCACTACTTCGGCGCTTGGGTGTTCATCGCCGGATTCCTCGTCCATCTCGGGCTCAAGGTGCCGCTGATGTGGCGAACCCTGCGGTCCGAGTCGCTGATGGACGTGCTGCGCGCGCGCAACGAGTCCCCCGACCAGGGCCACACGACAACGATGAACCGCCGCGGCGCAATCGGATTGGTCGCTGCTGGAATGGGTTTCGTCGCTGTGCTCACGGTGGGCCAGACGGTCGGAGGCGTTCTCCGCAAGGCCGCGATTCTGCTGCCGCGCGGGCGCTCCTACGGCGACGGCCCCAACGACTTTCAGATCAATCGGACCGCGGAGGCGGCGGGAATCACCGAGGCACAGACCGGAGCCGACTGGCAGTTGACGATCGCAGGCGCAGCCGACGACGCCGTTCCGGTGGTGCTGTCCCGCGGCAGACTGCTGTCGATGCCGCAGCGCACTGCCGAACTTCCCATCGCCTGCGTCGAAGGATGGTCGACGACTCAGACCTGGACCGGCGTCCCGTTGGCCGAACTCGCCGCCCTCGCGGGTGTGTCCGAACCACGATCGGCCGAGGTGACCTCTCTCGAGCAGAACGGTGCCTTCACTCGCGCAGTGCTGCAGGGAAATCAAGTAGCACATACCGACTCGTTGCTGGCATTGAGAGTCAACGGCGTCGATCTCTCGCTCGATCACGGCTATCCCGCGCGGGTGATCGTGCCTGCACTGCCGGGCGTGCACAACACCAAGTGGGTTTCGTCGATCGTGTTCCGTTCGTGACTTTCAAAATCTCCGTGAATAGTAAAGAATATTTTTTCGGTAGCCCGCGGGGTTGCCGACGAAGGAGCACTCCTTCGCCTGGATGAGTCCAGAAGGTCACGCCACGATGCACGCACTGTCCAGAGGGTTCCTCGCCGCGGGTGCAACACTCACGCTGCTCTTCGCCGCAGGCTGCTCGTCGTCCGACTCGGGCAACGCCGTTGCCGCAGACACCACCACCTCGTCCTCGACGTCGGCCGCTGCCAGCACCACCGACGACGTCACCGGCCAGGAGGGCATCGACGCCGGTGGTTCCACCGATATCGATGTCGAGATCGGTCAATGCGTCGAGCTCGGCGGCACGATGACCGCCGCCACCATCGCCAACGCAGAGTGCGGCAGCATGGAATCGAACTACAAGGTCATTGCGAAGGCCGAGCAGAACGAGCAGTGCCCCACCGATGTCAATCAGACGTACTACGAGACTCTCGACGGCGTGGAGCAGGGCGCTCTGTGCCTCGACGTGGATTGGGTCGTCGACGGATGCATGAGCGTTCCCACTGGCGGTATCGACGAGCCCGCACGTGTCGACTGCAGCGACCCCAGCGCGACCGACGTCGAACAGGTCACCGAAATCAAGACAGGTACCGCCGACCCCAACGACTGCCCGGAGGGCGGGTTCGCTTACGAGGCAAGACAGTTCGTCGTGTGCACCACAACGATCTCCTAGCCCTCTCGGTCACTGCAACTGCGCTGTCATCATCTGGGTGACGTAGTGATAATCCAGGTGTCCGTGCTCGGTGATAGCCGTGTGCACCGCGTTCAACACCTCGTCGCGCCGCGTGTCGTCGAGTACCAGATGACTCGAGTACGTCGCGGCCATCGCACAGAATTCGTCCGCCGTGTAGCGCTGGACCCACCTGTACGTCGAGGACGACCAGGGTCCGAAGCCGTCTGCTCGAGGCACGCTCGACTCCGATTGCGCACCGAGAGACCGCGCCAGCAGCGGTGCCGCTTCCGGTTCGGTTGCGTCGTAGGCAGCTCTCACGGCATCCCACGCTGGCCCGTCGAGGTCGCCCGGCATGTTCCACCACAGCCGCAGCGCGCCGCCCGGTACCAACGCGCGGGCCGCCACCGCTACTCCCTGCTCGTGGTTCACCCAATGCCAAGACTGCGCGGCGACGACCACATCGAACGACCGCGGCTCGACTACGCACTGCTCGAATCGCGACACCTGCACCTCGACGTCGAGGTTCTCGGTACGACGTCGAACGACCTCTGCCATGCCCGAATCCGGTTCCACCGCAACCAGGGATGCGCCGAGCTCGGCCAAGGCAACCGTGGCTTTACCGGTACCGGCTCCGGCCTCGAGTACTCGCAGCCTTCCTCCGGACACGATGTCCACGTACAGCTCGGCGGGGTAACCGGGTCGGGCGCGGTCGTAATCCTCCGCAACTCGGCCGAAGGTCAGTCCACGTTCTGGTCGCACATCCTCTGACATGTTAGCCAGAGTACCGACATACGCCTCGGTAGCCAGTGCTAAGACCGGCACTGGACGCTCTGGACAAGTACGTTTACTGACCGGCCGCTTCCAAGCGGCCCCGGAGAGTCGACTCGGTGTGCCGGATTGCCTGACCCACAACGGGTTCCACGACAGCTCCGAGCACCTTACCGGCTATACCGCCGGGCAGGCTGTAGCGGAAGACGACCACCAGTCGGGTTCGGCCGTCACCGGCGTCCTCGAACGACCACGTGGACGAGTTCGACAGCCCCTCGACCGACTCGAGGGTGAGTCGCTCGTTGTGGACCCACTCTGTCACGTGCACAACAGATTTCAGCGCTTTGGGGCCGATCTGCATCGTCGCGTCGTACGTAGCTCCGAGACCGGATGTGATCTCGCTCGTCGGCTCGAACCGTGTGATGCCGAACATCCACTGCGGCACGTTACGAAAATCGTCGAGGTAGGCGAATGCCGCCTCCCGACTGGTCGACGCGATCGCCGAATGATTGATTACCCGCACTCGTGCACCCTAGTACACGCTACGCACTGTTACACACACTTTGCCGGTTCGACCTATCGCTGGACATATCCCGTCTGCTTGTCCACGACGTTGACCAGCGGCGAAGCGTGCAGATATCGCTCCAGATTCTCCTCGAACAGCTGCCACAACCGCTCGGCGAAGTCGTCGGCATCCCCGGCCAGATGGGCGGTCAGGATCACGTTGTCCATGTTCCACAGCGGGCTCGATGCCGGCAGCGGCTCGACCTCGAACACATCGAGCACTGCCCAGCCGATCGTCCCGGAGGCCAGGGCCGCACACAGAGCCTGTTCGTCGACGACCGGACCGCGGGAAATATTGACCAGACCCGCATCGGGACTCATGGCCGCGAGCACCTCGGTACCGACGAGACCACGGGTTCTCTCGGTCAACGGTGTAGCGAGCACGATGACGGCGTATTCGCCTGCATACGAACGTAATTCTTGGACGTGACGAATTCGCGCGAATTCCGCATCCCCCGGGCGTTCGGATGTCCCCGACGCATCGACGCGCATGCCGAGAGCGCCGAGTACCCGGCCGATTTCACGCCCGATCGAGCCCGGTCCGACGACAAGCGCACGTTTGCCGCGAACTCCGGAGCTGACTCGATGCTCCCAGACTCGCTCACGCTGACGGCGAAGTGCCTGGGGCAGCTTCTTCACCGACGCCAGAATTCCTGCTGCGACATATTCGGCTATCGCATGGTCGAGTATGCCTCCCGAGTTGGTCAGCAGCCACGGCCCTTCGCGCAGACCCGGGTCCAACAGTCGATCGACTCCCGCGCTGGACGCATGAATCCACTGCAGGTTGGCGGCATTCGGCCACACGGCCTGCAGATCGACGGCCTCGAACGTGCGAAACAGCAGCACCTCGGCCCAGGAGACCGTATCGGCCAGCTCATCGATCGCGCAGCGCCGGAACTGGACTCCAGCGATCGACGGAAAGGCCTTCCGGTCCGAATCACTCTCGACCACAAGCACGTTCACCACAGGACTCGCCACCTCCGTACGATGGCACGGTGCTCACCGTAGAACTCGCATCCGCCGCCGACGCAGCAACGATACTCGGCCTCCGGCACGCCGCCGAGGACTGGTTGGCTGCCCGGCGCGCTGAGATTGATCTGGGCCGACCCTGCCATCTGGCCGGAGCAGGGCGAATCCGCAGGCTACGTGCACGGACTGGTGATCGACAGAAGTGAGGCCGGAACAGGACTGGGCACGTCGCTGCTCGAGTGGGCATCGCAGCGGACCCGGCAGGAAGGTAGAGCGCTGCTACGTCTGGATTGCGCCGAGACCAACATCGACCTGCGCAGCTACTACCTACGGCAGGGGTTTCGCTACGTCGGTCGGCGCGATTTCGGCGATGGGAATTCGTGGTTCAGCGTCGCGCTGTTCGAAATGTCGACCGGCTTGTAGCGTGACATACATGGGTGAGAATCGGGATCGGATGCTGCGCGGCGAACTCTACCGAGACAGTGATCCCGACTTGGTGGCGTCTCGAATCTCTTGTGGGAAGCTGCTCGACAGATTCAACGCTACCGAGGCAGACCGGACCGAAGAACGGCGTGAACTGCTCGGCGAGCTGCTCGGATCCATCGGAGCGGATTCGTGGATCATGCCCCGATTCCAATGCGACTACGGCACATACATTTCCATAGGCTCGAACACCTTCCTCAATTACGATGCAATCTTGCTGGACTGCGCACCCGTCACCATCGGTAACGACGTCTCGATCGGCCCGCGCGCCCAACTACTGACAGCTCTGCATCCTATGGAAGATCACGAAGCTCGCCGGACACGTTGGGAGAGCGCCCTTCCCATCACCATCGGTAACAACGTCTGGCTCGGCGGCGGCGTCATCGTGTGCCCGGGAGTCACCATCGGCGAGAACTCGGTGATCGGAGCGGGGAGTGTCGTCACCCGCGACGTACCGTCGCAAACCTTTGCTGCGGGTAACCCGTGTCGGGCAATCCGCGCGCTACCGTGACATCACCGCGTTCAGGACTCTGTCGGAGTCACGAACCAACGCGCCGACTGCCATCCGCGCGCCGCACCACATCCCCAGCCAGCCGATCGCTACGGCCACCGGAATCGACAGATACGCCCACGCTCCAGGAAGGAGCAGCGCGAGCAGCAGTACAGGCACGACCGATACCGCCAGGACCACTATCCCGAGTACGAGGAATCCGAATGCGTTGCCGGTGAACGATCCCCGCGTGTTCATCGAAAACGTTTTCGTAGCTTCGGGCACGGGGTAGGCACCGCGTACGGAGTTCACGGCGGTCAGGCCGGCGCTGACTCCGAGCATCGAGATCGTCAATGCGATCGGGATCTCCAGTCGGTCGAGCCCGAGATCGCCGAACACTCGAACCACCACGACCGGCACGATCGCGAAGGGGGCCGCGATCAGCAACCAGGCGATCTGCCGACCACGGACGTCGTCGGGGAGGGCCTGCGGAATCATGACCAGGTGCCACATCGAGCTACCGTCGAGACCGTACGAATTCGATCCCGCACCCATCGCCATGAAGATCACGACCCAGGCACCCCAGGCGGCAGTGAACGGAATCGAATCGGTCACCAACGGGCCGATACCAGCCAGCACCGCGAAGATCAGAACCGACAGCAGCTGACTTCGACGACGCATGTCACCGCGCCAGAGGGACAGCTCTCGGGTCACCACCGCGCCGACCCTCGTCACCCGCCACCCTGTTGCTCCGTCGCGGCCGTCGGCGATCGTCTGCTTACGGGTCGATCCCGACGACGTCGAGACCCGTCCCTCGAAGTGGCGCAGAACCAGTCGCTGCCATGTCCATACCAGTGCGACGTCCAGCAGCAGCAATCCCACAAGTGCGCCGATCGCCAGCAGCCAATTGCCCTCGAGCACCGCGTCGACGCTGGTAACTCCCCAGCTGAACGGAATCGAATGTGCCAGCGTGAGCGGCCATGTCACCTCACCCGACAGCACTCGATCGAGATTGTGGGTGATGGGGAACTGCAGGAAGTACAGGCCTCCGAAGACGGCTCCGAACGCCAACAGTGCGAACTCACGGCTGCGTCGACTCTTGAGCAGCTGCGACATCGCCAACGTCACCACCCTCGACAGCGTCACGAAGAACACCACCGTTGCGGGCCAGGCCACCAGAGCCAACGGCAGTGCTGCGACCGAGCGGGACACAGCGTAGATCGGAATGGACGCGGCCACGATAATCGTCAGTGGAACCACCATGCCGACCACCGACGTGGTCAGCAGCGCACGGGCCAGTCGCGCGGGGTCGACGGACAACAGCTGGAAGTGGCGGGGCTGGATGTTGTCGTCGGAGATGCCCGACAACACCGGGAAGAGCACCCAACTCAAGCCCGTCAGGGTCAGTCCGAGGCTTGCGGTGCCGCCCACCAGTACCTGCGACGCGTCGGTTCGAGCCGCCATCACGCATGCGAGAACCGCGAGGGCCAGCCCCAGCAATCCGAACACGGTCTTGACCACCGCTTGTCCGCCCTTGAACTGCCTGCGGTAGAGCGTGATTCGCATCTGCAGGACAGTGCGGCCGACCGACATCACGAGCGCATCCAGGACAGTCCGTCCGGGTTCTGATCGCGGGTGCCGACGAGGCGAACGAAGGCATCGTCCAGGGTCCCGCCGCCGCGGACCTCGTCGACGGTTCCGGCCGCCACCACTCGGCCTCCGGTGATGACGCCGACGTGTGTGCACAGCTGCTCGACGAGGGCCATGACGTGGCTCGACAGAATCACCGACCCGCCGGAGCGGACGAACTGGACGAGGATGGTTCGAATCGTGGTAGAGGAGATGGGGTCCACAGCTTCGAAAGGCTCGTCCAACACCAGCAATCGGGGCCCGTGCAGCAACGCGGAGGCCAGCCCGATCTTCTTGGTCATTCCCGCGGAGTAGTCGGCGATGACGGTTCCTCCGGCGTCGGTCAGGTCCAATGCGTTCAGCAGCTCGTCTCGACGCTGCGCAATGACGTCTTCCGGCATCGCGCGCAGTCGACCGATGTAGGTCAGGAGCTCGTGGCCGGTGAACTGGGAGGGCAAGGTCAGTCCGTCGGGCAGCACGCCGAGCAGTTCTTTCGCCGCGATCGGATCGGCCCAGACGTCTCGTCCGAATACCAGACTCCGCCCGTACTGCGGCCTCAGCAGCCCCACTGCCATGGACAGCGATGTCGTCTTGCCTGCACCGTTGGGTCCGACCAACCCGAACATCGAACCGGGCGGAACCATCAGCGACAGGTCGTCGACCGCAACCTTGGGGCCGAAGGCCATGCACATGTGCTCGAGCAGCAGGGCGGGAGGATTCGTTTGCACAGGTAACAGACTAACCGGTACGACTACGATCGTCACCCGGTTCGAATGGACCACCCCGTAGCCTGTGAGCATGAATCGCACGGCAGTGGTCACCGGAGCGTCCTCGGGCATCGGACGCGCAGTCGCACAGTTGCTCGTCACTCGGGGATATCGAGTGATCGGCACCTCCCGAAACCCGGATTCGATGACCGACGCGCAACGGGCGGCGGGCGTCGAATATCGAGCCCTCGACCTGACCGACAGCGCGTCGATCGGCACGTTCGTCGCGGAGCTGGGCGCCGTCGACGTTCTGGTCAACAACGCGGGCGAGAGCCAGTCGGGACCGTTCGAGGAGCTGCCGACCGACGCCATCGAACGACTCTTCCAATTGAACGTCTTCGGCGCAGTGACGCTGTCGCAGAACGTCATTCCCGGTATGCGCGAGCGCGGTTACGGCCGCATCGTGATGGTCGGCTCGATGCTGGCCAGCTTCCCCCTCGCCTATCGCTCGTCCTACGCGTCGACGAAAGCAGCGATCAAAGGCTTCTCCGACGCGGCGCGTCTGGAACTCTCTCCCTTCGGCGTGTGGATGACCACCGTCGAGCCGGGATCGATCAACACCGGAATCAGCGAACGCCGTACCAAGTACATCGCCGCGGATTCGGTCCACCGAGACGACTTCCACACAGCGATCTCGTCCCTGGATCGCAAGGAGGGAACCGGCATCTCCGCCGAGGACGTCGCCGAGGTGGTACTGAAGGCCATCGAGGCCGACAAGCCGAAACCCTTGTACGCCAGAGGAAGCAACGCACCGGTCGTGTTTCTGGCGCGGCGGTTGCTGCCGGCGACGTTCATGGAGAAGACGATCGCGAAGATGTTCGGGCTGAAGAGATAGTTTGAACCTCTGACCTGGTGGAATACAGCCGGGTGATAGAAACTTTGGGGCTGGTCCTGGCTGCCACGGGTCTGATCGTCGCTGCACAGGTGATCTCGAAGAAGACGACGCTGCCCGCGGCAGCGTTGTTGACCCTGGCCGGCCTGGCCGTCTCGGCATCGGCGTTGCCCGACATCGTCCTCGACCCCGAGGTCGTTCTGACCCTGGTGATACCGCCGCTGCTCTACAGCGCTGCCCTGAACTCGTCACTGATCGCCATCCGCCGAAACGTGTGGACCATCTTGAGTTTGTCGGTCGCCCTCGTGGTGGCGACCGCTGCCCTCGTGGGCGTCGGTCTGTGGTTGCTCGTTCCGGGTATCACGCTTGCCGCTGGTATGGCGCTCGGTGCCGCCGTGGCACCGCCGGACCCGGTGGCCGCCCTTGCGGTCGGTCGACGCGCCGGCATTCCACCGAAGCTGGTGACCCTCATCGAAGGGGAGGGTTTGCTGAACGACGCCACCGCGCTGACGATGCTGACCGTGGCCATCGCCGCGATCTCGAGCCAGGACATGACGTTCGCTCACGCCGGCGGATTGTTCGTGTTGGCGGCCGTCGGCGGCATCGTCGCCGGATTGGTCGTCGCCCTGCTGATTCGACTGGTACAGCGATACGTTCACGATTCTTTGCTGCTCAACATCGTGTCGCTGGCGACGCCGTTCGTTGCGTACCTGGCGGCCGAAGAGGTTCATGCGTCGGGAGTTCTGGCCGTCGTGGTCGCGGCACTGGTGATCGGGCATCACACTCGCCACGCCATCTCCGGAGCCAGCCGCCTGCAGACCAGCGCGGTGTGGCGGCTGATAGATCTGCTGCTCGAGGGCTTCGTGTTTCTGTTGATCGGCGAGCAGTTGCCCACCGTGGTCGGCGGCCTGTCGGCATACTCGGGGACCACCATCGCCCTCGCAGTCACGGTCACGCTCGCCGGAGTCCTGCTGCTGCGGCCGCTGTGGTTGCTGACCACGGGTCTGTCCGCACGCGAGGCGGTGGTGATGAGCTGGGCCGGCACTCGTGGAGTCATCACCGTCGCGGCCGTGTTCACTTTGCCCCTGACGATCGACTCCGGTGAGCCGTTCGAGAGCCGAGACCTGTTGCTGTTCTGCGCATTTCTGGTCGTGCTGGTGACGGTCGTCGGACAGGGCTTGACGTTCGCTCCGCTGGTGCGAAAGCTGAACGTCGTCGCCGACCCCGCAGCAGAGGCACGTCTGCGAAACGAAGCACGTGAGGGATCGGCCAAAGCTGCACTGTCACAGCTGGATCGCATCGCCGACGAGGAAGAACTCGACGACGAGGGGCGGGAGATACTGCGCCACGAGTTGGAACATCGGATCGACCGGTACCACCGCCGACTCGACCATCTCGACGAGTCCGAAGTGGGCGACTCGGTCATCTCGCCGGAGCAGATCGCCGCGATGAGTACCCGCCGACGCATCCTGGCGGTCGAGCGGGAGGAGTTGCTGTGCTGGCGAGATGCCGGCCGGCTACCGGACAACAGCATGCGTAGCCTCGAGCACGAACTCGACCACGAGGAGCACTCGTTCCGTCCGCACCGAGAGACCGACTAGCCGGCGATTGCGGCGTGCATCTCCCAGACGATCACTTCGGCACCGCTGGCGGTGCTCAGTTTCTGGCCGCCTCCTCCGCTGACGCGCACGGCATCGCCCTCGGCCAGTAGTCCGACGCCCTCGAGCATCGCCTCACCCTCCGCCACGAAGATGTGCACAAACGGCGCGTCGGGTATCTCGACGGGAGCTTGCCCGGCCTGCAAGCGCGCCACGTGCATGGCCGCGTACTTGTTCTTGATGCGAATGGCCGCATGATCGGAATGGTCGGGCATGCCGGACGCGACGGGAACCAAACCGCCGCTGAGCAATTCGCCGTCGATCTCGAGCTGTTCGTAACCCGGGGTGATGCCCTGCTCGTCGGGCACGACCCACATCTGGACGAACCGAACAGGATCGCCGTGCTTGCCCGAATACGAGCCGGCGGTATCACCGAGTCGCCACGAATCGTTCTTCTCCGAGTGCAGAATTCCGGTACCCGCACTCATGCGCTGCGCGAGACCAGGGTAGATGACGCCGGAGTGGCCCATCGAATCCTGGTGCACCAGGGACCCTTGCAGAACCCAGGTGACGATCTCCATGTCGCGGTGCGGGTGGGTGTCGAATCCCATGCCCGGGGTAACGATGTCGTCGTTGTTCACCATGAGGACGCCGTGATGGGTGTTGCCGCGATCGAAGTGGTTGCCGAACGAGAAGGAATGCTTGGAGTCCAGCCAGCCGATCTTCGTCTTGAATCGGTCATCGGCGCGGCGGATGTCGAGTGTGGTTGCTGCAGAGGTCATGTCATTGCCTCGAATCTCGAAGTAGGTGGGTTCTCAGAGAACGTGTGAGCCGTACATCTCACCGAGCGGATCGGCGATGAGTTCCAGCCGCGCACCGTCGGGGTCGCGGAAGTACAGCGAGACGTCACTGTGCTCGATCAACTCGATTCCGGCGTCGGTCAGCTTGGTGCGTAGGTGCTCCCAACGGGTGGGCTCGACGCTGATTGCCACGTGGTGCAGTCCACCCAGAACCTCCGCGTACGGACCGACGTCGAGGCCCGGGAAGTCGAAGAAGGCCAACAGGTTGCTGTTGCCGATGTCGAAGAAGAAGTGAGAAGAGCCCGGGTAGTCGCGGTTCTCGATGAGCTCGGTGAGCGGGAACTCGAGCAGATCCTGGTAGAAGCGCACCGTTGCTTCGACGTCGCTGCTGACCAACGCGGTGTGATGGAGTCCGCGGGCAGACGACGCGGGCCGCTCACCGGCCGGCTTCAGGTACTGCCCACGAATACGTTCTCGCTGCTCTTCGTGTTCCTGCGCTCGGCGTGTCTCTTCGGCAGTCAGTTCGTTGGTCATCGCTCCACCCTCCGGTCAAGTAGTTGCTTCGTCAACTACTGAGAACAGTACACCCGTTAGTTGCGTTGTCAACTAGCATGGAGACATGGATTCACCACGGTGGCTCGATACCGACGAACAGCGGGCCTGGCGCGCGTACCTCGACGCGACGCGGCTGCTGCTTCGCGACCTCGACAATCAACTCACACGCGACTCGGGAATCTCGTTCACCGACTTCGAGCTGCTGGTCGTTCTGTCGGAAGCACCCGACCGTCGCCGACGTATGAGCGAACTGGCAGACGCTGTCACCACGACTCGCAGCGGCGTCACCAGGGCCATCAGCCGACTCGTCGACAACGGCTGGGTCATTCGCGTCAAATGCGACGACGACAAGCGAGGAATGTCCGCCGAGCTCACCGAAGCAGGCATGAACACCCTCACCGCCGCCAGCCCGGGCCACGTCGAGACAGTGCGAGAGAACATGTTCGACCTGGTGGACCCGAACGATCTCGCGGCGCTGACCCGAACTTTCACAGCGATGCGGAACCACGCGTCGTGACCGTGACTCACATACCCGGTGAACAACGCCATCACTGGTGGAACGAGTGGCTCGACTCCAAGCAGTCTTTCCCCGCCACCGGCAACTACGACCTCGCGGCCAACGCGCATGGCCTGCTCATGGTGCACAACGAGGACACGGTGTTTCCGGGTGAAGGCTTCGACTCCCATCAGCACGAGAACATGGAGATCGTCACGTGGGTTCTGGAAGGGACGCTGAAACACACCGACTCCGAGGGTAATTCGGGGATCGTCTACCCAGGCTTGCTTCAACGCATGAGTGCCGGCACCGGCATTCGGCACACCGAACGCAACGCGTCGAGCCTGACCAGCCGAGAGAAGTTGCGCGTCGTACAGATGTGGATTCCACCCGACACCGACGGACGGGTGCCCTCGTACGAGGAGCTTGATGTGCGCGACGAGTTGGCATCCGGCGAGCTGGTGCCGGTGGCGTCCGGGATGCCGGGCCGCGGCGGCGTTCGGATCGGTAACCGCTACGCAACGCTGCATGTCGCTCGACTCGAACCCGGGGAGTCCGTCACCGTTCCCGACGCGCCGTTCGGTCACGTCTTCATGGCCGACGGTTCCGTGGCGTTCGAGGAGGTAGGCGACCTCGCCCAAGGTGACGCGGTTCGACTGACCGGTACCGGCGGACACCGCGTGACAGCATCGACTGCGAGCGAGATCCTGATCTGGGAAATGCACGCCGAGTTCGCCTGACCGAGTTCTTCTGACACGGGAGATTCACCATGCCGACAGTGGTCACCGACGACTCCGTCACTCTGAGCTATATCGACGAGGGCACCGGCCCGGTCGTGGTGCTCATCGCCGGCTTCTGTGCGCCCGCGACCACATGGGCGTTGCAGCAGAAGGCGTTGGTGGCGGCCGGGTATCGCGTGCTGGCTCTCGACCGACGCGGCCATGGGGCATCGGAAGCACCGGCCCACGGCGCATCCATGGAGCGGCACGGGCGCGATGTCGCACACTTCCTGGCAGCGTTGGGCGTCGACGAGGCCGTATTGATTGGCGGGTCGATGGGAGCGAGCACCGTCTGGTCCTACATCTCGCAATTCGGCACCGACCACGTACGGGCTGTCGTGTCGGTGGATCAGACACCGAAGATGGTCAACAGCGCAGACTGGCCGAACGGCTTCTACGGACTTACCGAAGAGAATCGAAAGACATTCTTCGACAACGGAATACCCGACACCGGCCATGGCCGGCCCCAATGGAAGTCCATTCCGTCACTGCTGAGGCTCGTTGTCGCACTACGGACGATGCCGAAGATGGCGTCGCCCGACACCCCACCGATGAAGGCGCTGCTCGCCGATCACGCAGCCCAGGATTGGCGCGCAACCATTGCCGGTACCGACAGACCGTTCCTGATGGTCGCCGCGCGCGACAGTCAGTTCTGGCCTGCTGCACACGCTTCCGAGTCGGTGGAGCTGAATCCGCTCGGTCGATCGGTGGTCTTGGAGAACTGCGGTCACGCCGCGAACATGGACCGGCCGAACGAGTTCGATAGCGCGATGCTGGAGTTCCTCGACTCGATCGCGTGAGTTACGAGTGTCCAGATCCGAAAGAACTATTGCGAAATATTTCTTTCGGGCTATGGTTGGTGCATGAGCCCACCACCACCGCCCCGGACGCCGCGGAAGCTGACGGACATGTCCGAGCTGAAAGCACTGACGCATCCCATTCGGCTGCGCCTGCTCTACGCGTTGCGCGCCAACAAGTCGATGACGGCAACCCAGCTCGGCGATCTGGTGGACGAGTCACCCGCCTCGGTCAGCTATCACCTGCGAAAACTCGCCGAGCACGGGTTCGTGAAGGAGGTCGAGAACGGCTCGGACAAGCGCCAGCGTTGGTGGTCGGAGGCCAACGAGGAGGGCTTCAGCTGGTCCGAGAACGACTTCTCCGATTCGCCCGAGTCCCTGTCGGTTGCCAAGGCGTCCAAGGACTCCTGGTTAGCGCACCAGTGGTCTCGCCTTCGTGACTTCGATCGGACGTCCGAGTCCTGGGGTCCGGAATGGGTGTCGGCGGCGTTCAGCTCCGACGACGTACTGCGGCTCACCGCCGAAGAGACGAAACAGATGGGCACGGAGATGCGTGCCGTCATCGACAAATGGCGTCGACACGGCGAGAACGCGACCTCGGGAGAGCGTGAGCACGTCATGGTTCTGATGCACGGATTCCCCACTACACCATAGGAGTTGGCATGTATCCGTTCGATCCGCACACGTACCTCTTCATGGCCAGGCAGGATCGCGATCGACATCTGCTTCTGGCCGAGCGCCGCAGACTCGCTGCTGCGCAGAAGCGCCTCCGCCGAGACGAACTCCGCGTTCAGAGGGCGTGGGACGAGTTGACGGCATCGCTCGCCGATGTCTCCATGTCCGAGCGACGGGTCCTCGAGCTGGCTCGACGATGACGAAAGCCGTTCAGAAGAGCTGCTTTTCGAGCCACACCTCGGCGTAGGGTTCGCTGTTGAATGCTGGGACGTCGACATAGCCGAGCCGCGAGTACAAGCGGCGGGCCTCGACCAGATCGGCTCGGGTATCGAGTCGGATTCTGCTGCGTCCGGACTCTCGAACAAGATTCTCGATGTACCCGATCAATGATGCGCCGACGCCACCCCTCCGGCCGATCGGATCCACAAAGATTCGCGTCAACTCAGCGACGTCGTCGGATATGAAACGTGCTCCACCACAGCCGATGACGGACTGCTCCGCATACGCCACTACGAACGTGCCCGAATCTCCGGCAAGGTCGTCGCTCGGTTCGTCGACCATGACTCGGAGCACTTCCTCCTCGGACGCCTCTCGGCCGTAGAAGCGCCCGACGATATCGACGTTGTAGCGATACAGGATCTCCGACGCCGGTTCCGACGATGGATGAACGACGGCGAACGTAGCCGGTACCGCCACTACTTCGCGGCAGCCCGCTTGACGAGCGCCTTCGAGATTCCCAGCTGTGCAACCACGATGATGCAACCGACGATCGCACCGATGATCGCCGACGCGAGAGTATTGACGATCCACGCCAACACTCCGCCGATGCCGGCGACGCCCCGCACCGCTTCTTCGCCGTGGTGCACGAGCTCGTAGATGGGGTGGAAGCCGAGCTCGTCGATGCCCACGAGCAAGATGTGTCCGCCGACCCACAACATTGCGGCGGTGCCGACGACCGACAGCACCGACATGACCTTGGGCATGCCCTTGACCAGACCCCGGCCGAACTTCTCGACGAACCCGGTGGAACCGTCGGCCAGTTTCAGACCGATGTCGTCCATCTTGACGATCAACGCAACGACGCCGTAGACGACGATCGTGATGACCACGGCGACGACCGCCAGGATGATCAATCGGCTCCAGAAGCCCTCACCGGCAATGGTGTCCAGCGCGATGACCATGATCTCGGCGGACAGGATCAAGTCGGTCCGCACCGCACCGGAGACAACACTGTCCTCGTCGCGCGGCTCGTCCTCGGCGGCGGCGTGATCGTCACCGTGACCGAACAGAGCGCCCCAGATCTTGTGCGCCGCCTCGTAGCTGAGGTAACAACCGCCGAGCATCAGAATCGGCGTCAACAGCCAAGGCAAGAACTGACTCAACAACAGGGCGATCGGCAGAATGATCAGCAGCTTGTTGCGAAGCGAGCCGACAGCGATGCGCTTGATGATGGGGAGTTCACGTTCGGCCGCGAGACCGCGAACGTACTGCGGCGTCACCGCCGCATCGTCGATCACGACACCGGCCGCTTTGGCCGTCGCCTTCCCGGTCGCCGCACCGACGTCGTCGATGGACGCGGCAGCCAGGCGCGCCAGCGCTGCCACGTCGTCGAGCAGAGCTACGAGTCCGCCGGCCATCACAAACCTCCGCGTCGATACGAGAACACCACTGGGCTCCTCATGATGCGAGCCCTTGGAACCCTACCGTCCACAGATGGTCTGTGATCGCCGTCCGGCCTCCCCTGACTGCTACGCGATCTTGCGCTCCTGCTCGACCTCCACGACCTTCGCCGGCGGCAGTCCGATGCTGGGGTCGTGTCCCCGGAAGTTCTTCAGCCACCAGCTCCAGTCCTCGGGCACCAGTGAGAACGGGTCACCGTGGCCCAGCTCGCGCGCTGCCCACACCGGCCAGTGCGGGTTGGCCAGCGCCGGACGACCGAGCAACACGACGTCGATCTTGCCGTCACGGATCACGGCATCCGCGTTTTCGGGCACCCCCAGATTCCAGCTGCAGGTCACGGGGATATCCAGCTCGCGCTTGACACGCGCAGCCCGCTCGACCATGAACCCCATGTCACCGAAAGGCGGGTCCACCATGTCGTCGGTATTGAAGCCCAGGCTCACATCGGCCATGTCCAGGCCGTGTTCCTTCATCCATCCGATGGCGATCATGGATTCGTCGAACTGAACCCCGTCGGGGTGGTGGTCGTCCGAGCCCAACCGCATGGTGAGGGGGTACTTCTCCGGCCACACCTCACGCACCGCGTCGAGCGCCTCCAGGTGGAACCGTGCCCGGTTCTCCAGGCTTCCGCCGTACTGGTCGGTGCGCTGGTTCGCCAGTGGGGAGAAGAAGCTTGCCCCGAGATAGCCATGCGCGTAGTGCATCTCCAGCCATTCGTAGCCGGCTTCCGCAGCACGGACAGCTGCGTCGGCGTAGCTCTGGTGGATCGCCTTGATCTCGGGCACGGTGAGTTCGTGGACGGGGAACGAGTGGTCGCCGCCGTAGGGAATCGCCGACGGTGCAACACACTCCCAGCCGTCGGGATGGTCTGCCGGGAGCTGATGTCCGCCCTGCCACGGTGGGACCTCGCTGCCCTTGCGTCCGGTGTGACCCAGCTGAATGGCCGGGACCGATCCCATGTCCTTGATCATCGCCGTCACGCGTGCGTGACCCTCGATCTGGTCGTCGTCGTAGATCCCGGCGCAGCCAGGAGTCGTGCGACCGTCCGGCGTGATCGCAACTTGTTCCGGAAACACCATCCCGAATCCGCCTGCCGCGCGCGCACCGAGATACATCAGGTGAAAGTCGTTCATCTTCCCGTCGACGGAGCGATACATCGTCATCGGCGACATGGCGATTCGGTTTCGAAGCGTCACGCCTTTGAGCGTGAACGGGCTGAAGAGATCCGGCATGACAGTGGTCCTTTCCTTCGGTACCACTACCTCATCACCTGGCACGTTTCGACTGACTACACCGATGCTGCACGTCGGTGACAGTTTTCTCACCGTCTCGCTTACCTGAGTGTGAGGCCCGATGTATGGTTTCCTATACGTATAGCGAACTATACCTACGATCGGAGCATTCAGGTGACACTCAAATGGATATCGGTCGCCGCTGTCGGCCTCGCCACTGCCTCGGCGACGGCATTACTGGCCTGGCTGGTCTCGCCCGCCGCCCCAGGAGTCGCGGCGGTGGTGTTCGGATTCACCGCGCTACCGTTCGGGGCGATGCTGGGCTGGATACTGATCATTGCACCGGTCACTGCCGACCAGACTTACACTTCGGGTGACAGCATCGAAAGCCATTGGACCACGGCGGCGTCCTGCGGCACCGCCACCGATCTTGTGACCGTCCTCGGCCTGACTCTGGCGGTGGTGGCCATTACCCGCGTCGATCCCCCGGCAACTCTGCTGCTGACGGGTCTGTTGCTGGCTGCGTTCGCATCGTTCACCGGCCGGTATGCGTTCGCGCGCTACCGAGCCCTGTCCGAATGAGGAACGACGTTCGACGGCGTCGCACCGAGAAGGGTTGGTCTCAAAGCGAACTGGCCGAACGGATCGACGTCACCCGCCTGACGATCATCTCCATCGAGAAGGAGCGATTCGACCCGAGCCTGCCCGTCGCCTTTCGCCTCGCCGCGGCTTTCGACTGCACCATCGAGCAGCTCTTCGAGCCGGATCCGAGCTGAGGTCAGTCCACGAGCCCCTCGCTCTGCAGCCACTCGTATGCGACGTCCGACGGATCCTCGCCTTCGATATCGACCCGCCCGTTCAGCTCCTGCATCAGGTCGTCGGTCAAACGCCCCGACACCACCGCCAGCAGATCGGCGATCTCGGGATGCTGCTCCAGCACCGCATTGCGTACCACAGCGGTGCCGCTGTACGGCAGGAAGAATGCGCGATCATCCTGCAGCACGGTCAGATTCAGGTTCTTTATCCGACCGTCGGTGGTATAAACCATACCGAAATTGCAGGGTGAACTGTCTGCGGTCGACGTGTACACGACACCGGCGTCCATGCGGGTGACGTTACTGGACGGCACCCCACCCGGCGCGTTCAGTCCGATCCCGTACGTGTCGAGCATCGGGCCGAAACCGTCCGAACGAGAGAAGAATTCGTCATCGACGCAGAATGTTCGGTCGGCTTCCGGGAGCTTCGCGACATCGGACAGAGTGGCGACGCCGAGTCGCTCGGAGGTGGCGGCAGATGCCGCGAACGCGTACGTGTCGTTGAAGTTGGCCGGAGGTAGCCAGTCGAGGTCGTGCTCACTCTTCTCGATGTCACGAACGCGCTCCCACAACTCCTGCGGATCGCTGATCGTCTCGGTCTGGCTGTGATAATTGACCCAGCCGGTGCCGGTGTACTCCCACAGGATGTCTGCGTCGCCGTTGAGCTGCGCCTGTCTCGACGACGCCGACCCCGGCGCACCGGTCAAGTCGGTCACCTTCGCGCCCGCGGCGGCAAGGTATGTGGCCGTTATCTTCCCGAGGAGCACGCCCTCGGTGAAACTCTTGCTCGTCACCACCAGAGACGCGCCGTCGAGCGGCCTCGCACCGTCCGTAAGCGTGGTGCTCTCGAACGTTCCCGACGAGCTCACCAGACCGCAGCTAGCCAACGAGCCGGCGAGCGCCACAGCTCCAGCGGCGGCGAACAGACGGCGAATCATGCCACTCCTCTTGGGGTCGCGAACAATTCGACCACACGGCCGAGCCAGTCGATGATCAGTGCCAGCAGTGCAACGAGAACGGCACCGGAGATGAGCAACTTCGGCAAGAAGAGCGTTGTGCCCGTCGTGATGAGCGTGCCGAGGCTGGACGCCCCGATGAACGTGCTCAACGTGGCGGTTCCGACCAGGATGACCAGCGCGGTGCGCACGCCGTTGAGGATCACCGGCACCGCCAGGGGAAGTTCCACCTGCACCAGGGTGCGAATCCCGGAGAACCCGATGCCGCGGGCCGCCTCGATCGTTCGCTGATCGACCTGCTGTATCCCGACGATCGTGTTCTGAAGGATCGGCAGAATTGCGTAGACGACCAAACCCACTACAGCGGTTCGGAATCCGGTTCCGAGCCACATCGTCAGCAGCACGATCAGACCGACTGCCGGAGCGGCCTGACCGATGTTGGCGAAGTTGACGGCCACCGGCCGAAGGTTCTTCGCTCTGTCCCGAGTGAGCAAAATGCCCAACGGTATTGCGATGACGACGACGATCACCGTGGCCGTCAACGTCAGAACGATGTGATCGACGATAGTGGTCTTCAGGTTGTCCCAGCCGAGCGATGCTTGTTCGGTGGTGGTCAGTGTCGTCGATCGATACCACAGGATGTAGCCGAGTCCGAGTACCACGATGACGATCGGCTCGAACCATACATCCAACGGGGCACGGCGCAGTCGATTCATGTTGCTGCGCCTTCGGTATGGGCCGAGTACGTGACGTGGCCGTCGCCGGATCGAGCGTCCGAGAGCTGCCCCCGGATGACGGCCATGACGGTGGCAATCGTCAATGCGCCGGTCACGGCACCTCGGCCGTCGGTGACGAGTACGCCGCCCTGACTGGCGGCCAACATCGAATCGAGAGCGTCGTTGAGCGTCGACGACGGTGCGACGGTGGGCAATCGCTCGTCGACGTAGTCGGTGATGCGGTCCTTGGTGGCCACTTCGTCGAGAGACGGCCATGCTCGGGGGCGGCCGTGTTCGTCGATGACGACGATCCAGGTGGCACCCTGCGCCCGTGCGCGCGCGATGACCTCCTGCGAATTGTCGCCGACTTTCGCGGTCACTACCGAATCATGTTCCACGTCTTTGACCCTGGACAGTGTCAGGTGCGCCAGAGTGGCTCCGGAGCCGATGAATTCCTCGACGAACGGACTGGCCGGCTTGGCCAGGATTTCTTCCGGAGTCGCGTACTGCTCGATGTGACCACCCTCGGACAGAATCAATACCTTGTCGCCCAACTTCGTCGCTTCCTCGAAGTCGTGAGTGACGATGACGATCGTCTTCGCGAGCTCGTGCTGGATGGCAATGAGGCTGTCCTGCAGTCGAACCCTGGTGATCGGGTCCACTGCGCCGAAGGGCTCGTCCATCAACAGAACCGGCGGATCGGCAGCGAGCGCTCTCGCTACACCCACACGCTGTTGCTGCCCGCCCGACATGTCCTTGGGTAGGCGATCGCGGAAGTCGGAGACGTCGAGCCCGACCAGATCGAGCAGGTAGTCGGTTCTCTCCTCGATCTTCTTCGCGTCCCAACCCAGGACGCGCGGAATGGCTCCGACGTTCTTGGCGACCGACCAGTGCGGGAAGAGTCCGCCGGACTGGATGACGTACCCGATGGACTGACGAAGCTTGTCCGGATCCTCGCCGGTCACGTCACGGTCACCGATGAAGATACGGCCCTCGGTCGGTTCGATCAGCCGGTTGATCATCTTGAGCGTCGTCGTCTTACCGCAGCCGGACGGTCCCACGAACGCCACGATATGGCCGGCCTCGATCTCGAGGTCGATCTTCTGCACTGCCGGCTTGTTCTGACCCTTGTACTGCTTGACCACACCGTCGAGGCGAATGGAGGCACCGGTGACCGTCGGTCCGCCGGTCGTGTTGTCCGTCATGACAATCCCTTCGAGATGGTGAGGCGCCCGAGGAGGACGAGCAGGGCGTCGAACACCAGGGCGATGACGACGATGAGGACTGTTCCGGTCACTGCCATCTCGACGGAATTGGTCCCGCCCAGTCTCGACAGGCCGTTGAAGATGAGCGAACCGAGGCCGGGTCCGAGCACGTACGCGACGATGGCCGCGACGCCGACAACCATCTGCGTCGAGACGCGAATGCCGGTGAGAATGACCGGCCATGCCATGGGCAGCGAGACGGACACGAGGATGCGGCTGCGCGAGAAACCGATTCCCTTCGCCGACTCGATCACGGTGTCGGGGACGCCGCGCAGTCCGACGATGGCGTTACCGATCACGGGCATGGCCGCGAAGAACGCGAGCATGATGAACGAGGGCACTACCCCGAGGCCGAACGGCACGATGAGCAACGCGAGCAACGCCAAAGACGGAATCGTCAGCGCTACTCGGCTGGTCGTCAGCGTCAACGCCGAGAACAGCGGAAGACGATGGACTGCGATTGCGATGAGCACAGCCACGACCGTGCCCACCAGAACCGTCTGAAACGCCAGCGACGCATGTTGATAGGTCAGAAACGCGAGGGATTCACCCCGCCCCTGCAGATAACCCCATAGATCCACGAATTCCCTCTCGCCCGGCAGATCGGACGACGAGCGTAACCCGCATTTCCCGGGCCGAGTCGGGAAATATCACCGGCCCACCGGGCACCAAAGGCCGTGTAGGACATCGATCAGGGGCTTTATCTGCATGAACGACCCCGTGCACTACCCGGCACGGAATTAAAATCAGCTCGAGCAGAAGTCCTACTGCGAATACGAGCTGAGAAAATTGCCGAGACGTTCGAGCGCAGTGGCGAGATCGTCGACGTTGGGCAGAGTGACGAGTCGGAAGTGATCGGGCACATCCCAATTGAAGGCACGGCCGTGACTGACGAGAATTTTCTCCGACTCGAGGAGGTCGAGTACGAACTTCTCGTCGTCGACGATCCCGAAGCGGTCCGTGTCGAGTTTCGGGAACATGTACAGCGCACCCGCTGCTTGCACGCAGCTGATTCCGTCGATCGAGTTGAGCATGCGATGCGCGAGGTCACGTTGCGCGGTCAGCCGCCCGGCCGGAAGAAGGAGATCTTCGATCGACTGCCTGCCGCCGAGCGCAGTCTGTATTGCGTGCTGTGCCGGTACGTTTGCGCACATCCGCATGTTGGACAACAGGGTGATGCCCTCGATGAAACTCGCCGCACGTCGACGCGGCCCGGTTACCGCCAACCATCCGGCCCGAAATCCACACACCCGGTATGCCTTCGAGAGACCCGAATACGTCAAGCACAGAACATCTTTGCCGGTCAGAGTGGCGAGATTCGTCATCTCTGCACCGTCGTAGACGATCTTCTCGTAAATCTCGTCGGCGAGCAGTATCAGATCGTGCTCACGCGCCAGTTCGACGAACCGCTGGAGTGCCTCGCGCGGATACACCGCCCCCGTCGGGTTGTTCGGGTTGATCACCACGATCGCGCGGGTGCGGGGCGTGATCTTGGCTTCGAGATCCTCGAAGTCCGGGGCCCAGTCCTGACTCTCGTCGGCCAGGTAGTGGACGGGTGTGCCACCGGCGAGCGCCACCGATCCCGTCCACAGCGGGTAATCGGGCGACGGAATCAGAATCTCGTCCTCCGGGTTGCACAGAGCCTGCATCGTCATCGTGATCAGCTCGGAGACCCCGTTGCCGAGGTAGACGTTGCCGACGTCGAGATCCAGATCGGTCAATCCCTTGGTCTGGTAGTACTGCACCACCGCGGTGCGGGCGGAGAACAGGCCTCTGGAATCCGAGTAGCCCTGTGCCGTGGGCAGATTTCGGATCATGGCCATCATGATCTCGTCCGGTGCCTCGAACCCGAAGGGCGCAGGATTGCCGACGTTGAGGCGCAGGATGGTGTGTCCCTGCTCCTCGAGCTCCTCGGTCTTGTCCAGAATGCGTCCACGAATGTCGTAGCGAACATTCTCGAGCTTGCGCGCCTGATCGATCGATTTCGTCATTCCGAAAGTTCCTCCTGTCGAACGGACGGCGACATCCGGGTCCGGACCGCCACTGTTGCACATGCGATGACCGCCGCTCCACCCCCGACCACCGGCCACGTCAACCCCTCGCGCAGGATGATCGCGGCCCAGCAGATGGTGAGCACCGGTTGGATCAGCTGAATCTGGCTCACGCTCGACATGGGGCCGATGGCCAGGCCCCGATACCAGGCGAAGAACCCGAGGTACATGCTCACCACCGCCAGGTAGGCGAACGATGCCCACTCGGGTGCACCTGCTGTCGACGGCTGCTCCCACCACGAGAAAGCGGCCAACGCACCGGTCACCGGAACGCTCACCACCAGAGCCCACGAGACCGTCTGCCAGGCCCCGAGTTCGCGGGCCAGCAAGCCCCCTTCGGCGTAGCCCACCGCCGCTGCGACAACCGCCCCGAGGAGCAACAGGTCCGACCACCCGAGCCCGGCCGGCCGGCCGGCCCGAACGGCCGCAAATCCGATCGCGACGGCAGCGCCCACGGCGGCGACCAGCCAGAACATCGGCCGGACTCGTTGTCGTTCTCGTACCACCGCGACAACGGCGGTGGCCGCCGGGAGCAGTGCGATGACGACGGCGCTGTGACCGGCGGATGCCGTGGTGAGGGCATACGAGGTGAGTACCGGAAAGCCGATGACGACACCGGCCGCGATCACGGCCAGCCGACCCCACTGTCCACCCTGGGGGAGCCGTTGTCTCGTCGCTGCCAGCGCAACTGTCGCCAATGCGGCGGCGAACACGGCGCGCCCGGTACCGACGAAGAGCGGTGACAGGCCTCCGGTGACGGCGATGCGAGTGAGCGGAACGGTGAACGAGAATGCAGTGACGCCTGCCAAGCCCCACAACAATCCGGCGCGCGATAGCGGGCTCGCACCGGAACGAGTAGCGCTACTATGCTGTGTCATGTCCGACGATAGCAGTTCACGGATTGTGGACGCATTGAAGCAGTGGATCGCGACCGCGCCCCCCGAGGCGAAGCTGCCGTCCACCCGCTCCCTGGTGGCCCAGCATTCGGCCAGTCCGGTCACGGTGCAGAAGGCGCTGCGCACCCTCACCGCGCAAGGCGTCATCGAAAGCCGCCCTGGTGTCGGCACATTCGTCAGAACCGTACGTACGGCGCGGCCCAACGACTACGGGTGGCAGACGGCGGCACTGGGAGCGCCGGGCAACCGACTGCAACTTCCGGCCGCCCTACAGTCCACGTCGAGCGATGTGATCGCACTGCATTCGGGCTATCCGGCTCGGGAGCTGTTGCCGGAGAGACTCGTTCACGCTGCATTCACTCGCGCATCCCGCACCGACGCGGTGATAGCTCGGCCCCCGACCGCCGGACTGCCCGAATTGCGGGCGTGGTTCGCAGCGGAGTTGGGGGCCTCCACGCCGCTGGGCGTCACTCCGCCGTCGGCGAGCGATGTCGTCATCATTCCCGGCAGCCAGACCGGCCTCAGTACCGCATTCCGGGCGCTCGTCGGCGCAGGCCGTCCGCTACTGATGGAATCGCCGACGTATTGGGGCGCGATTCTCGCTGCCACCCAGGCGGGCGTTCGCGTGGTACCGGTCCCCAGCGGAGTGCACGGTCCTGACCCCGATGCTCTGGCACAGGCGTTCGCGCGCACCGGCTCTCGGGCGTTCTATGCCCAACCCACGTTTGCCAGCCCGACCGGAGCCCATTGGTCGCCTGCGCTCGGCGAGCAGGTTCTCGACACTGTGCGACGGCACGGCGCATTCCTGATCGAGGACGACTCGGCCCACGATTTCGGCATCACTGCCGAGCCGAATCCATTGGCGGCACGGGACGACGCCGGGCATGTGGTGTACCTACGATCGCTAACCAAGACGGTGTCGCCGTCGGTTCGATTGGCAGGCTTGATCGCTCGCGGCCCCGCACACGAGCGAATCCTCGCAGACACCGGTGCCGAGTCGATGTACGTCAGCGGGATACTGCAAACAGTCGCGCTGGACGTGGTGACGCAACCCGCCTGGCGTACCCATCTCCGGCATCTGCGCACACAATTGGCCTCTCGACGGGACTTGTTGGCGAACAGCCTGATCGAGTTCGCACCTCGCGGCCATCTCGATGCTGTGCCGCGCGGTGGGCTCAATCTGTGGATGCGCCTGCGCGACGACGTCGATCTGGAACAGATTGTGCAGCAATGCAAATCCGCCGGTGTCATCGTCGGGGCCGGAAGCGATTACTTTCCGGCCGAACCCACCGGCAAGTACCTTCGACTCAACTATGCCGGCCCCAACCCCGGCGAGTTCCCCGATGCTGCGCGCACGATCGGTTCCATCATCTGAGGCTGTGGGAAACATCCACGGCGAAGGTCGACTTGCGACCCCACACGAACCAGACCAGGGGACCGAGGAAGGGAAACGCCAGTACGACGAAGATCCACACTGCCCGCCCGGCGACGGTGTAGTTGGGGGAACGCATGATGCTGATGAGCGCGGCGATGAACAAGAACACCGCACCGAACGTCAGCACCAGAGCGATCACCAGGCCCAGGGTTCCCAATCCCACACCGAGCACCTGCTCGGTGGTCGACGGTTGCTGAGAAAGAAATGTTGCGACCTGCATGATGGTCCCTTCGCATTCGATGTTTCGTTGACCTGACCAACGCTACGAGTCGGTATTCGTCTGCACATCGGTCTGTGCGGGTATCTCGCTGTACATCCGACGATGTACGCGGCCCTGACGAACACCAACCAGCTGGATCGACCCAGCAGCTAGATTGACCCGGTGAAGAAGGTCAAGAACGACTACACCGCGTGGATGGAACTGGGGCCGGGAGGACTTCCCGCCAATGTCGGTGGCTGGCTGATCACCACCGCACTGAGACCATTTGCGCGACGCGACGCACTTCGTGTCGACGGTACATCCGGTACCGGTATGCACTGGCAGCTCGAACGTCGCCCTGGACCACGGCCGACGATCGCGCCGTACCCGATTCCCCATCGCCAGCTCAACGATCGGGGTACCAGTGCTCTGATCGCGCGGCTGATTGCTGCCGTCACCGCCGAGGCGTCGTCGGATGGACCGTTTCATCTGGAGCGCAGTCGATTCGAGCGTAGAGGGGAGGCGCTCTATCTATCCGATCTCCGTTCTGCTTCGCCCTGGATCTCCCGAACCAAAGGCGAAATCGTGCACGTACACGAGACCGAAGGTTCGTTGCACGTCGTACTGCAACCGGACGATGCGCAGACCGTCATATCCGCGGGGTGGGGTGAACTGCACCCGCTGGCAGGACGCCCCGTGTTCGGACTACCCGAGACTTACGTCTTCCTGTACGCACCGAGAGATTCCGACGACGCCGATCGAATCGAATCGATCATCCATCGCGCGACAGCGACTTCGACGAGGTGACTCTGGGCAAGAGCGGCCGAACATGTGACCATCGATTCATGACACTCGACGACATCGTCAATCTGGTCGGCAGCTTCGACGGCACGTTGGCGCAGCGGCCTCGGGAGGGTGATGGGACTCCGGAACTCGCATGGGGCGACGTGTTCTTCTACTACTCGCCGGACGGGACTGTTCCGACGTCCACCCAGCCGTTCGCAACCATCGTGACGAAGAACTATCCCGGTGACGAGTTGTCTCGGCTGGACCGGCCCGACGCGTTCCGTGTCAATGTCGTTGCGGGAAAGCCGGAATTCGAGCGACTACTGGGAGTGCACCCACGCGAAGCAGCTCACGCACCCCAGGCCGACACCGACGACACCCTTGCCGCCCACCCTCACTACGGCACTGCGGGCTGGTTGTCGGTGGTCAACCCGTCTTCGCGGACCGAATCCCAGATCGGGGAACTCCTCGAGTCTGCTCACAGCGTCGCCAAGGCCAGGTACGAGCGCCGCCAACACTGATCACTCGAAGAAGTCGTCCATCGACCGGGACAGCCCCTCGATGTCGAGGCTGTTGGCTCGGTCGTGTTGGGCCACCGTTCCGTACTTCCTACGCTCTCCAGGCTCCACACCGATCCCCAGCACTCGATGCCGTATGTCCGCCACCGCTCGATCGATATGCGGCACAGAGGTTCCCGCAAGATAGGGCTCGACGATCATGACGTCCGGCGCTATCAGCGTCTCTCGGAGAGTTGTACCGTCGAACGGCCTTATCGTCGAGGTGTGCAGCACGGTGACGTCACGTCCACGGGCCGCGGCCAGGACCCGGTCCGTCATCGGACCGACCGAGATCACAGTGCCGCAATTACCCTGTTGCAGAACGGCCATCGAACCTCCGGGTCGACCGTACGAATGATCGTTCGAGACACCGTCGAGCCTGATGTAGACGCGATCGTCGGATGCAGCCGCACCGCGCAGCATCCATTCGACCTCGTCGACGTGCCCGGGCACGTGCACCGTCCACCCGTCCAGGGTGTCGAGTAGTGCGACATCGCGTTGGCCGAAGTGCGTCTCACCGCCCTGTGGCCACCCGTAGGAGCCGCCCGAGCTGACCAGGATCGCGCCGACATCCTGATGTCCCAGATCGAGTTTCACATGCTCGAAGGGCCGCTCGATCAGAAACGGTGGGAAAGTGTGCACGATCGGACGCAAGCCCGCGAGCGCCATACCGCCCGCGACACCGATCATCGCCTGCTCTCGAATACCCACGTTGACCACCCGCGATCGGATGTCAGGAGTGAGGTGCGGCTCGAGATAGGCAACACCGACCTCGGCCAACACCAACACGATTCGCTCGTCCTGCGCCAACAGCTCCGGCACCAGACGGTAGAGGTGTTCGCGCTGATCCGCGGTCCTGTTCAGCGTCGACGTCATTTCAGTTCTCCTTCTTCTCCACGTGGGCGACCACCACGTGGGGCCGGTCGCCGTGATCGATGCGAAACGCCTGCTGGAGCGCACTGTGGTCTCGGCCGTCTACGTCGGATGTTGACCACCCCTCGACAGCGAAGCGCGAGGCGATGCCACCTGGCCAACCCAGGCCGGCCGAATCGTTGTCGATCACCACAGTGGTCAGGTTTCCCAGCTGCGATCGCCCGGCGAATTGGATGGCCTCCATGTTGCTGCCCTCGTCGAGCTCGGCGTCACCGATCAGTACGAACACCCGGGCCTCGCTCCGCTGGATCTGCAGCGCCACAGCAGTTCCGGCTGCCAGCGCCAGACCATGACCGAGTGACCCCGATCCGATGTCCACCCCGGGAATCAGCGTGCGGTCCGGATGATTGCCGAGCGGTGAGTGGTAGCTGCCGAACGACGCGAGCTCGGTCGGCGAGAGGAACCCCCGCGCGGCGAGCACCGCGTAATACGCCATCGGGCCGTGTCCCTTGGAGAGGTAGAACCTGTCGCGATCGGGGTCATCCGGTTTGGCCGCGTCGAGACGAAGAATGTCGGAGTACAGCACCCACAGCACGTCCAACGTGGATGTGGAGCTCGCACCGTGCTTTTCGTCGCCGGTCATCAGCGTCATCAGTTTGGGCAACTCGTCGAAGGTCATCTGCATGAGACCCACCCTGCAACCTCGAGTGCACTCGAGGTCAAGGGCATCGTGCTACACCCAACCGTCCGACGACCGGCCCGCGAAGTTCGCCAGGCGTTCCAACGGCCCTGCCTCAGAACGGGGTTCCACGATGGGCCCGAAGGGGACTCCCGGAACCCGACTCTCCGCCGGAAGCAGTGCTCGAAGTTCCACGGCTACCGGATCGATGAGCGCAGGGTCGGCATGGGCCGGTTGCCCCGTCGCAACAGCAAGATCCCATCCGTGCACCAGTAACTCCCGCGAATAGCCCCAGACAGCCGATCGCCCTGGGACTTCACCCCACGGAACGACGACAGGGGCGTCGAGTGCCGCGTCGTCGGCCCAGGCCGCGCGCGCCTGCTCCACCAGAGTGTCGAACGATGCGGCGTCGTGGTCAGGAGAGAACGGCGAAACCGAGTCCGGGCTACCCAGTTCGGCGATCGCGATCAACCTGGCCACCGTCGCGACGAGGTGACCGGCCAGAGTCCGGACATCGAACTCGTCGCATGGGGTGGGAAGGTCCAGTTGGTCGGCGCGCACCCCTGCGAGCAGGCCGCTCACCCAAGCAGCGGAGGTGAAGTACACCTCGCGCGGGTCAGTCTGCTGTGTGGTCTCGATGGTGTCCATTGTTGAGCCTTCCGTTCCGCGGCCGCCTGGTGTGGCCTGCTGAGTAGAAGTAAATCGACTGAACATGACATCTTCTGTCATGTTTCGGTGAGAGACTTTTCGAGTGCGCGCAGACCGGCTGTTGTCCATCGTCATGCTGCTCCAACACCGGGGCAGGCTGAATGCTGCCGACATCGCCGCCCAGCTCGAAGTGTCCACGCGCACCGTATTGCGCGACATAGAAGCGTTGTCCTCTGCGGGCATACCGGTCTACACCGATCGCGGTCGCGGTGGTGGCATCAGTCTGCTGCCTGGCTATCGGACCGAGCTGACCGGTCTGACGGCCGCCGAGGCGACGGCATTGCTCGCTTCCGGCGCGGGACGCGTCGCCACCCCGGCGTTCGCGAGCGCGATGCGCAAGGTTGTCGCCGCGATACCCGACGCCCACCGAGCGGCGGCAAGCACTGCGTCACAACGAATCCTGGTACGGCCCGACGGTTTCGCGTTTCCCCACGAATCCGAGGTCCATCTACCGGAATTGCAGCGAGCCGTCATCGACGGTGTGCGGATACGGATGTCGTACCGCAACCGCGGCGGCGAGTTGTCCGACCGAACCCTGGACCCAGTAGGGCTCGTCTACGCCGGCGAGCATTGGTACCTGCTCGCCGCCCGAGAGGGAAACGAACGTGTCTATCGAGTATCGCGCATCGATACCCTGACCGTCCTCGACGAGGCCGCCCATCGCAGCGCCGCCGTGGATCTGGAGGCGGCATTCACGGCGCATCGGACATCCTTTCGCGCAAGTTTGGCTCACATCGAAGTCACCTGCCTCGTAGAGGGCTCGGCATGGATCTCGTTGACCAAGAACGTCGTTCGAGTGATCAGCGATCAAGTGCAGGACGACGGACGACGCCTCGCAGTCATCGAGTTCTCCGGGCACAATCACGCTGTGGGAGCCCTTTGGCAGTGCGCGCCTGCCGTAACAGTGCTGCAGCCGAGCTCAATTCGAGACGAACTGGCTCAACGCGCGACGGCAACAGCGCAGTTGTATCGCTGAAATTTCGGAGACGAGAGTGTATGACCAAGTCATTACCATTGCGAATAGCCTGGTGCTTTCGTAGGGTGGACGCGACTCCGAACATTCAGGACGGCGCTATGGCTTTCAATCCACCCCGAACCTGGTTCGGTCCGAAACGGTACGGCTGGGGAATCAGCCCGCACACGTGGGAGGGCTGGCTGCTCCTAGCCATCTTCGTGATCGTCGTCGTCACGCTGGGAGCCACCGTATTCTCGTGACATGTCGCGCCCACGCCTCGACGTAGCAGGGATATCCATCGACTGCCCCGAGCCGGGGGAGCTCGCTCGCTTCTACCTCGCGCTTCTGGGCGGAACGTTGTTGTGGCAGAACACGTCGAGCTCGGGGATTCGCACGCAGTCTGGCCTCAACATCGTTGCGCAGAAGGTGGCGAACTACATCCCGCCCACGTGGCCGTCGGCGTCCATCGTGCACTTCGATCTCGCGGCGGGAGTGAGCCTCGGCGAATCCGTCGCTTATGCAGTCGAATGTGGGGCAACAGAAGCAGCGCAGCAGCCCGACCCGCGATGGCGAGTTCTCCTCGACCCCGCCGGCCACCCCTTCTGCATCACCATGGAGGTGTACGACGGTTGACGAGGGCAATAGCCTGAGACGGTGCGCAATCTCGTCATCCTCCTGCTCCTGTTCGGATTCGTCATCGGATTGGTTCCACTGGGCTGGTACCTGATCGATGATTGGACCACCAACCTGGACGACGTCGTCTATCAAGGTTCGTACGAGCCCCTCGAGGGCGTGACGATGAGCCGCAGCTATTCCACCGATTTGGATAGGCGTCTCAACTACGATCCATTGATCCTTCGCTCTGCGTGGCTGTATCTTGTCCCGGTGGCGACCGGAGCTCTCGGCGCGCTGACCGGATTGGTTCTCGGACGATTCGGATTCATGTTGAACCGCAACCGGACCCGCGCGGCCTGAGGTGGGCGAACCCACAGAAGTGGAGCTGAGTCTCGACGACATTCGACGAGTGACGGCCTTCGCAGCGGCCTGTGCCCGACGCGCATTGCCGATCTACGAGCTGGCCCGCCCCAACGATTCGCGTCCAGGCTTGGCAATCGACGGTGCTGAGGCGTTTTTCGAGTCCGGCGAGCGAACTGGAGCGCTACGCAAGCTCGCCTGGGACGCGCACAAGGCCGCCCGCGAGGTGCCGGCATCTGCGGCCACGGACGCCGCACTGTCCGCAATGCACGCCGCCGGTGCCGCATTTCTCCATCCGTTGTACAGCCCCCATCAGGTCAAGCACATTCTCGGTTCTGCCGTGCATCTGATGCTGACGGACTCCAATGCTGTTGCAGAACAGATGGAATGGATCCAAGATCGAGCCAACCCGACCGTGCGTTCGGTCTTGCGCCGCTTTCCAGCACCGGCCACCGGGCGCACGAGTTTCGGCACACTTCTCACTCAACTCGATGCCGAATTGCGACGCTGACGCGTTGTCGGGATCGAACGGCAGTGACAGCATGGAGGCATGAACGATCGTCAACGTCGTTGGACCCGGTACCTGCTCGGCATCTGGCTGGCCTTGCTCGTATTTTCAGCGATCGCCGATATCGTGTCCGAACCGTCGATGTGGAACTGGTCGAAGCTGGTAGTGCTGGCGGTAGCGGCCCGGTGGCTCTGGTACCGGCACGGACGGTCCTGGCTCGCGCCCAACAAGATTGATCCAGAGGCCGTCCCAGCCGAGGATGTCGACGCGGTGGTCGCAGAATCCGGCAGAACCGTCGAAGCCATTCGTTCGCTGCGTGAAATGCATCCCGGTCTCGGTTTGCTCGATGCCAAAAAGCTTGTTCAACCAGAAAATTGACACCTCGAGGAGTCGATATGTCCGGCACACGTGACGTCAGAGATTCCGACGGGCTCTTCGAGGCCGCGAACCTGTTGGTCGATTTCAATCGCGAGTACGACGACCCGGCACCCGAGCCCGAATGGCTTGCGGCCCATTTGAACAGGCTGGTCACATCCGGTGACACCAGCGTGCTGACATTCGGGACCCCCGCGATCGGTGTTGCGGTTCTTCGATTCCGGACCGGAACGTGGAGCGCCGACATCGAGGCCTATCTCGCAGAGTTCTACATTCAGCCAGTCCATCGTGGGAAAGGCTACGGCACAACCTTTCTCGACGACGTCATCGAGCACGCACGCGGCAGGGGCGCCACCTACATGGACCTCAACACCTCGGAAGACGACGAGGCAGCGCGCCACGTCTACGAGAAGCGCGGCTTCGACTGCCACGAAGGACGCGGCGATGGACCCAAGGCTCTCTATTACGAGCTCGAGCTCGAATCGGACGGGTAACGTGACCTCATGGTTAGCCGAGATAACAGCTCGACGTCGTTCGGGACCGCCGCCGAGGTGTACGAATCTGCTCGTCCCGAATACCCGTCGGACGCAGTCGCGTGGATGTTGGAGCCCACCCTCGCGTCCGATCGTCGTCCACGTGTCGCCGACGTCGGTGCCGGCACGGGCAAGCTCACGCGAAGCATCGTTGCCGCTGGCTGCGACGCCTTTGCCGTCGACCCTGATACCGCCATGCTCGACGCTCTGCGGATCGCGGTACCGGGTGTCCCGACCCTGGTCGGTACTGCCGAGTCCCTCCCGATAGACGACGAGAGTCTCGATGGAGTGCTGCTCGGACAGGCCTGGCACTGGGTCGATCCGGTGGCCGCGTCACGCGAGATCGGACGGGTCCTGCGTCCCGGCGGCGCACTGGGTCTGATCTGGAACATTCGCGACGAGTCACAGCCCTGGGTTCGACGCCTCAACTCCGTGGTCTCGCGCGGCGGAGCGATGGCCATGTTCGACGACGGTCCGCCGCCGATAGCGGAGCCCTTCGATCGTCTCGAAGAGCGCCGATGGGCGTGGTCTCGCACGGTGAACCGACCGCTGCTGACCGACCTGGTTCGATCGCGCAGTTTCTACATCACCGCGACGGCCGATGAGCGCAACGGCATAGATCGGAACCTTGCCACCTTGTTCGACGAATTGGGTCTGCAGGGGTCGGCGACGATCGACCTGCCGTATGTGACCAGAGCTTTCCGCTCTACGACGCCGAACCGATGACATCTGAAATCGATTCGTTCGCAGTCGAATCAGGCGATCCGATCGTGGGGATCGGCGCACTACTCGTCTTTGACGTGTGGGTAACGCTGCGGCCCGCGACTCGGAATCAGTAACGCCCGAACGCGAGGGCGACGTTGTGCCCGCCGAATCCGACCGAAGTGCTCAACGCATAGTCGATCTTCTGGCGGCGCCTCGAACGAACGACATCGAGATCGATTGCAGGGTCCTGATTGTCGAGGTTCAGCGTGGGCGGCACCAACGCATCACGGATCGACAGCATGGTGAGAATTGCTTCCAGTGCGCCGACTGCGCCGATGGAATGCCCGAGCGCGGACTTCGGCGCGTATACGGAGGCATTTCCCACGACAGCGGCGATAGCCTTGGCCTCCGACAGGTCACCTATCGGAGTCGCCGTGGCATGCGCGTTGACGTGGTCGACATCTTGCGTGCTCAAACCCGCTGCGTCGATGGCCTTTCTCATCGCCTTGCGAATTCCCCGACCCTCCGGATCCGGTGCCACGATATGGAACCCGTCCGAGGTAATTCCGGCACCGAGGAGGCGGCCGTGAATACGCGCGCCGCGAGCCAGTGCATGCTGCTCCGACTCGACGATCAACAGTGCTCCGGCCTCCCCGAACACGAATCCGTCCCGATCACGATCGAACGGCCTCGACGCGCGAGCCGGTTCGTCGTTGCGCGTGCTCATGGCACGCATCATCGAAAAACTCGCTATCGGTACGGCATCGATATGCCCCTCGACGCCGCCCGCGACGACGACATCTGCTTCGCCGGTTGCAATCAACCGCCACGCATGAGCCAGGGCTTCCGACCCAGAGGAGCACGCCGATACCGGCGTGAACACCCCAGCACGGGCTCCCACCTCGAGTCCGATGTGAGCTGCAGGACCGTTCGGCATGACCATGGGCACCGACATCGGCGACACCTTTCGGTAGCCACCCGTCCTCATTGCGTCGACGGCACCGATCAGAGCGTCGCCGCCGCCCAATCCTGTGCCCACTGCCACGGCGAGACGATCCGTGTCCATATCGTCCAGCCCTGCATCACTCCAGAGTCGCCGTCCGAGCACAACCGCCAGCTGTTCGACGAAAGACAGTCTACGCTGTTCCACACGGGTCAGATGGTCGGATAGTGCCATCCGTAGGACGCCTCCGATGCGAACCGGCAGGTCGTAATCCGAGACAAACGCGCTCTCGAGGGGGCCGATCCCGCTCCGACCGTCGAGCAGTCGCTCCCAGGTGGTGTCGGCGTCGTCCGCCAGTGCCGTCGTCGCAACGTACCCGGTGATGACGGCGTTGCGCGGAGTTTGTGTAGCGATCGGTTCACTCATACTCAACATCAGTACATGTAGCGACCGGTACAGTCAAGTGATGGCCCGTCCTCTCGATCACGACAAACGAGTCGAACTGCTCGGCCGTGTGGTCGAGTACATCGGCACCCATGGACTAGACGACTTGACGCTTCGCCCGCTCGCAGCCGAACTCGGTACCAGTTCCCGAATGCTCATCTACTACTTCGATTCTCGTGAGAACCTGATCGTGCAGGCGCTGACAAGTCAACGGCCGGCATTCGACGAGATGTTCGGCGACGTCCGCGATTCGAAGCAGCTCGAGGAACGATTGCACCAACTGTGGACGGCGATGACCGACGGTACCGATGCGGTCAGCTCACGAATCCTGATGCAGGTCATCGGAATTGCGTCCATCAAATCCGGTGTTCTCGCGGAATTCGCACGTGCCAGCGTGCGCGCACTCACCGACGCCTTGGCCGCCGCGATGGCCCGTTGTGGGATGGAGTCCACAACGGCGATCATCCAGGCAACAAACGTCGGTGCGGGATTCCGAGGGCTACTTCTCGATCGCTTCACCACGGGGGATTCCGAACGCACCGACGCGGCCGCCGCCATGCTCTTTCACGGGCACGCCAGACTGGTGTGAGCCCATGGCCGATTTCGGCTTGCGTTGGAGTGCACTCGAAGACGTAGCGTCTGGCCCATGACCGCAACACCGCATTCACCGGCCACCACCGACACCGAGCCCGTGAGTATCGGGATTGCCGAGATGGCCGAGTCCTCGGGGCTGACGCAGGACACGTTGCGTTGGTACGAGCGGGAGGGCCTGATACCCGAGATCCCACGCACGCCGATGGGTAGGCGCGCGTTCAGCCCGAGACTGGTCGCACTCGTGCAACTTCTGGTTCGTCTTCGGTCGACCGGGATGCCCACGGCCGATATGCGTCGATTCGTGGTTCTGGTGAATCTGGGTGCGTCCACACATCAGGAACGGATCGACATTCTGAGCGCGCACCGGGTCCGGGTCGACGAGAAGCAACGTCGTCTCGCCGAAGCACGGTCTGCGCTGGAAACGAAAATCTCGCACTACGAGGACCTGATCGCAGGGGGTCTCGACTGCGATGGTCTCGCGGTCGTCCACCCATCAACTAACGAGCACAGGAGCATTCATGTCGATTTCCACTCGTAACGTCCCGGCACTCGGACGCAATGTCGGTGCCATCGGCCTCGGCTGCATGGGTATCAGCTGGGCCTACACCGGTGCCGATACCTCCTCGGACACTGCCGGTGCACCCATCCTGGCGCACGCACTCGCGTCGGGTATCGACTTCTTCGACACCAGCGACGCCTACGCTGCCGGACACAACGAGAGGGTCGTCGGCCGCGCTCTGGCCGGGACGAACGCTGTGATCGCCACGAAAGCCGGCCTGATCGGGAACGCCGACGGCGGCGCGCCTGTTCTGACGCGAAACGGTACGCCGAAGCACCTCGCGCAGGCCTGCGACTCGAGCCTGCGGAACCTCGGTGTGGACACCATCGATCTGTACTACCTCCACCGCGTCGACGACCAGGTGCCGATCGAGGACTCCTGGGGAGCACTGTCCCAATTGGTGGCGGCGGGAAAGGTGCGCGCCCTGGGGCTCAGCGAGGTCACCGTCGAGCAGGCACAGGTGGCCCACAGCATTCATCCGGTCGCTGCAGTGCAGTCCGAACTATCCCTGTGGACTCGAAACGCACTGGGGCAGGGCACTACCCACGACGGTGAGCCTGCGGGAAACATCGTCGAGTGGACGGGTGAGAACGACGCGGTGTTCGTGCCGTTCTCGCCTCTGGGTCGAGGGTTCCTCACCGGTTCACTCGACACCTCCGCACTTCCGGCGACCGACATGCGGTTGGCACTTCCCCGATTTTCCAGAGATGCGGCCGAACAGAACCGATCGATCGTCGAGGTGGTGTCGGCTGTTGCATCGAGGCACGACTCCACCCCTGCCGCTGTGGCATTGGCGTGGGTACTCGCCCAGGGCACCCATGTAATTCCCATTCCCGGCACCACCAACATCGAGCATTTCGACGCCAACCTCGCGGCACTGGCGCTTCAGCTCACCGCCGAGGATCTCACCGCGCTCGACGATGCCCCCGCTGCAGTCGGAACACGTTACTGACATGCCGCGAACGGCATTGTTGGAGATCGACTTTCAGCCCTGGATCATCGAGCTCGGACACGATCCCGACGCAACGGCTCGCGCCGAATCGGTCCGTGCAGCCCAGCGCGCTACAGGTGCACTGGTGGTGTGCACTCGCTATCTGAGCCGGGATGCAGCCGATCCGATGCGCTCCGACGCGGACGGTGACGGTGCCCGCTTCCACCCGTCGATGACGCCTCGGCCAGGAGACCTCATCGCCACGAAGTTCGACCGCGACATCTGGTCCAACCCCGATCTGAACGCCCAGCTGAGACTCGTCGGGGTGGAACACGTGGTGATCACCGGATACCTGACGGATTTCGGGGTTCGGATCGCCGCAGAACGCGCATGCTCACTGGGCTATCGAGTGACGGTCCACTCCGCTGCCTGCGCGGGATCGACCGAAGCCGAGCATCAGTCAGCCCTCGAATCGATGGTGGTGGCCGGTGCCACCGTCGACTGGGCCCCGGGCTAAGCCCGCTATTGTGCGTCGCGGAAGTACGGTTCGACAGTGCCCTTGAGCTTGACGAGCATGGGATTTCCGTAGCGATCCTTGGCGGTAGGGACTTCTACACGCACCCAACCCTCGGTCACGTTGTATTCGCGAACACTGGTCTTCTCGACGCCATTGAAGCGAATACCCACGTCCCGGCGAAGAACCTCTTCGTTGTAGAAGGGGCTCCGCGGATCGATCGCGAGGTGATTCGGTGGAACGTCTGTGTTCTGATCCTCGGGCATGATTACTTTCGTCGATTGCTGCGTTAAGTGCTTGGGCTGATTCTCGAAGAGAATACTTGACCCGGCAGACTCGGGGAGCCTTGGTAGCTGTAACCGTCCCGACCGATACGTGCCGAATAGCGCTGGACCACCGCCGTTGGCCCTGGTTCCGCGCCATGTCCACGAATCTGGACAGCATCGCCAGCTTCGACTCAGCGCTCCGACTGCACCGGATCGATTGCCGAAGCGCGGATCTCGGAGCGTGTACCGAGGGGTGACCCACGGTAGCGCAGACAGCCCTGGCCTCCGGCTAGTCATCTATCGAAGTCAACATGGCGTGAGCCTTAACGTGGTCGACATGCCAAGCGCTCAAACCCGTTGTGCCGATGGCGTTTCTATCGTCTTCCGAATTCCTGCCCCTCTGGATCGGAGGCCACGATACGAAGCACGTCCCAGGCAATGCCCGCGCCCAGCAGCCGGCTGTGAATATGCGCACCGTTAGCAGTGGCGTGCTGTTTAGTTGCGCACCGCTCCGTCAATTGCTCTATCGACTCCGTAAACACCGAGTTCGAGCATGCGATCAAGGATATCCAGCAGCGCCTCGATGCGCCGTGGGTCGCGAGTCTGTGCCAACCCACGGATCACAAGCTCCGAGATGTAATGAGCATCCCCGGCAGCACCGGTCGCGAGGTCAGCGACGTCTTCGCCGTGGATATTCAGAAATTGATGTGCAGCGAGGTCGACGAGGTCATCGACCTTGTCCGGCGCTTCCTGCAGCGTGATGAGCAACTGTGGGGTTGCGTGTACGTAACTTGGTGAGGCGATCAAGTCAGACAGGAATTCGGCGTAAGGGCGCAGATCGTTTCCACGCAGATGACCGGCGAGACTGCCAACGCTGTTACGGACGTCATCGTCCTCGTCATGCATCAGGTGGCGCAGGGTGGACAACACGAGTTCCGAATCGGCGGATTGATCAATCCTTGCCGCACAGACCTCAGCCAGGCCGCCCCGAACTTCCACATCGCCGGCCAGAGCTTGCTCCATCAGGGCTGCACGCCCCCATTGCATCGCGGCGAATGCCGCCATACGTCCCGCTGCCCTTCGGACCTCGGTATCTGTTGAGCTGAGCATGCGATCGATGATTGGATCGATCAATTCTGGATTGGCATTTCCGATGTACATCATCAGATCGTCCATTTTGTCTGAGGCAAGCAGCAGATCGTCAGCGTCAATGAGGCGTTCGAAGGCTGTGTAGGCCGCTGGCCGTGCGTGCCGTAGGCAGGCAGCGATGGTGTGGGCGACGCATGCGCGAACACTCAGTACCGAATCGTTCGCCAGTTGCGTGAGGTGCGGAGCCACGAGTTTCGTGCGCGTGCCGTCAGGGTCGTGGACCAGGAGGTCGCCGAGCGACTCGGCCAGGCTTCCTCGTGACGTGTTGTAACCGTTCTGGAACAAGTCACGCCCGGGTTGATGGTCGTCTTGGCGTACGAAGACGGGCGAGTTGTTGACGGGGTCAGGAGCGTGCAGCGCCCGATCGAGGACCATCTCAACGATGTCAAGGGGTGTCTCGTCGTAGACGTGGCGGACCGCCCAACCAAGCCAACGGTCGCAGTCGTTGAAACCGAGGCTCATGACATGTCGAATCGCGTCGAATACGGCATGACGTGCCTCCCCTGGAATAGAGGCTTCTCCGAAGCCCCACAGGATCGCGCTGGGGTAGGCCTTATTCGTCTCGGGCGTCAACTGCATGGCCAATTCAGCGAACCGAAGCGGATCTTCAGCCGTTCGTGCCTTCAGCTGCTGCGACAACTCGTGAGCACCGCCTACCTCGCTGCCGACCTGACGGTCGTCGTTGTCGTGCTTCGCCATGGCCTGCAGCCACTGTGCATTGCTCATCTTGCCTGTGGCTGGACCACCGATCGGAGAACCGACCGTGTAAGTGATGATGCCGGTCGGTGGCTCGGGCAAATCGCGGCCGAACTTGCGCTGGTACTCCTGCAGCCGTCGAAGCCCAAACGGTGTTAACCGTCCGGGGTCGAGCGCTGTGAGGAATTCGAAGGCGGTGTCTCCGAACCACTGGAGCCTGTGGTGGAGGTCGGAAGATTGGTATGTCGCGGGAAGGTCGCGGAAGTACTCCTCAAGTTGCAAGTGGACCTCATCGCTGATGTGCGGCGCGATGGCCTCGACTACCTCGCGCGAAAGCCAGTGGACATTGGATAGGTAGCCCGCTTGCAGGCGGTTGCCCCCTTGGAGAATCAGGTCGGCTGCCCACCGGGCAAAGGTCACGGCCCCGGCAATGAGGGCGCGATACAACAACGACTGCGCCGCGTCGTATTCGCTAGCAGCCAGGCGCTGCAGCATCGATTTGACGGTATGCGGCGACCTTTGCGCCCACACTCCGAGGGCGTTGGCCGAGCCGTTGTACAACGCGTCATCGACTTTGCGATACCCCCGCTCCGTTGGGAATCTCAAGCAGAAGTGCCGGTCACGAAGAAGATCCTGCTCGTGGCGGTCGTAGGATGTCGCCTTCATGACCTCCAACAGGTGTGGCACGAACGCCTCGGCGAATGCTTGCGGCTCTGCTTTGCACGCTGCCTCGATCATCTGATTGACGCCGTACTGACGAATGCCAAGAAGGGCTACTTTGCCGTCGCCGCCGAGCGTCAGAGCTGAAGGACTGTCCACGAAGCAGGCCTTGAGCATCTCGATTGCCCAGAGTGGCTTGTGTTCCACAAGCTCATGTGCCGAGAACCAGAAGTTCTGAGCGGCTGGATTGATTCTGCCGGCACGGACTGCGTCTAGCAACAATTCGAACAGTTGCCGGTGATGGTGCAGCTCGGTGCGCTGAGTCACCGAAAGTAGCCACGCCACGTAGTCGGGTGACTGGTTGCGTTCCTTCAGAAGCTCAGTCACCTCGTCGCCATGCTCGGTGCCGGCGTTGCCCAACCAATGGACACCTCTGGCGCATAGTGCTGCGTTGTCGCTGTCGAGCCACTTTTCGATGTGCCCCTGGGCGTAGAAGGGGCCGAACCAAGTAGGCCGCGCGAGCTGAAGCAACAACCGTTTCGTGAGCGTCGATTCCCTGCCAGCAAGGCGCAGCACAAGATCAACATCCTCGGGCGTCGGAGAGCCGACGTTCGCGAAGACGGCCGCGACCGTCTCCTTGATGTGGAAGCGAACATGCGCGCTGAGCAGGACCGCCTCGACCTCAGTCCGGAACCGATCGGGATCTCGCTCACGGAGAAGCTCGAGGACCTGCCGCACCTGCGCGCGTCGGAACAGTTCTTGCTCCTGGGCGCACAGGAAATCGACCATCGACTGCTGCCGTGACAGCCATTGGCGGGCGAATGTGAAATCGAAGAGCGTCTCGTGAAAGAAAGAAACCCGGCCATCTTCGATCGCGATGACCTGTTCGGAGGCGAGGACTCGGGCGTGTTTGATGAAGTCGCCAGGATCGAGGATTTCGACGGGGACGGACAACGCCTGGTTGTCGCTTGCGGTGTTGGCGATCCGAGCCAGCACGTCGTTATACAACGTTCCGGGCCTTCGCTGCTCAGAAGCCTGTTCTTTGCGCTGCCAGAATGCTTCGAAGAGCGATCCTCTGGAGGTGAAGTTCAGGGCAGCTGGCTGGTCGGCGATCGTCTCGAGCAGGACGAGGTTGAGCGGCGACCTGAGGAGTGCACGTTGAGTCGCGGTGAGTAAGTCGGGATCGAGACCCATGACTGAGACAGCGTCCGCCGCCGCTTCGTCTGACAGCGGCTCGACGGTCAGGCGCTCGACTTCGCTCCGCGCGACGAGTTTGCGGATGCGGTGGTCGTTCTCCACGTCGAACAGTCGGCACGCCAAGATGACGCGCACCCCGTCAATAGTCGTTGCTTCTTGAATGAGATCGGCAATGACGTCGAAACGCTCCGACAGGCGCCCTGACGCTAGCGATACGGCGTCGAGTTGGTCGATTATCAGGAAGGCGTCACGCCCGTCTGCTGCTTGCCGCAGCGCCGCGACCGGCGAGGTCGAGAGGCCAAGATGACTGCCCAGTTCCACTGTCGAACCGAAGGCACCACGGCGGTCGAGCCGGAACGCCAATACCTCGGCGTCCTGCGTCTCGAACTCCCGGGCAGCCTGGTAAAGCACACAACTCTTTCCACCACCGCCCGCCCCAACTACAAGTGCGACGCGGGTCGTAGACATCAGGTCGACGAGATTGCGAGCTTCGTGCCTCTCGATCGGCGGCGAAAGCAGTTCACGCTCGATCGTGCCCCGCCAGCTCCGGGTTGCTGCCAACACCTGCTCATGGGATGTTTGCCGTGCGATGGAATCGCGAGGTGTGATGCCGTCGCGAGCAAGCGCGTCGAGCAGTCCGCGACGGGTCATTCGCGTACGCAGATTGTCGAGCAACACGGCACCAATAGCAACCGCCGTTAAATTGCCCGTCGCACCTTCCAAGCTCATTTCGGCGAGCGTGGCGTTGGTTTTGATCAGCTGCTCTTCGACTTCGATCTCGATCCACAGCCCCCGCAGGGTTTGCCAAGCCCTGTCAACGCTTCCGAAGACATTCGCCGCGGTCAGCTCATCGAAGGTTGGTCTCATCTCGCGCGTGAGTTGATGCGCGACGAACTGCGTAACGTCAGCCGATTGCCGCGACAGGCCTGCCATGACGCGAAGTGCCCCGCTTGGCGTCATCGAGCTGAAGTGGAACTCACGCCCATCGGCAACATGACGAGCAGCCGCCGCCAAAACTCCCCGACCCCTAAGGGCTGCGACGGTCCAGTGATCGGTGATGTTGTTCTGGCGCTTCACCTGGGTCACCGAGATATTGCCGTGCTCGTTGACGTAGGTGAACTCCGAGCCGTCAGCCAATTTCGGGTCGATCTCTTCCAGCGTGAGACTGCGGCGCTCGTCTTGGATGCAGAACAAAGCATGACGGATGGCCCAGGCCAACTCGTACTTATTACCTAGCTTGTCCGCGACACCACCAGTCGAGCCCGCCATTCGAGGCGTTGCCGGATTCCGTGGCGCGGGCAAGTGACTAGCCCCGCGCCATATCCACGAATCTTGACAGGTGAAGCTGGTGTGCGACAGTGATTGTCGCGGTCGGACCGTTACGGTGCTTGCCGAGAATCAAGTCGGCCTCACCGCCGCGTGGGTCGTCGCGCTCGATCGCGTCCGGGCGGTGCAGCAGAATCACCATGTCGGCGTCCTGCTCCAGTGAGCCGGACTCGCGAAGGTCGGACACCATCGGCTTCTTGTCGGTTCGCTGCTCCGGGCCACGGTTGAGCTGGCAGACGGCGACCACCGGGCATTCGAGTTCCTTTGCCAACAGCTTGAGCTGACGCGAGAAGTCCGAGACCTCCTGCTGACGGGATTCGACCTTCTTGCCCGACGACATCAGCTGAAGGTAGTCCACCACAATGAGTTTGAGGCCGTTGCGCTGCTTGAGGCGACGGGCCTTGGCGCGGATCTCCATCATCGTCAGGTTCGGAGAATCGTCGACGAACAGCGGTGCTTCGCTGATCTCACTCATGCGCCGGGCCAGCTTGGTCCAGTCGTCGTCGGTCATCTTTCCCGAACGCATGTCACCGAGCTTGATCTTCGCCTCGGCGGACAACAGTCGCATGACGATCTCGGTACGACTCATCTCCAGAGAGAAAATGACGCTGGGCATGCCGTGCTTGATCGAGCACGAACGCATGAAATCCATTGACAGCGTTGAATTGTGGGCCGGAATCATCGACTCGCTGGCGAGATACAGATGATCTGCGTTGTCGACCTCCACACAGCGAACCGGAACGGAGTCGACTCGGCGAACGTCGACGATGAACCGCGAACCCGATCGCACAATGGATCCCGCAGCGCGACGTTCCTTGTGCAGCAACTGTTTACGCGCCACACCAAATACAACCTCGTCCGTCACGACCGACGAGCCTGTCCACACGAGACCGAGCCCCACGACCAACTCGTCCAGGCCGCCGAAAGGAGCCACATCGATGGAGCCATCCGATGCGACCGAACCCGCAGTGTCGAGAATGCCAGCAAGCAACTCTCGTCGTTGTCGCTCCGAGGCCCGCAGGTAGAGATGCGGGACTGTATCGAACTCCGCCTCCACTCGCGCTGCGATATCGGCGTCCGCTGCCGGCACCCCACCACCGAGCGCCACGCCCGCAACATAGGGCGGAACGGGGAGGTCGGCATCCGGTAGCTGGATGGCCGCAGAGTTCCGAACGGAATGGTCGCCTGTCGCCAGAATGTGCTCGGTAGTGCGTACGCCAGGGACACCCTCACTCTCGGTCAACCACTGGTGCTCCGCGTCGGCGACGATGACTGTGCCGTCGGAGAATTCGACTTCGTAGCACGGTCGATCGAGCATGACGTCCGTGGCCGCCACGACACGCGTCGGCATGCCATGGGCGTCGATGAGGCGGTCACCCACGGCCACCTCGCCCATGGTGGTCCAGCCGTCGGGCGTCGGAAGCGGCGTGTCGAGAGCGAGCGCCTTACCCACGCCAGGCCTCGCCGCCACGATGATCATCTGACCAGGGTGCAGGCCGTTGGTGATTTCGTCGAGTTCGGCGAATCCTGTTGGTACACCGAGGGATATACCGCCACGGCTGGCGATGGAGTCGATTTCGTCCATCGTGGGCTGAAGCAGCTCTTCGAGGGGCAGGAAGTCCTCGGAGGTGCGGCGTTCGGTGACCTCGTACACCTCGGCCTGCGCGCGGTCGACGACCTCGGCCACGTCCTGGCCATCGGCTCCGGCGTAGCCGAACTGCACGATGCGGGTGCCGGCCTGCACGAGGCGGCGCAGAATCGACTTCTCGGCGACGATCTCGGCGTAGTACCCGGCGTTGGCCGCCGTCGGCGTCGTCTGGGTCAGCGTGATCAGGTACGGCGGACCGCCGATGCGCTTGAGCTCCCCGCGTCGATCCAGCTCGGCCGAGACGGTCACCGGGTCGGCGGGCTCGCCGCGGCTGTAGAGATCGAGAATCGCGTCGTAGACGTTCTGGTGGGCCGGCCGATAGAAATCACCCGGCCGAAGCACCTCGAGCACATCGGCAATGGCGTCCTTGCTCAGCAACATCCCGCCCAGGACGGACTGCTCGGCGGCCATGTCCTGCGGGGGTTGGCGACCGAAATCCTCACCGGGGCCCTCGCTGGAGGAGGAGCCGGAGTAGTCGGACTGTCCTCGATCGTCCACAACTGCCACGCGAACCGGCCGTCCTCTCCCCAATAGTCGTCAACACCACCGAATACCACCCGGCCGTGCGCTCCAGCAAGTTCTACCCCCGGGCACCGACAGGTACTGATCGACACCGGATTCACGCCGTCTCGTCGCCTTTGCGCGGCATCGAGAGAGACGCTGCACGGACGTTAAGCGCTATCGGCAGTAGTCACAACACAGCCTGTGCATGAAGCTGTGGACGAAATGTGGATGAGCTCGAACAACGGTGTTGACCACCTGGGGATAACCTGGGTATAACTTTCACAGTTTCGACGGTTCAGCCTGGTCGAAGGGTGTACATAAAGTTTTCTTCCTGTGCATTGATTCTGGATCGGCGTGTCGTCCGAATTGACAGCTCGGGCGTGTTGAGTAAATGCCAGGTGAACCCCAGGGTGAACTAGGTCACATGGGCTGGGAATGATCACAGAAACAAACCATCAGCCCGTTTCAGCAGAAGGGGCCCGATTCCAGGCTTGGAATCGGGCCCCTCTTCGCCGCTGATCAGATGTCAGACATGGCTCTTCTGTGGGCAGTCGGCCGGATCCAGCACCGTGACCTCCTTGGTGCCGATTCGGAGCACCCGGGCGGTCGGAATGTCGAAGAACAGTCCGGTGATGTGCAGGCGTCCCTCGGCGTTGGCGCGGCCGACCACGCGGTGACGAGTGAGCGTCTGCAACTGCACGGCCACGTTCACCATGGCGAGTTGATCCGCTTCGCCGAAACCGAGCTCTGCGGCCTGACGACCCACCACGTGCCCGCTGCGGTACGCGTCCAAGCTCGCCACCGCGTGACCCAGCCATTCCGCCACGGACTCGTCGGCGGCATTCTCCGGCCCACTCAGCACCGCTTTCATGGCACCGCAGCCCGAGTGTCCACACACCACCACCGACGAGGTGCCCAGCTGATCCACACCGAACGCCAGCGCGGCCTCCACCGAGCAATCCTGACCCTTCGCGGGAACGAGGTTGCCCATGTTCCGGACCGTGAACAGATCACCCGGCCCGCTACTGGTGATCGTGTTCGGCATGACGCGCGAATCCACACAGCAGAGAAAGAGCGTGTCCGGATCCTGGCTGTCGGTCAACCCCTCGAGGTGGGGACGGATGTTGGGTGCATGGGTGCGGTGGTATTCGGCCACTCCGCTCATCACAGCCCGTAGCGCTACAGGCGAATCCTCCTGCGCATCATCGCTCTTGAGCTGCCAGGCGCGCCACGGAGCCAACGAACTGCGTACCGTCGCGGACCCACGCTTGGGTGGACCCTCGGCGGCGGCAGCCATCGACGCCGTACCCACTTCCTCGACTTTCGCTGTGCCACCGCCGAGTTCGTGCTGACGCACCCACTCGTTCAACGCGTCGTGGACGGCGTGGTCCAGGAAGTCGACACCCAAGCGCACGGTGACGTCTGTTCCCGCAGGGACGGTGGACAGCACGTGCGTCAGTCTCGGGAGCGCGAGAAAGCTCAACGAACCCTCGATGGTGACGCGCCAGGTACCGTCGACCGTTTCCTCCGCGCGGACGTTGGCCCACACCACACGACGCAGCACCAGAATGATCGACAGAGCCAATCCGATGAGCACGCCTTCGAGCAGATTCAGTGCCACCACTCCGACGACCGTCACCGCATAGACTGCGATGTCACCGGTCTTGTTCGCAATCTTGATGTCCGCCAACTTGATCAGCTGCACACCGATCATCACCAACAGACCCGCGAGTGCAGCGAACGGGACCAGCTCGACGATCGAGATGAACAGCACCGAGAAGATCAAGATCCACACGCCGTGCAGAATCGCCGACGCTCGAGACTTGGCACCGACCTTGACGTTCGTGGCACTGCGCACGATGACGCCGGTGATCGGCAGACCGCCGATGGCACCCGAGGCCATGTTGCCCGCGCCCTGTGCCATCAATTCTCGGTCGAAGTTGGTGCGCTCACCACTGTGCATCTTGTCGACGGCAACCGCGGAGAGCAGGCTCTCGACGCTGGCGATCAGCGCAATGGTGATGACGCCGGTGACAAACGCGCTCCACTGCCCGTCGGGCATGATCGGGAAGCTCAGCGATTCGATCAGGTTGCCCGGCAATTCGATTCGCTCGACGTCCAGGGAGAAGAAGATCGAGACCGCAGTGGCAGTGACCACTGCGACCAGTGCGGCGGGAACCTTGGCGACCTTCGCCAACACGCTGGACAGCTCGGCCAACCGCGGCCAGGCGAACATGAGCACGACAACGATTCCACCGACGATGATCGACGGCCATTGACCGTTCGCGACGGACGTGGGAATTGCGAGGATATTCTGCACGGCCGAGCTCTCGGACTCACCGCCGAGGAGGACGTGAATCTGCTGCAGCGCAATGGTTATGCCGATTCCGGCGAGCATGGCATGAACCACCACCGGCGAGATCGCCAGAGCGCTACGCGCAATTCGGCTCATTCCCAACAGGATCTGCACAGCACCGGCAAGAACCGTGATAGCGCACGTTATGCCCCAGCCGAATTGGTTGACCAACTCGGCAACCACCACCGTCAGACCCGCGGCGGGACCGCTGACCTGCAATGGTGATCCACCGAGGATGCCCGCGAGAATGCCGCCGACCACTGCGGCGATGAGACCGGCCATGATCGGGGCGCCGGAGGCGACGGCGATACCGATCGAAAGTGGCACTGCCACAAGGAAAACGACCAAGGAGGCCGGGAGATCGTACTTCATTATCGACCCGATCCGAGACGGTGGCTCGGATCGGGTCTTCGGGCTGGGTTCTGAGTCGTGCTCTGCTGTCGTTGTCACGGCAGGTCCTCCGGGCGTCTAGGCGTCAGGTCGGTCGATCGTGTTCCGGCGTCGAATGTCGCCCCCACGTAAAGGCTACGCAAACCTTGGCTAAAGATGTCATCGAGAGAGATGCTTCACAAATTGGAACCCATTGCGACAGTTGATCTTTGTGAGAAGACACGAAAAAGCCCCGCGAACCGTGGTTCGCGGGGCTTTTCTGCAGCCGTACTGGGCCGAAAGCCGAAATCAGCTTCCGACGACCTCCAGCTTGAACTTGGCGGTCACGTCGGGGTGCAGGTTCACGACGATGTCGTGCTTGCCCGTGCTCTTGACGTGTGCCTTCGGCAGATCGATGCTGCGCTTGTCGACAACCGGGCCACCGGCAGCCTTGAGCGCGGAAGCGACGTCCGACGCGGTGACCGAGCCGAACAGCTTGCCCGAGTCGCCCGCGGTCTTGACGGACAGCGTGACGGCCTCGAGGCCTTCGATGGCCTGCTTGAGCTCGTTGGCATGCTCGAGTCCGCGGACGGCACGAGCTTCCTGAGCGCGGCGAATGCCGTCGACCTGCTTCTGAGCTCCACGGGTGGCCTGAATGGCCAGTCCGCGGGGCAGCAGGAAGTTACGACCGTAGCCGTCCTTGACCTCTACGGTGTCGCCAGGCGCACCGAGGTTGTCCACATCAGCGGTGAGGATCAGTTTCATACCAATCGCCCCTTTCTATCGAGCCGTCGCGGCGTAAGGCAGCAGTGCTACCTCACGCGAGTTCTTCACGGCAACGGCCACGTCACGCTGATGCTGGACGCAGTTGCCGGTGACACGGCGAGCACGGATCTTTCCGCGATCGCTGACGTACTTACGCAGCAACGTCGTGTCCTTGTAATCGATCGACGCGTTCTTCTCCTTGCAGAAGGAACACGCTTTCTTCTTGAGCACCTTGTCGCGCAATGGCGGTTTGGGCATGGGTCTTTCTCCGTTACATCTGGTTGTTCTCGATCGAAGGATCTAGAACGGTGGCTCTTCGTCTCCGCCACGTCCGCCGAAGGAGCCCGATGCCGCTGGAGCACTGCCCCAGGGATCGTCTCCGCCGGAACCGGAATTGGACGAGGAGTTCGAGCGGCCGCCGCTCGATCCGCCGGAGGAACCGGAGCCGGAGCCGGAGTTGAAGCCGCCTCCGCCGCCACCTCCACCGCGGTTGGCCTTGTTGACCTTTGCGGTGGCGTAGCGGAGTGAAGGTCCGATCTCGTCGACTTCGAGCTCGACGACTGTCCGCTTCTCACCCTCACGCGTTTCGTACGAACGCTGCCGCAACCGTCCGCTCACGATCACTCGCGAGCCTCGGGTCAAGCTCTCGGCAACGTTTTCCGCTGCCTCGCGCCAGATGTTGCAGCGCATGAAGAGCGCGTCGCCGTCTTTCCATTCGTTCGTCTGACGATCGAATGTGCGCGGCGTGGATGCAACCGTGAAGTTGGCAACCGCCGCACCGGCGGGGGTGAATCGAAGTTCTGGATCAGCCGTCAAGTTTCCGATGACGGTGATGACGGTCTCGCCTGCCATGGTTCCTCTTTCAGTAGTAAGCGTTGTAGATGCCAGCCTAGAGGCGGGCAACGACAATTACTTGCCCTGTCGCAGGACCTTCGTACGCAACACGGACTCGTTGAGTCCGAGCTGACGATCCAGCTCGCTGACGGTGGCAGGCTCGGCGTTGAGGTTCACAACGGCGTAGATGCCCTCGGCGTGCTTGAGGATTTCGTAGGCCAGACGACGCTTGCCCCACACATCGACCTTGTCGACGGTGCCGCCATCCTTGCGAACGACGTTGAGGAACGTATCGAGCGACGGAGCGACAGTGCGCTCGTCCAGATTGGGGTCGAGAATGACCATCAATTCGTAATGACGCATAAGACCTCATCACCTCCTGTGGACTAGTGAAAACGGCCACGGACTATCCGTGGCAGGAGGGTCGTTGCGTCAGCAACCCCTCGAAGATACACGACAGGGCGCTGACCTGCTAATTCCTGCTGGGCGTACGGGCCGACGTTCGGGCGTCATAGTCTTGCGTCATGCGATCCGGGGTCCGCGCCAATCCGATGACGGTCGTCGTGGTCGTCACGATGGCTGCACTCGGACTGATTCTCGGATATCTCAACAAGGCCCGCTGCGCGGTCGCGCCGTTCGACGCATCGGGTCGCAGCACGATGTTCGACGCGATCAAGGATTCCTCGGTCTGCTACTCGGACATTCAGTTTCTCTGGCTCGGTCGCGATATCGACAACCACATCTTCCCGTACATCCACGGGGCCATCACCAGCGACGGAATCCTCACCGGAGGAACGGTGGAGTACCCCGTTCTCAGCGGCCTGCTGATGTGGCTGGGTGCCATTCCCGCGCATACCGACGCGCAGTTTCTGCTGACGTCGGCCTTGATTCTCGCGCCCTTCGGTCTGGTCACCGCGTGGATGCTCGGCAGGATGGCCGGCTGGTCGGCACTGCTGTGGTCGATCGGCCCGCCGCTGGTGATGTACGCCTTCCACAACTGGGAACTGCCCGTCGTCGCCGCCGCCGTCGGCGCGGTCTTCGTCATGACGTTGCCGATGCCACTGCGACGGCGAGCTGTTCTCGCGTCGGTGCTGTTGGCTATCGGCTTCTGCCTCAAGCTCTATCCCGGTGCATTCGTGCTGCCACTGATTGCGTACGTGGTCACCAGGGGAGTCGATGGGCGCGAGTCCGCCGACACAGTCAAAGGCCGCTGGGACATCCGCGGCGGTCTGACGGTCGCCGGCGCCGCGATCGGCACCGTGATCGCAGTGAATCTGCCGTTCGCAGTGTTGGGCTACGAGGGGTGGCGCGCGTCGTTCACGTTCCAGTCGCTCCGGCAGGCGGACCTGACGACCAACTCCATCTGGTACTGGGGATTGCGCCACTTCTACATCAGCGACCAGATGACTCCCGATGCCTACGCCGAGGCCGAGGCGTCTTTCCAGGACGTGGTGGACGTCGCGTCGCCGCTACTGGTGTTCGTCGCCTTCGCTCTCGCGCTGTGGCTGGGCTGGCGTCGCGCAAAGGTGGACGGTACCTATCCGTGGGTCGCGGTCAGTGGATCGATGCTGTGCGGATTCATGCTGCTGCACAAGGTGCACTCGCCGCAGTACACGCTGTGGCTGCTGCCGTTCCTGGTTCTGCTTCGGGTTCCGTGGGGACTCGTCGGCGCGTATCTGCTCGTCGATCTGTCGATGGGAATCGGCGTCTTCAAGTATTTCGCTGCGCTCGCCTCGGGTGCCGACGCCGAGAACGAGGAGTTTTTCGTCCTCGTCGGGGTATGGGGCCGAGCACTGCTGTTGGTGGTGTTCTTCGTGCTGTTCATCCGGGCTCGGATGCGCGTCCCTTTCCCGGGCGAAACCGACCAGCCGTCTGTAATATCCCCCCGACCAGCAACGATATCGCTGACGACATCACCGGGGCAGTAGTACCTAGGGCGGGGCGGGGACATGACACAGGTGTCGAATTCTCAGGGGGACGCGAGCGAGCAGGGGGCCGACGTACGACGCGTCGGTCTGGTCGAGGACCACGAATCGGTGGCTCTCGGCCTTCAGGCGATGCTTGCGGACGAACCCGACCTCGAATTGGTGTCCATCGCCGCCACCGTGGGCGAACTGCTCGAACAGCGGCAGACACTCGATCTGGTGGTTCTCGACCTTCGGCTGGGTGACGGTTCGTCCCCTCGCTCGAACGTGGAGCAACTGCACGCCGCCGGTGCCCGCGTACTGGTCTACACCGGTGCCGAGAACGCATTTCTGGTGCGCTCGGCTGCCCGCGCCGGCGTACTGGGTGTGGTGCGAAAGTCGGCGCCCGCGGCCGCGATCGTCTCGGCGATCAGGCGCGCCGCGAGCGGCGGTCAGGTGGTCACGACGGATTGGGCCGCCGCAATCGACGGTGATCCGCAGCTACCCGATGTCGGTCTCAGTCCCCGCCAGCGCGAGGTACTCGCGCTGTATGCGTCGGGGGAGAAGGCGGCCCGAGTAGCCAGTCTCGCCGGACTGTCCGAGCAGACGGTCAACGACTACCTCGTCCGCATTCGGAACAAGTACGCCGAGGCCGGGCGTCCGGCACCGACCAAAACCGACCTGTACAAGCGAGCGGTCGAAGACGGTTGGTTGCCGATGCCCGAATTACCTTCACGGGATTGATGCCGGCTGTGGTTCATCCCACAATTTCGGAGCGGGTGAGCATCGCCGTTTCCACTGCCCTTCGGGGTGCGGAGGGAGGAGTGGTGACCGCTCGAATCCTGCCTCCCGGGCGCGGGAGGATCGCGTCCATACTGGTCAGCGACTCGCGAAAGGGTGCGCGAATCGAGATCGACGCCGATGGACGCGAGTCTGTCGTACTGCCGTGAGACGCTGCCGCGACGGTTGACCTTTCAATGCCCCTGAAAATCAGGGCAGAAAACCTGAGCATTACCTGTGAGAATCGTCCACATTGGTTTAGTCGGTCTCAACCACTTCGGCGTCCGGGAGATTTTGATGTCTGCACTGCTCGAACCCTTGCCCTCCACGAACGACTCGGCAGTCCCGACGACGCGAGGTACACGGGGTCCCATCAGCCTGGTTCCGCCGGCGATGCAGATACACCCCGTCCCGGTGCCTGCGAGCCCGTTCCCGCCGCGGCCCGACCTCACCGGCCGTGAGATCGAGGTGCTTCTCTGCTGGATCCGACACGACTCGAAGACCGAGGTTGCGAAAGCTCTGTTTCTCTCGCTCGGCACCGTCAACACCCACCTCACCCGCATCCGGGCCAAGTACACCTCGGTCGGACGACCGGCCCCGACCAAGGCAGGCCTGGTGGCACGGGCCCTCCAGGACGGACTGGTGGATATCTCGGAGCTGTGACCCGGCGTATCCGGACCACAGCGGACCCGCAGATCAGACGCTGACCGAGGTCTCCACGCCTTCCTTCTCGAGGCGCTTGTTGCGTCGGATACTGCTCAGCAGAGCAGCTCCGATGAACAAGATGCCGACGAAGCCGGTGATCAGCTCGTTGATGTGTATGCCGATGGACACCAGCAGAATGACCGACAACGCGCCGATCGCCCAGTGTGCGCCGTGCTCCAGGTACACGTAGTCGGACAACGTGCCCTTGCGCACGAGGAACACCGTGATCGAGCGGACGAACATCGCGCCGATGAAGCCGAGGCCGAGCGCAATGATGATCGGGTCCGCAGTGATGGCGAAGGCACCGATGACGCCGTCGAACGAGAACGAGGCGTCGAGCACTTCGAGGTAAAGGAACAGGAAGAAGCCGGCCTTACCCGTCGCCTTTGCCAGTTCGCTGGGTCCACCCGACGACTCTTCGCCCTCTTCTTCGACGTGGAACAGCTCGCCGAGACCGTTCACCGCGATGTATGTGATCATGCCGAGCACGCCGGAGACCATGACTGTGGAGATCTTGTCGTCGTCGGCGAGGAATTCAGCGCTCAGGACCAATAGCAGGCCCGCGACGACAACAGAGAGCTGATCGAGGCGACCGATTCGGGCGAGCGGCTTCTCCAACCAGCTCAGCCAGGTGATCTCGCGATCCTCGAAAATGAAGCCGAGGAAGAGCATCAGCAGGAACATTCCGCCGAACGCTGCGATCTGCGGGTGCGCGTCGGTGAGCAACGTTTCGTAGCTGGGTCGGCCGTCGTCGAAGTACGCCGCGTCGTTCGGCGGCGGGTTCAGCGCGAGGTCGATCGCGGCCACCGGACCGAGACCGGAGGCAGCCCAGACGATGACCAACGGGAAGAGCAGCCGCATACCGAACACGGCGATGACGATGCCGATGGTGAGGAAGATCTTCTGCCAGAACTCACTCATCCGTCGCAGCACGGTGGCGTTGATGACGGCGTTGTCGAAGGACAGGGACACCTCGAGCACGCCGAGAATGAGGACGAGGATCATCGCCTCGATCCCGCCGTAGAGGAAAGCCACGATGACGGAGACGATGGTGACCGCGATCGACCATCCGAAGATCTTCACAACCACAGGCGTGGCCCTTCTGGCTAGGAGCGGAGCCGGCAGGAGCGACCGGTCGGGGCAGACAAATACGGAAAAACCCCCGCCCATCATGAACGATGAAGCGGGGGTATCCCCAATCTTGGGAGAGTCTTGACTAGACGTTTACTCCGAAGTCACGGGCGATGCCTGCGAGGCCGGATGCGTAGCCCTGACCGACTGCGCGGAACTTCCACTCCGCGCCGTTGCGGTACAGCTCACCGAAGACCATGGCGGTCTCGGTGGAGGCATCCTCGCTGAGGTCGTAGCGAGCGAGCTCGGAGTTGTCGGCCTGGTTGATGACGCGGATGAAAGCGTTGCGCACCTGACCGAACGACTGCGAGCGCGCGTCCGCATCGTAGATCGACACGGGAAAGGTGATGGTCTCGATCTCCGGCGGCACAGCGGCGAGATCGACCTTGATCTGCTCGTCGTCTCCGTCGCCCTCACCCGTGGTGTTGTCTCCGGTGTGTTCGATGGAGCCGTCGGGAGACTTCAAGTTGTTGAAGAACACGAAGTGTCCGTCGCTGAGGGCCTTCTTCGTCGAGTTCAGCGCGATGGCGCTGGCATCGAGATCGAAGTCGGTACCGGTCGTCGTGCGGATGTCCCACCCGAGTCCGACCACGACTGCCGTGAGGTTCGGAGCTGCTTTGGTGAGCGAGACATTGCCACCCTTGCTGAGGCTGACGCCCATGGAGAGGTCCTTTCGCAAATGGTTTCCCGTTACGGGTACAACCGTAGTGGGAATGTCCGGTTCTTGGACGTACTCCGCCAACGACTGCGACATCGCCAGGGTTCCCGTCAGTACTATCGAGCAGGTGACAAGTCGCTGGCCTGGGGTGTTCCGCAGAGGAGCAGAATCCGACGCCTCCGCGCGCCGATCCCAGGACAACGCCGTCGCCGCCTTCCTCGATATGGACAAGCGTCAGTCCATTGCGTCGGCAGGCGTCGAGGCCTCCACCGCCTTGCGCCCCGAGGACAGACTCGCAGCCCGATGGGCCGACACCGAGAAGCAGTGCTTCGACGCCGGGGCCGCCTACCTCACCGCAACCGATCAATTCGACGGAATCACCACGGCTGCTGCCAGATCGGCCTTCGACAACGCGACCCGACTACTGCACGATGCCAGCGCGGCGGTCGACCGGTTCTACGACGCCCATCGCGGCACCCTCGAGCAGGCCTCCGCTCAGTTTGCGGCCACGCCGCGCCTGGTGCACGACGCACTGACCGAGGCCGATGTCGCCCGCGCCACCGTCGACGAGCAGTACGCCGGGTACCCGTCACTGCGTCTGGCTTGGCGCGAACTCGATTCGGCAACAACGCAATTGCAGAGCAATCAGCGCGATCCTCTGCGCGCACGCGAGCACGCTGCCCAGGTGCGCGAACGAGCCGCAGCTCTACGCGCGGCAGTGGAGTCGGCCCCCGGACGACTTCAGGAGGCCAGGACCGCACTGTCCTCGGTACGCACTCGAATCGAAGCCGTCCGAACGCGATCGGAGGGCATCGCCCCGGCCTTCTCGAGCCTGCTTCGCGAGTTCAATGCCAAGAGCTCGGCTGATCTTTCGCGCAACGAACGGTCGAGTGCGCGACACATCGAGCAGGCTGACGAGGATCTGCGCGCGGCGCGTTCGGCGCTCGACGCAGGCAATCCCGAGCAGTCGCTGGATCTGGTGACCCAGGCGCGCCAACACCTGAGCGATGCCGAACATCTGGTCGACGCGGTGACCGACCGAGTTCGTCTGCTGCGCGCGGTGAAGGCCGACCCGAAAGAGACCGAGAACAAAGTGCGGTTCAAACTTCGTGACGCTCAACAACTCGCGATCAATCGTGGCCTGGTTGCCGAATGGGGCTCGGTGTTGGATGCTCAGCTCGCCCGGATCGACAGGGCGAGCACAGCGCTGACGGGTACCCATCCCGACTACTGGTCATATCTGCAGGATCTGGATACCATTTCGGACTTCATCGCAGGCGTGATCGAACGCATGCGCAGCTCGCACTGATCACATTCACACGAAGGACAGTGGTGCAACACTTTCGCCATCTCGACGCAGACACCCGTGCACGAGTGTTCTTCCGGCAGCCGGAAGACATCGAGACGAGCGACGGAAACGACGTCGTGGCAACAGCTCTCGGAGCCACGCTGTACATCCCGGCAACACGCCCCGACCTGACCGCGACGGTGAACAAACGCACCGACGAGGGCGTGCGGTCCATCGTCATCGATCTCGAAGACGCTGTCGCGGATCATGATCTGGAAGAAGCTTTGGCCAACGCCATCCGAACTCTGAACGAACTCTCGGGGTCGAGTTCGCTCGTGTTCGTCCGGGCGCGCACTCCCGAGCACATCCGAACCATCTGCGCCGGCCTCACCCAGGGCGCGGGCGGGCTCGCCGGATTCGTCGTGCCGAAGTTCACTGCCGCACGCGGAGCCGAGTTCCTCGACGAGATCGTCGCGGCCTCGCGGTTGCACGGCACCCGCCTGTTCGCGATGCCCGTCCTCGAATCGCCGGAGGTGGTACACCGCGAGACCAGAGACGCAGAACTCGTTGCCATCCGTGAGCTACTCGGGACCTACCGCGAGACGGTGCTGGCCGTGCGCATCGGAGCCACCGACATGTGCGGCACCTTCGGCATCCGACGCGACCGCGACCTGACGATCTACGACGTCCGCGTCGTCGCCGACGTCATCAGTGCGATCGTCAACCACCTGGGCCGCTACGACGGGTCCGGCTACGTCATCACCGGCCCGGTGTGGGAGTACTTCGCAGACCACGAACGCATGTTCCGTCCGTTGCTACGTCAGACGCCCTTCGTCGACCAGGACGCCGTCCGCTTCCGCCAGCAACTGGTCAGCAGCGACCTCGACGCGCTCCTGCGCGAGGTTGCTCTCGACCGGGCCAACGGCATCCAGGGCAAGACCGTCATTCATCCGTCGCACGTCCCCGCCGTTCATGCGTTGTCCGCGGTGACGCACGAGGAGTACCACGATGCACTCGACATCCTCTCGTCCGACCAGGGTGGCGTGCAGGCGTCCGGCTACCGGAACAAGATGAACGAACTGGGCCCACACCGCAATTGGGCGAAGCAAACTGTACTGCGCGCCAAGGCGTTCGGTGTCACCAACGAAGGAATCACGTTCGTGGACCTACTGACCGCGCTGGCACAACGATGAACCAGAATCCGGCCGACGGCATCGCCCTGACCGATACCGGCTCGTCGTCGTCCTGGGCTGCCACACAGTTGGTTCGACCCGGTCTGCGGCGCAACCCACGACGTGCCCACTTGCTGGTCTCGACCGTGCTCGGCAAGCACATCCCCGTCGATCCCGACGTCGTCGTCTCGGCCGGCGAGGAACTGGCGGCTCTCGTCGCCGCTGCCGCGGACGGGTCCGATGTCGATGTGCTCGGGTTCGCCGAAACTGCAACGGGATTGGGGCACACCGTCGCAACTGCCCTGGGCGCACGCTGCTACCTGCATTCGACTCGGCGCTCTGTTCCCGGGATGACCGTGCACGGTGAGTTCGAGGAGGGGCATTCGCACGCCACCGACCACCTGCTGATGCCGACGTCGCCCGATCTTCTCGACGGCGAGCTGCCGTTGATTCTGGTGGACGACGAGATCTCGACCGGAGCGACGGCGCTGGATGCGTTGCGGCAGATTCATTCCTCGGCCGGACGCAGGCACTACGTCATCGCATCCCTGGTCGACATGCGTACCGCCGAGCATCTCGCTGCAGCCTCGGCGGTGGCTACCGAGCTCGGCATCCGGATCGACAACGTGAGCCTCGCTCAGGGATCGGTGGAGCTCGCCCCTGGATTGGTGGAGACGGTGCTTGCCCTCCCCGATCCAGTATTCAATCCCGTTGCTGCACAGCCCGGTTCGGTCCACCGGGTGGACGCGCAGTGGCCGGCGACACTTCCCGACGGCGGACGGCACGGGTTTCTGCGATCCGACGCGGCTGGTTTCGACATCGCGATCGACGCACTTGCGGCCACCGTCGATGCTGCGTTGGCCGACTCGACGGCGGTGGTGGTGATCGGCCACGAGGAGCTGATGTACCTGCCTCTACGGCTGGCGGCCACCCTTCAGAAACGGGGACACACCGCGCTGTTCCAGACCACCACCCGATCGCCTGCATACGTGGTGGACGTACCCGGCTACCCACTGCGGCGCGGCTTCGAGTTCACCGCCCCCGAGGACGAATCGGCTCTGCGTTACCTCTACAACGCATCTGCACCGCACGACGCGACGTTGATACTGGTTGCCGACGCCCCCGCAGACACGGATGCCCTGGCGGCCGCGGCCGAGACTCTGGCCGCGTCGGGCGCCGACGTCGTACTCGTCGTCCTCACGGGTGCAGACCCGATGGCGCTCGAGGTCGCTCGGCGGGCCCGACCGCTTCGAGGACCCGAATTCGGTTCGTACGCAGCAGAAGAAGTCACCTGGCTGCTCAAGGACCTCTCGTCGGTCTCGTTGGAAGCCGAAGTCAACGAGCGCGAGAAGGCGATTCAGGCCGGCACGGCACATTACGCAGAGTCGCTCCCGGTCGAATACCAGCCGGATCTCGCCTACCGTGAACTGTTCGAGAAGGTGTTGCAGGAGAGCGCATCACGACTGGCCATCGCGGTCGGTACCGTCACCGAGGTCGTCCTGGCCGAGCGCGGCCACGACATTGCCCTCGCATCACTCGCTCGCGCGGGCACACCCGTCGGAATCCTGATGCGTCGCTGGGCATTCGCTGCTCACGGCATCGAGATTCCGCACTACGCCGTCTCGATCGTGCGCGATCGAGGTATCGACGCCGTGGCGCTGCGATACCTCGCCGACCACCACGACTCGCGCTCGGTGGTGTTCGTCGACGGCTGGACGGGCAAGGGTGCGATCGCCCGCGAGCTCACCGCCGCACTCCGCGACTTTCCCGGAGCCGAGTTCGACGACGACCTTGCCGTGCTCGCCGATCCGGGCAACTGTGCACGCACCTACGGCACCCGCGACGACTTCCTCATCGCCTCGGCCTGCTTGAACTCGACTGTCTCGGGGCTGGTTTCACGGACCGTGCTCAACGACGAACTGATTCGGCCCGGCGACTTCCATGGAGCGAAGTACTACGCCGATCTAGCGCCCGACGACGTCTCACGCCACTTGCTCGACACCGTCGCTGCGCGTTTCGACGACGTCCGGGACGAGGTCGATGCCTCGGTGGCAACAGTGCTCGGCTCCGACCGAACACCCAACTGGTCCGGCTGGGCGTCGGTGGAAAAAGTACGTGCGGAGTACGGGATCTCACACGTCAATTTCGTCAAACCCGGCGTCGGCGAAACCACCAGGGTGCTGCTGCGCCGCGTTCCATGGCGAGTGCTGGTGCGCGACGCCGATGCGCCGGAGCACGAACACATCCGGATGCTCGCTGCGGCCCGGGGAGTCCCAGTGGACGTCGTCCCCGACCTCGCCTATTCGTGCATGGGACTGATCAAGAACGTCTCCACCGAGGACGCGTCGTGAGTGCTCTGGTTGCCGTGGACCTCGACCGCACGATGATCTTCTCCGAGGGGGCACTCGGGGTTCCACTGGACGACGCTTTCGAATGCGTAGAGGTGTACGAGGGAAAACCGTTGTCGTACATGAGCGCTCGGTCCATCTCACTGCTGCGCGAGTTGAGCGAGAGTGTTGTGGTCGTGCCGACCACGACTCGCACCATCGAGCAGTTCCGCCGGATCGCACTCCCGGGAGCCCCGTGGAGGTACGCCATCACCAGCAACGGCGGCAACATTCTCGCCGACGGCGAGCCGGACATGCACTGGCGCAACGGGTTCGAGTTGGATCTGGTCGGAATCGGTGCCGAGTTGAGATCGCGGGTGTCCGAGGATTGGGTACTGAAGTACCGCGAGGCAGATGGCCTGTTCTGCTATCTCGTCGTAGACACGACGGCTGTACCGGAGGACTTCGTCGCAGAGTGGTCGCAGTGGTGCGCCGCGCGGGACTGGAACGTCTCGCAGCAGGGGCGCAAGATCTACACGATGCCCAACGCGGTGTGCAAGAGCTCCGCGGTGGCCGAGGTTCGTTCCAGGCTGATTCAGGACGGCACCCTCGACGCCGATGCTCGAGTCTTCGCCGCCGGTGACGGCGCACTCGACGCCGAGATGCTCATCGCTGCCGACGCCGCGATCCGTCCGCGGCACGGCGAACTGGAGCTGCTCGGTTTCACCCGCCCCGGGCTGACGGTCACCGATTCTTCCGGCGTCCGGGCCAGCGAGGAGATTCTCGAGTGGCTACGGAACCGAACTGCCGTGCGCCGCGTCTAACTGGTCGTCGGGGGGACAGACGTAGGGCAAGGGGTGGGTATGGCGGATCCGTATGCAGAACTCCAACAGCAGGTGCAGGCCATCATCGATCATGGGCCTGCTGCCGGCTTCGGTCCTGAGGCCGTCAATTCGCTCATCGAGAACACGTTCTCGAAGAAGAACGGTTCTTACGGATACGCGGGCGAGTACGAACCGAACGAGGTCGTGGTCACCGAGCCGTTCGACGTGATGAAGCACGCGGAGATCGTGCAGAAGGTCAACACGCTCGCCGCGGAGTCGATATCGACGTCGTCGCAGAACTGGAACGACCTGGCCGCCGCGGCCACCGAAGGATCCGACAGCTTCCGGAACGGGATCGAAGGCGCGATGAGTTCCGGCTGGTCGGGGCCCACCTCCGCGGCCGTGCGGGGTGGGATCGGCGACTACACGTCCTCGGCCACAGCACTGTCCACCGCCATGACCATGATCAGCAACAAACTGCTGGAGGCACACGCAGGATTCACCCAGACCAGGGCTGCCGTACCTCCGATCGTCGACATCGGCGTCGGCGCGAGCATGCTCGAGTCGTCGTTTCCGAGCGGACTGCCGTTCGCCGATTCCATCAAGGAAATAGCGCGCCTGCACGACGAGCAAGAAGAGCAGGCACGCCAGGTCATGCGGTCGGTCTACGTGCCGGGGGTCCTGCAATCCGACGCCCAGGTTCCGGTGCTACCTGCGGCACACGACCCCGTCGCCGACGGTGGCGGTGGCGGTTCGACCGCAGGCTGGGGACTCGGCGGGAGCGGCGGCGGATCCACCTCGGGTGTCGGTACGGGATCCGCGGGTACAGCCGACCCGGCTGCAGCTCGGACACAACCTGGTGGCGCGGACCCTGCCGATGCCGGGCAACCAGGGATGGGATCGGGCCAGCCCGGATCCGGGCAAGCGGGATCGCTGCCGCCGGCCGACAGTGCCGGCGAGACGCGTGCCGCATCTGCTTCCGGACCCGGGTCTGCCGGCGGCGCAGGTTCTGCCGGCGGCACCGGCTCTGGGGGTGGCGCTGGTTCGGGGGCCAGCGCTGGTTCCGGCAGCGGCTACGGCGGCTCTGGTTACAGCGGCTCTGGTTACAGCGGCGGCTCGGGTTATGCCGGTGGATCGGGTGGCGGTTCTAGCTCGGGATACGGCGGCTCCGGTTATGGCGGCTCCGTTCTCGGCTCGCCGATCGGCGGCACCGGGACCACCGGCGGCGGACCGGGCGGTAGCGGATCGGGCAGCGCAGCAGCGGCCGGACGTGCAGGGGCGCACGGCACACCGGGAATGGGCGGCATGGGGGCAGGAGGCGCGAGAGGAGCCGGCGACAACGACACCGATCATGCGACTCCCGGCTACCTGGTCGACGTCGGCAACGGTAGTGAACTGATCGGTGAGCTGCCTCTGGTCGCACCACCGGTACTCGGCGGCTGAGGATGACGAGCTGGACCATGAACGGCATCGATTTCATGATGCTCTGCAGTCGATTCGGACGAGACCGACTGCCGTACCCCCTGGCTGTCACCGTCGACGTCGACACCGAGGACCGGTACCAACTTCTGCGGCGGGAGGCCTCGGCGAGAATCGATGCCGTTCTGGACGACAACCTCGGGGCGGCTCTTCGCACCCTCGTCGACCCGGTTGTTCGCATCGAATGTCGCGGTGACACACGCGATCCTCGCTACGGAACCATCCGTGCCCACGCGGCGGTGCGCCACGATGTTGCCGCGGTGCTCACCCAGCAGCCGGGACCCGACGCCACTTCGGGCGGTGCCGTCACGATCTCGTTGACCAGCCCTGCCCAGGCACCTGCCCGTGTTCTCGCATCCTTTCCAGCCAATGCGGCGGGCCGACGACCGACCACGCGACTCGAACGATCCACCGCCACAGCAACAACGACTGGGAGGCATCTGTCCACCGCGACCCGAGGGGCCACCGCGGACGAGCAGTTCCGGACCTTCTTCCACCGCCCTCGGTCCGCGGCCGGTGAAGTCATCGTCGCGCGCGGTAGGACGTACGACAACCGACGCGACACCGACGCAGTCGCGTTCTTCTGGATGGACTTCGAGCGGGACGGCCGATACATCGTCTACTCCGAGGACACCATCGACATCCTGCCGGCCGATACCGCCGGCATGGCCTCGGAGATCGGTCACCACATGGCGGTCGCGCTGCGGCGGTAATGCCGGCCACCCCTTGACACCCTATCGATAAGCGATAGATTATCGATATTCGTTGTTATCGACTATCGATATGGAGGCGGCGAGATGGCATACGGACTCGGCTCGGCACGAACCAACAAATGGACGATGGTGTTCTACGCGGCGGTGGCCGTGGGATGGTCCGGATGGAAGGTATGGAAATACCACTCCGCGGACTACGTCCTCGCGAGGTTGGAACTGCGGCCCGGCACTGCGCCCGCCGAACTGTTCGGTGGCCAGTTACAGCCGGGCAACGCGATCGAGCTCAGCGTGCCGAGATCCGACATCGTCCGACTGCTGGGATTCATCGACGTCATGCGGTACGGGTCGATCGTCATCGGAATGGTGATCATTCTGGTGGGCCTGCTGTTCGTCTACCGCTTCTGCGATCGCGTGATAGTCGGTGACCCGTTCACCAACGCCACCCGCACCGATGTGGCTGTGATCGGTGTCTGCATCGCCGTGTATCCCGCAATCACCGGATTCATGAACCTGCTGAGCACCAACTCGGTAATCGGAGCACTGGAGCTCTCCGACATCGTGAACTCGTCGATCTCGGCCGTCGGCCTGTACACAGCCGTCGTTGTCGCCGTGTTCCTGCAGTTCGTCTATGCCACGATCACCCAGGGCACCAAGCTCGCTCGCGATGCCGAAGGCCTGGTCTGATGGCGGAGGAGTTCGTCGACCATCTGGTCGTCTGCCATCTGGGCGAGATCCTCGACGCCCGCGGCATGACGCTCGCCGAGCTCTCGCGTCTGGCCGGAGTCAGCGTCGTCAATCTCTCGGTGCTCAAGAACGACCGAGCCAAGGCCATCCGATTCTCGACCCTCACCGCGGTGTGCCGGGTGCTCGGCTGCACACCGGGCGACCTGTTCACCCTGCGCCAGATCTGACGCCCGCTCGGCCACAGCAGTCGGACAAATCGAACAAGTACATTGGATGACGGTAACCAGCACTTCGAGAGAGAGTCCATCACATTGTCTGCTCCGGCCGGTCAACCGTTGTCCAAGGGTCAGAACGGCCCCCTCACCGTCGGTGACGTCGTCGTCTCCATCGCGTTGGCCGTGCCCGCGGACCTGTCTGCACTACTGGTCACCGACGCCGGGAAGGTTCGGACGGACGCAGACTTCGTGTTCTTCAACCAGCCCACCGGCCCCGGCGTACGCCTCGAGCCCGGCCAGGGCGGTCCGGCCCGGCTGGCAGTCTCGCTCGCCGCAGTTCCCACAGACATCGAACAGATCCGCGCGGTCATCACCCTCGACGACGCGTCGAGCAACTTCGGTCGATCCACCGCTCCCGTCGCGCGGGTCAGCGACACGGCCGGAAACGTGTTGTACGAGTACACCATCGACGGGTTGAGCTCGGAGTCGATCGTGATCGCACTCGAGATCTACCGTCGCCAGGGCAGCTGGAAGGTGCGAGCCGTCGGGCAGGGTTACGCGGGCGGATTCGCCGCATTGGTGACCGACCACGGTGTGTCCGTCGACGACGCCCCTGCTCCGGCACCGACGCCTCCTCCCGCTCCTGCCACTCCACCGCCTCCCGCAACTCCACCGCCTCCCGCTGCCCCGCCGGCACCTCCCGCCGCACCGGTTCGCACCGAGGCACCGGAAGTCAGCCTCACCAAGGCCAAGCCCGTCAGCCTCACCAAGGGCCAGAAGGTCACTCTCCGCAAAGACGGCGGCGTCGCCTTGACGGTCATTCGCATGGGCCTGGGCTGGGATCCGGTCACCACTCCCAAGAAGGGCGGCCTCTTCGGCGGCGGCGGCCGCGCCGCGAACATCGACCTGGACGCGTCCGCGATCATGCTCGCGGACCGCAACGTCAACGACGTCGTCTACTACGGCCAGCTCAAAGCCAAGGACGGCTCGATCGTGCACCAGGGCGACAACCTCACCGGTGAGGGCGAGGGGGACGACGAGGTGATCGTGGTCGACCTGACGAAAGTGCCCCAGCACGTCACCGGCATCGTCTTCACCGTCACGTCGTACCGCGGTCAGACGTTCGAGCAGGTAGCCAACGCATTCTGCCGCCTGGTGGACAACACGACCAACACCGAGCTGGCGCGGTTCACCCTGCAGGGCGGCATGCCGTTCACCGGCTTGGTGATGGCCAAGGTGTATCGCCAGGGCAGTGAATGGAAACTACAGGCCATCGGTGACGGCATTCAGGCCAAGCACGCCGGTGAAGCCGTCAAACAGCTCGGCCGCTATATGTGACCTTGCGGGCAGTAGTCGTCCGATCTGCAGCGCCGTCGAGAACGCCACCGAGCGGGTCGACGGTGCTGCCGTTTCGAATGAGGTCTTCGGACGGCCGGTAGATCTGTCGAATGATCAACGCGCACAACCCGATCACGGCGACATCGCGCACCACGACAGCTGCGGTGAACCACTGTTCGGGCACGCCCTTGTTCTCCACGCCCAGGTAGTAGTACATCCGCGGAAACCAGACGAACGCGTCGATTGTCATCCACACCAACAGTATTCGGCGATGCGGTAGTGCCAGTACGGCCAGTGGAACCAGCCACAGCGAATACTGCGGGCTCCACACCTTGTTGGTGAGCAGGAAGCCGGCCACCACCAGGAACACCAACTGCGCGAGCCGCGGCCGCACCGGGGCCGTAGTACCGATGTAGGCGATCACCGCACACACGATGGCGAACAACACCAGCGTCACGGCATTGAGGATCAAGGGCTTGGCGCCTGCGTACAGCGGACCGTCGAAACCGGGCCAGCCGGTGAACGAGGTGACCACGTTGTACAGCGAATCCGGATCGGCCCCGCGCTCGGAGTTGAGCCGGAAGAACTCGTACCATCCCGACGGATACAGCAGTGCGAGAGGAAGATTGACGGCGAGCCAGGCTCCGATCGCGGCGCCGGCGGTCAGGCCCCACTCGCGCATCCGTCCGGTGCGCCAGCACAGCACCAACAGCGGACCGAGGAACAACAGGGGATAGAGCTTGGTGGCACCGCCGAGTCCGATCAGCACACCGGCGAGAACCGGCCGCTTCTTGGCCCATGCCAACAGACCGGTGAGCGCGAAAGCCGCTGCCAGAGCGTCGAAATTGGTGAAGCCGTGCACGATCACCAGCGGCGACGCAGCCACCAGGGCCGCGTCCCAGATTCGCCGTCCGGCGGCTATTGCCGTGGCCCATACGGTCACCAGCCAGGCGACGGCCAGCCCCAGGGCAACCACGTTGAAATACACGACGACGGGCAGGGCCTGGGGAAGGAAACTCAGCGAGTTCCACACCTTCCCGACGACCATCGAGCCGTACTGGTACAGCCCCGCGAGCACCGGGTACTCCATGTACCGAACCTGGGTCGAGCCGTCGGCCTTGGTTTCTTCCCAGGACTTCTTGTACGGGAACGCACCCTGGTCGAGTCGCTCGGCACCGTAGAGCGGCACGGTGTCCGAGTAGCACATCGCCACGTACTGCCGGCTGCCACTCCAATCCAGTCCGAGCTCACCGCCCGGGCCCACCGGAGCCTGCTGAATGCACGCGGCTTTCGCGAACCAACCGAAGCACAGAAAGACCACCGCCAGCAGCAGGATCACCCGCAATGCGGTGAACCACCGTTGCCGTCCGATCACCGCGTGTCGTCCGACCGGACCGCCGATGACCGAGGACAGTTCCCCGGTCATCGGATCGGTCCGACTGGGTAGATCTCGGCCCGCTGCGCTCGCCGAGTCGAGGCGACCGGGGCTCGCCAATGCTCGACCCTTGCGGTCGGGTTCGGTCGTCACCGGTGGGGTCGCTACTGCCCGGGTGTAGCCGGTTCGGGCGCTGCCGGTGCTGGTGCCGGCTCAGCCGGTGCCAATCCGGGCAGCGGGATCGTCACGCCGGGCAGAATTTCGACCTGCCGTGGAGTGATGACGACCGGCGGGGAGATTTCCGTAGGAATCGGCAATGTCACCTGCGGCGGAGCGGACGGTGCCGCCGTGGTGGTCGGAGCGGGTGCCGAGTACTGCGGGACGCCTGCCTGACCGGCGATGGCCTCGGGCGTCGGGAACGTCTCGTTCGAGGTGCCCTCCAGCGTCCCGTCCATCGTCGCCTTCCAGATGTCCGACGGTATGCCCGATCCGTAGATCGGACCGCCGTAACTGTTCTCGAGCGGCAGGCCCTGTTCGGTACCGACCCACACCGCCGTCGACAGCGACGGGGTGTAGCCGACCATCCACGCGTCCTTGTTCTGACCGGTGTCGCCGAGCTGCGCGGTACCGGTCTTGGCTGCCGACTGACGACCGCCTGCGAGGTTGTGGCCGTTGGAGTATCCGGCGATCGGACGCATCGCCGAGGTCACGTTGTCAGCGACCGCCGCCGAGACCACCTGCTGGCCCGCCTCGGGTGCGCGGTCGAGCAACACCGTGCCGTCGGCCGTGACGACCTTCTGTACGAAGTGCGGGGTGTGGTACACCCCGGACGCCGCGAGTGTCGCATAGGCCGAGGCCATATCGAGGACCCGAGATTGGTACTGGCCGAGCACGATTCCGTAGTTCGGGCCCGCGTTGTCGGGCTCGGTCAACGTGGGGCCGACGCCCTCGATCTCCTGCGGGATACCGAGTTTGTGAGCCATGTCCGCGATGGCCTGCGGGCCGTTGTCCATGCCGAGCATCATGCGGTAGAAGCTCGTGTTGAGCGACCGCTTGAGGGCCTCGGCGATGGTGCAGGTTCCGCAGGATTCGCCCTCGACGTTGCTGATCTGGATGCCGTTGACGTCGAGCGAGGAGCTGTCGTACATCTTCGACAGCGGAATGCCCTGGTCCAGGGCAGCGGCGAGGCCGAACACCTTGAACGAGGAGCCGGTCTGCAGGCCCGATTGCGCGAAGTCGAATCCGCGCCCGTCCGCGCCGCCGTAGTACGAACGGACCGCGCCGCTGCGCGGATCGATCGACACCGACGCCGTCCGCAATTCCGACGGCTCGCCTTCGAGGTTGTTGTCCACGGCCTCGACCGCAGCTGCCTGCGCCTTCGGATCGATCGTCGTGGTGATCTGCAGACCCTCGGTGTTGAGGTCCTGCTCACTGACCCCGGCAGCGGACAACTCGCGCAGCACCTGGGCCTTGATCAGTCCGTTGGGACCCGCATCGTCCGCATCGCCGGAGTCCACCTGGGAGCTGGGGATCCACGGCGGATACTGCATCGCGGCGCGCTGGGTCGCGTCGAGCTGGCCCTGCGACACCATGCCGTCGAGCACGTAGTTCCAGCGCGCCTGAGCACCCGTGGGGTTGAACTCGGGATCCAGACCCGAGGGCTGCTGGATCGTCGCCGCCAGCACGGCACCTTCTTCGACCGAGAGCTGATCGACGGACTTACCGAAATACGCCGTCGACGCGGCTGCGATGCCGTACGCGCCACGACCGAAGTAGATGGTGTTCAGATAGGCCGCGAGAATGTCGTCCTTGGACCACTGCCGTGCCATCTTGGAGGAGATGACCAGCTCGCGCATCTTGCGCGTCAGCGTCCGATCGTTACCGACCAAGGCGTTCTTCACGTACTGCTGGGTGATCGTGGAACCGCCGCCTGCGCTGTCGCGTCCGAGCACGTTGTCCCGCAGAGCTCGGCCGAATCCGGTCACCGAGAATCCGGGGTTGGAGTAGAAATCGCGGTCCTCGGCCGAGAGCACGGCGTTGCGTACGTGCTCCGGGATCTGGTCGATCGTCACATCGGTCCGGTTGCCCTCGGGGGGCACCACCTTGCCGATCACGCTCGTGCCGTCGGACGCAAAGACAGTGGCGACCTGGTTGGTTCTGAGGTCACCGGGACGCGGGACGTCGACCAGCGTGTACGCCACCATGAACGCCAAAATCGGCACTATCAGACCCAAGGCGATCAGCGCGTACATCGTGCGCCGAACAACCCGCCACTTGGACTTCTTCTTCGTTTTCGCGGCGGGACCTCTTTCGGGCGGCTCGGGCGGTTCGCTGCCCGAGGAGCTGACTGATGGATCGTTCGGTTCGTGTGGCGGCGGGACGGATCCCGATCGGGTCACTCCGGCCGCAGCGGCTGCCGGCCCTGCTGCGGAGCGCGCAGCGGGCGTGACCGGTGGCTCCCCATAGCGGCGCTCACCGGGGGGCCGACCCTGGGGCGGTAAGGGACGCTGGCCTGACGCTGGTCCCGGACGCTGCCCGGGCGGAGGCATCGGAGGCCGGCCCTGAGGCGGCATCGGCCGCTGACCGGGCGGAGGACCGGGACGCTGCCCGGGCGGCGGCATCGGAGGCCGGCCCTGAGGCGGCATCGGACGCTGTCCCGGGGGAGGTCCGGGACGCTGTCCCGGGGGAGGTCCGGGACGCTGTCCCGGGGGAGGTCCGGGTCGCTGACCGGGGGGAGGAATAGGTGGCCGACCCTGCGGCGGCATCGGCCGCTGACCGGGGCCAGGCATGGGACGCTGCCCGGGCGGCGGTACCGGGCGACGTCCGGGCGGATCGGAATGCCTGCTGCCGCGCGGGGGCCCCGGCACGTCGGGACGCCGTCCGGAGTCGCTGCGGCCAGGTTCGTTGTTACCGGGGTTGTTGTCGTAGGGGGAACTCACGTACAGATCTCCAGTAATTTCGGCGGCCGCGTCGACTTCTCGCGAAAAGGCATCAGCCGAGCGATTGTGTCACTCACTCGCGGTACGACGGTTCGGTTGGCGGGAACCCGATCGCGGACGACGGGGTTGCTTGGGTGCGGGGACGGCCCCGAGGACATAGGACTGGACGAGGTGGTTCCAGCTGCAGGAGCGGCACACCTCGACCACGTGGACCGAGAATTCCTCCTGGGTCGCAGCGAGCCGAACGAGTTCGTCGGCCGTTCGCGCCGACCCGGACAGCGCACCGAGCTTCTCACCGAAAACCCAGGACACCAAGGTGAGCTGCTCTTTGCGGCAGATGGGGCACACCACATCGCTACCGCGTCCGTGGAACTTGGCAGCGCGGAGCAGGTACGGATCCGCGTCGCAGACCGCCGCGACACCCGTCCTACCGGAGTAGACCTCGGCCAGCAGCGACCGACGCTGAAGGGCGTAGTCCACCACCTGTCGCTGAAGTCGCACGAGGACCAGAGTACGTGCGCCCCCTCCGATGGGGACCTGCGAACCCCCGCCTCGGCGACGAGCGGCTCCCGTTTCGGGCCCGAGAAACTATGCTCCACCTGTGCCGACGCGACTGCCGCCCACCACAAGGGCGCGTGATGTGGATCGCTCCAATACCTGCGCCACATTGGACGAGGCGCTCGCCGACGGCCAGCTGTCCGATTTCGAGCACGCGGCAAGAATCGACTTGGCCAAAGAAGCCGAGACGATCGCCGATCTGCACACCCTCATAGAGGACCTGCAGAACGACACCGACTTGCAGCCGATGGCCGATCCCATCGAGCTCAAGCATCCGATCGCGACGGCAAAGGGCTCCCGACTGGGCTTCATGACCGTCGCGGTGCCTGCAGTTGCCGCGCTGGTGGCGCTCACCTTCGGTATTCGCGCCTGCTCGAGCACCGAGGACCCGGCCTCGAGTCTCGGGACGGCGGGGTACAAGAATCCTGCAGTCGTCGCAGCCATCGTCGATGCCCTGCAACAGAAGATCGGCACGTCGGTGGTCGACCGCCTCGGCCTGTACGACGACTACGCCGTCATCGCGGCACCCGCACCCGGGCTGCCACAGAAGCAAGTCAGTTACACCTATCGCGACGGCGTCATCGACGACTACGACGACAATTTCTCGAGCACGCGCGACTTCGACGAACCTCAGATCGACCTGGCGACGATCGATCTGACCACAACCGCGGGGATCATCGCCGGTGCCTCCGAGAGCCTGAACATGTCACGCATCGACAGCTACAGCGTCAGCTTCTACGGCAGCGACAACGGGCCCGAGATCTACGTCTCGGCCGAGAACACCGACAAGGAGAGCGGCAACCTCGCATTCGATCCCGCGGGCAACTTCCTGCGTGTGACTCCGTTTTCGTTCGGCTGATCACTCCCGAGAGGAAGCCCGCAACATGGACCGACGACCCGACTTTCGCGCTCGCGAAATAGACCGCGCGCTGACCGCCACCGTCCTGGATACCGCATACGCCGACGGCCAACTCACGTTCGACGAGCACCGCCTGCGCAGCGAACGGGCGCGGGTAGCCGTCACCCTGCGCGACCTTCGACGCCTGGTCTCCGACCTGCAAATCGAGATCGACCTTCCCGAACCGGCTCCGCGAACCGTCGAACCGAAAAACCGGCTACTCCTCGCACTCGGCTCGGTCGTCGTCGTCGCTGTCACACTGGTGGTTTTCCTGACGACCAGGAACGGCGAAGAACCGGTACCGGCTTCGGCCGTCGTCGCGTCCACGACAACGAGCAGAGTCGTCCCTACCGTGACGATGGACCTGCCGGTGGACGTCATCCCGATCGTTGCCCGTCCCTTCGTGTTCGACACCACAGCGGGACTGGACGATTTCAGAGAACGATACGTAGAGCGTTTCGGTAGCTCGCAGGTTCTCGAGGTGTTCATCCAGCTGAACAACAACCGTGCCGATGTCTATCGCCCGACGGCGGAGGGCCGGCGCGAGCGAGTGTTCGTCGCCGGAGGTTTCGAGGTGGGTCTCGATACCGAGGCTCCCGATACCGACGACGCCACCTTCGATTGGGCCACAATCGATTCTGCGGTTCTGGCGGGTCTCGTTGCGGGAGCACCCGACGCCGTGGCAGTACCGAACTCGGTCGTCGAGTACATCATGATCACCGAAACCCGCGGCAACCAACGCATCTCGATCAGCACCAGCAACGAAGACGCCCAGGGCGGACGCGTCGAGGCGGACTTCGCGGGCAACATCGTCTCGGTCAGATAGGACGTTGCAGGTCCTGGCCTTCGACTGGAAACTACCGTCGCTTCCTCCCGAGACTTCCGACGATGTAGGTACCCTCTAAATCGTTTCCCTGCCCGTCACCCTTGGGCGTTCAGTGAACGGCATGAACACGTTCCGAATGTTCCACCACCTGACCGCCGACCCACCCGCCGCGCTCGTCTACACACGGATCGCGGACTTGCACGACGCGGCGCGGGCGGAGCAGATCGACCCGATCGCGCGTCGCCCGCGGCTTCTGACCCGCCTGGTCGACGCCGTACTTCGGTCGAGGCCCGACCACCGCCCGCTCTTGCGGCATCGCGCGACGTCGGTCTAGCGTCGCAGCACGATGATCACCTATCGGCTCGGCGTCGACGATCTGGCTCGCGTGCGGCTGGCGTACTCGGCGATGACCGAAACGGCATTGAGTTTGTGGGCGCTGGTGCTGGGGCCGCAGGGCAGGTTTCATCTGACGGACTGGCATGAGCAAGCGCGGAATGCTGAAGCGCACTACGACGCCGAACTGGTGCGCGCACTCGTATCCCCCTCCGGAGCACGGATTCCTGACTTCATCACACCGCTGCCCACCGACAAACGACTCGGTCTCGAGGAGGAGTGCGAGCTGATCGCGACGTCCGATCCGACTGTCGTCGCACACGACCTCATGACTGTGTTCGAGGGTCGTCCGCCGCCGGCGGCGCTGGCCGGAGTCTTCGATGACCCGCAGGGCGCAGCGCAGGTCGTTGCCGACGCCCTCTACGACTACCACCGCGCAGCAATCGCTCCATACTGGTCGGCGATCAACCGAGTCCTGGAGTCGGACATCATCTTTCGCGGCAGAGAGTTCGCGCAGCGAGGTACAACGGGGTTGTTCGACGGGCTCGGTAGCTCTATTCGGTTGCTGGACAACGGACTGCTGGAAGTGCACTTGACGACCTCGTCCGTCGGCGACGGGTCACCTGACGACCGAGGACTGGTGCTCACCCCGTCGGTTTTCACCAAGAACGTGACGGCAATCTGGAACCAAGCGTCACCCGGCCACTCGTGGCTGTCGTATCCGGCCCGCGGACAGGGAACGATGATCGGGGAGTACACCCCACTCGACCGAGGTCCTGCACTCGCGGCGTTGGTCGGAAGCGCGAAGGCCGAGCTGCTGCTCGCGCTTGCCGAGCCCGCATCCACCTCCCAGCTCGCGCACCGGTTCTCCGTCACGCCGAGCGCCGTCTCACAGAATCTTCGGGTGTTGCGCGACAACGGACTGATCGAGGGCTCTCGACACGGCCGGTCGGTGTTGTACCGGCTCACGCCGCTCGGAACACAGATGGCGGCACTGCATCGAGACGATTGATAACCCACCTGCCCGCTTCATCGCTCGATTCGACCTCACAACAGCGTCTCGGCACGACAAAACCGGACACCGGCTTGTCATCCAATGTATCGGCGCGATACATTCTTCGATAGTGCAGTCAATCGCATCGCCATGTTGTGTCGTTGGAATCGAGAAGGGGGAGTTGCATGCTCGAGCTCGCAATTCTCGGCTTGCTTCTCGAATCACCCATGCACGGCTACGAGCTCCGCAAGCGGCTCACTGGCCTACTCGGAGCTTTTCGAGCATTTTCGTACGGATCGCTGTACCCGGCACTCCGTCGACTTCAAACCGACGGTCTCATCGCCGAGGACGCCGGTCCCGATTTGCTCGTGAAACGACGAGCAAAACGGGTGTACGTGCTCACCCCACTCGGCAGGGAACGCTTTGCCGAACTGGTGGCCGACACCGGACCGCAGAACTACACCGACGACGGATTCGGCGTACATCTGGCCTTCTTCAGCCGGACCCCGGCGGAAGCTCGGGTCCGAATTCTCGAAGGCAGACGTCGCCAGGTCGAGGAGCGCCGAGAAGGCCTCCGCGACGCAGTGGCCAAGGCGAACGGGACTCTCGACCGCTACACCCGGCAGCTACACCAGCTCGGTCTCGAATCGAGCGAACGCGAGGTGCGCTGGCTCAACGAAGTCATCGCGGCCGAGCAGGCCGGCCCCAACCCAGCACCGTCCCACTCAGCACCGAACCGGACAGTCAAGACAGAAGGAGAACCCGACCATGGGTGAGAACAACAACGCAATCCGCGTGGCCATTGTGGGTGTGGGCAACTGCGCCTCATCCCTGGTCCAGGGTGTCGAGTACTACAAGGACGCAGACGAGAACGCCACCGTTCCCGGCCTGATGCACGTGATGTTCGGCAAGTACCACGTCCGCGACGTCGAGTTCGTCGCCGCGTTCGACGTGGACGCCAAGAAGGTCGGCTTCGACCTCTCCGAGGCCATCTTCGCCAGCGAGAACAACACCATCAAGATCGCCGACGTGCCCCCGAGCACCGTCAGCGTCCAGCGCGGCCCGACCCTCGACGGCATCGGCAAGTACTACTCCGAGACCATCGAGATCTCCGACGCCGAGCCCGTCGACGTTGCTCAGGCCCTTCGTGACGCCAAGGTGGACGTGCTCGTGTCCTACCTGCCCGTCGGATCCGAAGAAGCCGACAAGTTCTACGCACAGGCATCCATCGACGCAGGCGTCGCCTTCGTCAACGCACTGCCCGTCTTCATCGCCAGCGATCCGGTCTGGGCCAAGAAGTTCGAGGACGCAGGCGTCCCCATCGTCGGCGACGACATCAAGAGCCAGGTCGGTGCCACCATCACCCACCGCGTCATGGCGAAGCTGTTCGAGGACCGCGGCGTGCAGCTCGACCGCACCATGCAGCTCAACGTCGGCGGCAACATGGACTTCCTCAACATGCTCGAGCGCACCCGCCTCGAGTCGAAGAAGATCTCCAAGACCCAGGCTGTGACGTCGAACCTCCAGAAGGAGTTCAACGCCAAGGACGTCCACATCGGACCGTCGGACCACGTCGGCTGGCTCGACGACCGCAAGTGGGCCTACGTCCGCCTCGAAGGCCGCGCCTTCGGTGACGTTCCCCTCAACCTCGAGTACAAGCTCGAAGTCTGGGACTCGCCCAACTCCGCCGGCGTCATCATCGATGCTGTCCGCGCCGCCAAGATCGCCAAGGACCGCGGCATCGGTGGACCGGTCATCCCGGCTTCCGCATACCTGATGAAGAGCCCGCCGAAGCAGCTGGCCGACGACGTCGCCCGCGAGCAGCTCGAAGCGTTCATCATCGACGCATAAGTGCCTGCGGCAGTGGTGTGACCGAGTGCCCCCAGCGGCACTCGTCCGCACCACCACGCAGAACGCCCGCCGGTCCACTAGATGTGACATTGAGCCCCGAAAGGGCCACCAAATGTCACATCGAGTGCCGGCGGGCGTTCGCTTATCCCGCGGCGATGATGTCGCGCGGATCGAATGTCACCTTGATTTCCATGATTTTGCCGTTCTCGATTCGCTGCCAGTTCGCGGTCGCGGCCGGCGGTGCGATCGACGTGTGCAGGTCGAACCACGTCAGTACGTTCGGGCCATCCACGAAGACGTGCGCGATGTCGATATCGGTCACGATCTGCGACATTCCCTTCAATCCAGCCACACATTCGGCACCGCTGGCCGCTGTGCCGAGTGGCCCACGAAACGTTGCGTTCTCGTGCAGGATTGTCGCCAGGGTGTCGAAATCTTTGCCCTTCCAGGCCTCGAAGTAGGTCGCAGCAATTTCTTCGGGTGTTGGTGTCATGACTTCGAGTCTCGAACGAGCTGAGTCAGAAGTCCAACAGTTGGTTCCGATAATCCCTAGAAGTTCTACTCATAGCCGCAGCTACACAACACGCGCTATCGTTCTCGAGTGGCCATCGATCCCACCTCCCAGCATCCGGTCCTCGAACGCGTCCGGACACTGGCGTTCGCCTACCCCGAGGTGACAGAGAAGATTTCCCACGGCAGGCCGACGTTCCGTACAGCCACGGTGTTCGCCTACTTCGGCGGTGGCGTCAAAGGTGGTGACCAGTTCGATCTGTCGATTCTGGTCAAATGCGAGAGCGCCGAGGAGCAGCGGGCCTGCGAGCTCGAACCGCGCTACTTCCATCCCGCCTACCTCGGTCCATCAGGATGGGTGGGATTTGACCTGAGCAGTGACCGCAACGGCAAGGCCGATGACGACGTCTGGGCCGAAGCCGCCGAACTGATCGACTGCAGCTACCGCGTCACCGCACCGAAGCGCACTGTGGCGAGGCTCGACGCCGGCGAGGGTCCGAATCTTGGAGTCCAGCAATGGAACTGAGACAACTCGAATACTTCGTGGCCGTCGCAGAGGAAGCGAACTTCACCCGAGCCGCGGCCCGCGTGCATATCAGCCAGTCGGGGGTCAGCGCTCAGATCCGTTCGCTCGAACGAGAACTCGGTGCCGAGTTGATCGACAGGTCCGGCGGCACAGCCACGTTGACGACGGCCGGCAAGGCTGCTTTGACGCAGGCTCGCGCCACATTGGCCGCAGCCGGATCCGTCAAACAGTCCGTCGACGACGTGACCGGGCTACTGCGCGGCTCACTGAGCATCGGTATGGTCACCGCTTGCACCGTTCCACAACTGTTCGACGCGTTGGCGCGCTTCCACGCGGCTCATCCCGGCGTCGAACTTGCACTACGCGAGGACAATTCGGACCGCCTGGTGGCCGCTGTTCGCGCGGGAGATATGGATCTCGCGCTGGTAGGTGTCGCCGCCCGCAGCCCCGACGGGCTCGAATCGATGGTCGTGATCGACGAGCGGATCGTCGCAGCCGTTCCGGCGGAGCATCCACTGGCGGCGCAGAAGGAAGCGACACTCGCCGAGGTGTGCGAGTACCCGGTCGTCGCCTTACCATCGGGTACCGGCATTCGTGCGGTGTTCGACAGGGACTGCTATGGAGTAGGTCTGACTCCGTCGATCACATTGCAGGCCAGCGCACCTGACGCGGTGGCCGACCTCGCAGCCCGCGGTCTGGGGGTGGGGATCCTCAGCCGATCGATGGCGGAGTTCTACGGCGACAAGCTCGTCGCAGTCGAGCTGACCGACTCACACACCGCCGCCATGCTGGCCCTGGTGTGGCGCAGTGCGATGAGTCCTGCACTGACCGAACTGGTGTCCGTGGCGACGGCGAGTTTCAGCGAATCCTCTTGACGACGAACCACAGTGCGACAAGCAGACCGAGCAACGTCACGGACGGTAGTACGCCGGGATTTCCTCCGATGATCCCTGCGACGGCGAAACCGAGAGCTACCAGCGCGAAGAACCCGAGAATGCCTGCCAACAACTGTAGATGGTCCTGCGCCGTCACGACTTGACGCCGCCCGCCGTCAGTCCGGAGATGATCCGGCGCTGGAACAGCAGCACCATGATCACCAATGGAATCGCAACGATGGTGCCCGCGGCCATGATCGCGGCATACGGCACCACCAGCGGATCGTTGCCGGTGAACCGCGCGATGGCCACGGTCACCGGTTCGGTCTTGTCACTCGAGAGCTGACTGGCCAGCAGGTACTCGTTGACTGCTGCGATGAACGCGAGGATCGCGGTGGTGAACAAGGCAGGTGCGGCAAGTGGGAGCATCACCAGGTGGAATGCCTGGAAACGTCCGGCACCGTCGATCCGCGCGGCTTCTTCGAGTTCCCAGGGCAATTCGGCGAAGAACGCCGCCAGCGTATAGATCGTCAACGGCAGGACGAACGAGATGTTGGGGATGACCATCGCCTGGTAACTGCCGATCCATCCGATGTTGGTGAAGAACTGGAACAGCGGGGTCACCAATGCGACGACGGGGAACATCGACGCACCCAGGATGATACCCGTCACCACGTACTTGAAGCGAAAGTCGATGCGGGAGAGCGCGTATGCCGTGAAGATGCCGATGACCAACGCGATCAGCGTGGTCGCGCCGCCCACGATCAGACTGTTGCCCACCGCACGCAAGAAATTGTTGCCGTTCGCCGTCGACAACGCGTTCTCGAAATTTTCCCACGTGACATGGGTCGGCCAGGGCGTCGTGTCGAAGGTGTAGCGCGGGTCGCGGAATGCGGTGACGACCATCCAATAGAACGGCGCCAGTCCCCACACGAGAATGACGACGACACCGAGATAGATGCGAGCCTGCTTCATCGGCCGGGCCCCTTACGCTGATTGTCCTGAGTGGCAACGGCATTGGCACCGAGAAACTTCACCAGGATGAACGCCACGACGAATATCATGATGAACGAGATGGTCGACAACGACGCCGCGCTGTTGAATCCCTGCCGGATCTGATCCACCACCAGGATCGAGATGGTTCGTGTGGCGGGGTTGCCCTCGGTGAGGATGGCGGGCAAGTCGTACATACGCAGCGCGTCCATCGTGCGGAACAGAATCGCGACCATCAATGCGGGCTTGACCAACGGCAGCGTGATCTTGGTGAAACGCTGCCACGCCGATGCCCCGTCGACGCGAGCAGCCTCGTAGACGTCGGCGGGAATCATCTGCAACCCGGCCAGAATCAACAGCGCCATGAACGGCGTCGTCTTCCACACGTCGGCGATTATGACCGCAAAACGAGCGGGCCACGCGTCGCCGGTCCACAGAATGTTCGTTCCCAGAATGCGATTGGCGATGCCGTCGTACGCGAAGATGAAGTACCAGAGCTTGGCCGTGACCGCCGTGGGGATAGCCCAGGGGATCAGGATTGCCGCGCGCAGCAAAGCGCGGCCGGCGAAGGTCTTGCCCATGATGACGGCCATCCCGAAGCCGATCACCACTTCGATGGACACGGTCACCACCGTGAAGAACGCCGTGTTTCCGACCGCACCCCAGAACTGAGAACCGAGGGTCCCCGGCGGGCAGGGCACCAACGTGCCCGACGCCGAGGTGCACTGCTGCAGAATCCAATGCGTGTAGTTGTCGAAGCCGGCAGAACCACCGGTGACAAACATGCCGGTAGCGGGATCGAGACCTGGATCCTTGGAGAAGGACATCACCAGAGCTCGGATCACCGGGTAGACGATGACGATCGCAAGGATCACCATCGTCGGTGCGATCAACAGCCAAGCCCGGCCCTGCGTCAGGCCGAAGCGCTTGTTCTTGGACCGCACATGCCGACCGCGGCCGGGGGACGAGCCCCCGGCCGCGGTGGTTGCGGCGGCCCCACTGGTCACACCAGCAGGTACAGCCATTGGTTCTCCCGAAATCAGTTGGCGCCGGCGGTTTCGATACCGGCCTGCATGTCCGTGATCGCCTGGTCCACGCTCTTCTCACCCTTGATGGCGGCAGAAACGTTGTCCTGCACGGCCTTCGAGACGGCCGGGTAGAACGGGGTGACGGGGCGCGGAACTGCATTCTCGATGGATGCCTTCAACGCGGGAAGGTACGGCATCGCGGCGATCAGCGCGGGATCGTCGTACAGCGACGAGAGCACGGGCGGCAAAGCACCCTCGGCGATGATGCGCTGTGCCTTCTCGCCCTGCATGAATCGCAGGAAGTCAGCCGCAGTGGCCTTGTTCTCGGAGTACGCGCTGATCGCGGCGTTGTATCCGCCGAGCGTCGAGGTGCCCACTCCGGTGACTCCGGGAAGCGGTGCGACCGCGTACTTGCCGACCACAGCCGAACCTTCTTCTGCGGCGGTGCCGTAGACGTACGGCCAGTTGCGCAGGAACAGCGTCTTTCCGTCCTGGAACGCCTGCTGGCTATCGGACTCCTTGAAGGTGGTGTCCTGGGCCGGGATGACGCCGGTCTCGAACGCGGTGACCAGAGTCTGCAGTCCGGCCTTGGCTTCCGGGCTGTTGACGGTGGGGGTCTTGCCGTCTTCGGCCACGATCGATCCGCCGTGCGCGTTGATGATCTCCGACGCGTTGGCCGTCAGACCCTCGTAGGGGGCGAATTGCCCGGCGTAGCAATCGATGTTGTTGTCGCGGGCGACCTGGCAGTCCTCGGTGAGCTCGGCCCAGGTGGTGGGTGCCTCGGGGAGCAGATCACTGCGGTAGTAGAGCAGTCCGCCGTTGGTGTTCTTCGGAGCGGCGTACTGCTTGCCGTTGTAGGTGGCACTCGCGACGGTCGCGGGCAGAACGCCTGCGTTGTCGAGTGCGAATTCGCCCTCGAGCGGCACGAGCCAGCCCTTGGCCGCGAACTCGGCGGTCCAGACGACGTCGAGTGCCATGACGTCGTAGTCGCTCTGCTGCGCCTGGAGCTGCTGAACGAAGTCGTCGTGAGCCTGATCGGCGTCGGCGGACTGTTCCTTGAAGGTGACCTGCTCGTCGGGGTGGCTGGAGTTCCACTCCGAGACGATCTGCTGGACGACACCGGTCTCGGTGGTGTCCTGGCCCTCTACATAGGTGATAGGTCCACGGCCGTCGGCGTTTTCGGATGCAGCACCCGAATCGCCGCTCGAACCGCTGTCGCTCGAACATCCGGTGAGCGTCAGCAGCGTGGCTGCCGTTGCAACCACCGCCACCTTCGTGATCAAAGACGCCATGTGTTCTCTCCACTTACTTCTACGCGGTGGTATGCGCCCGGAGATCGGCATGCAGAATCGTGCAGTGATGCTCCCCCGACACATATGTCGATGGGTACTGTGGCACACAACTCACCGCGTGGTGGTCATTATCGCGTTCCTGAATCGGTCAACCCGGACGTGTCGGAGGTGCCCGGTACCCTTTCGCTCATGAGTTCGGACAAGATGCTGACGCGAATCGGCGGATTGCTGCGCCAGGCGGAGTCCACCGACAACCCCCACGAGGCCGAGGCCTTCATGGAGGCTGCTCAGCGTTTGGCCACGTCGGCGTCGGTGGATCTGGCCGTGGCGCGTTCACACAGCGCATCCCGCGAACGGCAGGCGACGCCTACCCAGAAGGTCATACCCATCGGTGAACCGGGCAAGCGTGGGCTCAAGACCTACGTTCAACTGTTCGTCGCCATCGCCCATGCAAACGACGTCCAATGCGATGTGTCCAGATCGTCGACGCAGGTGTTCGCCTACGGCTTCGACTCCGACATCGAGACCACCGAGGCCCTGTACTCCTCGCTGCTGATCCAGATGGTTCGAGCGTCGGACGCGTACATCAAATCCGGGGCCTACAAATCCGAGACGGCCATTCGTACCGTCACCGAGATCAAGAATCGTCGACGCTACACCCGTCGCGAGGAAGTGCCCGTCGCTGCCGTGACGGCACGGTTGAACTTCCAGACCGCGTTCGCCGCTCGAATCGGTCAGCGACTCGGCGAGGTGAAGAAAGACACCGAGGCCAAAGCTATCGCTCAGGAACAGCAGGGTGCCGGTACCGCATTGGTGTTGCGCAACAAGGAGGTCGAGCTACGCGACTACTATCGGCAGACCTCGACTGCACGAGGACACTGGCGGGGCCAGAGCGCGAACGCCGGGTACTCCGAGGGTGCCCGCAAGGCCGGAGATCGAGCGGGACGAAACGCGAAGATCGGTGCGCATGCCGAACTCGACGGCGCAAGCCGACAGCTGGGTCGCTGATCAAGGCGCGGTCGACGTCGCCGTGAACACCGGCCATCCGATTTCGGTGCGCCACAACGTCGAGTTATCGGTATCGCGCGGACCGACGACGTAGACCTCGCGTACCGGTCCCGCGATGGCGAGGCCATTGGTCTCGACGTACACCCCGAGCGCGCCGTACGTGACGTCGATGTCGTCGTGCGGTCCGTGGTGGATCGTCACGGCAAGTTCTTTGGGATGCAACGTCATCGGCCGAATTCTGTTCAGAGACGGTGCATCCGATGTTGGGACATACACGGTCATCACCCCGCGACCTTCGGTGAACAGCTCGTTGTCGTAGAGCCCGCCCGGAGGTCCGGTGACGTCGGAGACGGTTGCGTCGATCTCGGCCATCGCCTCGGAGTACCACACCAGCGCCTCGGATGCGTCGACCACCTCGGAAACTGCTGCCAACGAACACCTCTCGGTGAGGATGCGCCGAACCTCGATAGTCGGCGGGGTCGGATCCAACAACCGGCGCAGTGCCGTCACCGCTGATCGGGTGTCGTCCAACTGCCGCTCGAGCCGAGTGAGGTGCTCGGTGATCAACCGGGCCCGGGCGTCGGGATCCGGTGTGGTGACGATCGCCCGTACCTCACGCTCGGGCATCTGCATGCTGCGGAACCGACTGATGATCTGCGCCGTTGCGACCTGATGCGTGTCGTAGTACCGATAACCGGAGAAATCGTCGACAGACGCAGGTTCGAGCAGCCCCGACTCGTGATAGCGGCGCAGCGTCTTGACCGACAGGTGCGTGATCCGAGAGAACTCGCCGATCGTCAGCAATCCGTTCATGTCCATATTCTGACCCCTCCCCCTGGGGGAGAGTGGACTCTCCCTGTCTGGGAGGGGTGCTGGGTTCGTGACCGAATCACAGATCATCGGCCGCTACTTCGAGCTCGCGGCATCGGCGGACTCGGGTGTGGCCGGTCGTTCGGCGAACGCGCGCGCGTTCGCCAGGTGCGCGCAGATTTGCATCGAATCGGAAGCGAACTCGCTCGCGTATGACCAACGCGCGCGCGTTTGCGGGAATGGGGAAGCGGGCGATGGGGGCTGCGGGTCAGTCGAGACGAGCGAGCACCACGCGAAGGCCGACGACACTGGCGATGGGGAACAGCGCAGCGACCAGCCATGGGATGGCTGCACCCCAGCCGGTGTCGGGGGAGGCGTCGATCACCGCACCGAGCGCGATCGATCCGACCAGGACTCCGATGCCACCGAGTGAGGCCATGAAGCCGTAGTACGAGCCCAGTCGACGTTCGGCGGCCATGCGCGGCACCAGGTCCCGGGCCTGGGGCATGGCAATCATCTGGCCCAGAGCGAGAAGCAACACGAACAGTGCCGCCGGGATCAGACCGATCCATCCGTGCAGTTCGAGCGGCGCGGCAACAGCGACGAGAACGAAAGACGCTGCCATGACGGCGAATCCGATCGGCAGCGTGAGTCGCGGTGCCGTACTCGCGACGCGTCGGGTGATCGGCATCTGCGCCGACACCACGAGTACCGCCGAGATCGCGAAGAACCACCCCAGTACCGTCTGCGATCCCCACGCCCGCTCCACCTCGAGGGGCAGCAGTAGATACAGCTGGTTGTAGGCCACCAGTTGCGCGCTCATCGCCACCGCGAACAGCACAAAAGTTCTGTTGCGCACCACATCGGTCCAGCCCGAGAGCCACGGATCGTCGCGGTGTTCGCCGGGCTCACGTGGCAACCATCGGATGTGTGCGGCAATGACGAGAACAAAAATACCTGCGGCGACGAGGCACGCGACCCGAAAGTCGACCAACAGCAACAATGATCCGACAAGTGGGCCAGTGAACGAGCCGATCTGGCTGCACACCGACATGAGCGCGAACGTCTCCACCCGAGTGACGGAGCCACTGCGCTCACTCTTGCCCGCCTCGATTGCAACCGCGGATTCGACTGCGGGAGAGAACAATGCGGCAGCAAATCCGATCGATACCGTAGCGATCAGCACCGCCGGCAGCGAATCGGCGAACGCGAGGCCCACGAAGCCCGCCACCCGCAATACACAGCCGACGAGAACGACCGGTTTGATGCCCCATCGATCGGCGAGGGTGCCACCGACGAAGAAGAGTCCTTGCTGCGAAAAAGTTCTGATTCCGAGCACAACTCCGACGAGCGCCGCCCCGAGTCCCAGATCGGACGTCAGATGCACCGAGAGATACGGCAACACCATGAAAAAGCCTATGTTGAAGGTCATCTGGGTGAGTACGAGAAGTCGGACGGTGGGGGTGGCCCGCCGTAGATCGACGAGAAACGACCACCGCCATCGCGTCGGCGACTTGTCGGTCCCCGTGCTCATGTACTCGCGCTCATGTACTGCGCCCTCCTGCATCGACTTTCTCGACGACGCTACCGGTCGACCTCACTCGACCCGACGTGGCCGCCGCGAGAGATACAGCGAGAACGGCGAGGGCGATCAACGACGCCAGCGGAGCTGCCGCCACCCACGGTGCTCGCTCGACCGCTGCGACGCCGTCGGACAGGATCAACCCCCAGTCCGCCGTCGGCGGTTGCGGTCCGAGACCGAGAAATCCGAGTGCGGCCAGGGCCAGAGCGACTCCGGGCAGACGAATCATGGCGTGCCGCAGCACTACCGGAACCACAGCGGGGACGACGGACCCGAGCAGAATTCTTCCGTTGCCTGCCCCGAGCGTGGGCAGGATGGAGATGTACGGCCGAGCGCGGGTTTCCTCGACGAGCGCGGCGGTGTGCGCCGCAAGCGGAGCCCACGTGACGATCAGGACCGCGACGGCCGCCCCGCCTGCGCTCGGACCCCAGATCGCCGCGATCAGAATTCCGGTGACCACCGGCGGTGCCGCGTTGGTCACCTCGACCAGGCCCCTCGACGCGCGCGGAATGAGACCCAACAGCACACCGACCACCAGCGCCGCGAGCGTGACCGCCAGTGAGAGTCCGATCGACCGCAGTGCGCCGTCGGCGACCCGGGCCAACAGATCTCGCCCGGACGCGTCCGTTCCGAACGGGTAGGCAAGGGATGGAGCCGCGAACTTCTCCTTCGTCGTCGCCTGGCCGTTGCGTGGGAGCCCGGCAAGCACCATGACCAACAGGACCGACGCGGCACCGATCGGCGCCAACCACCGACGCGGTGACGGATGGAAAACACCGGACGGGATGGGCATCGCCTTCTCGTGCAAAGCGCTGCCGAGGAGCAACCGTCGGGCAAGTTCTGCAGCGATACCAAGGGCAGCGCTGACCGCCAGCAGAAGCAGAATGTCGATCTGCAGGGCAGGAAGGTCCTGAGACTGCGCATCACCGAGGGTGGCACGACCCAATCCCGGTATGGCGAAAACCTTTTCGACGGCCACCGCTCCGCCCGTCATGGCGACCATGACAAGACCGATCTGCGACGTAATACTCGGAAGCGCGCGGCGCAGCACCGCGCCGGCGATCTGCCGCCGAGAGAACCCGGCGACCGTCCACGTGATGACCCATCCCTCCGTGAAGGTGACGGCCACCGCGTCGGCGAGGAGGCGACCGATCAAGCCACCTGCTGGAAGGCCCAGTGCCAGTGCGGGTAACACCGCATACTCCGGTCCGTTCCACCCATACGCCGGGAACGACAACCACACTGCTCCGACGACCACAAGTACCGAGGCGAGCAGGAACTCGGGCAGGGACGTCAGGGCAGCGGCGACGCTTCCGCCGGTACGTTTCGGCGTGTCGCGCAGACCCGCCCGCATGCTGGGCACGACGACGAGGGCCGCCGTGACGGCTGCGACGACCATTGCGAACGCCATCAGAGTCAGCGAGACGGACAGCGCCTCGAGCGCGCCGGGCAGGACGGGTTTGCCGGTGTTCCAGGATGTTCCGGGGTCTCCCGACGCGATGCCGGTGAGCCAGTTCCAGAACATTCGGAGCGGGCCGGCGTCGAGGCCGAGGTCGCGGCGAATGGCGGCCAGGGCCTCCGGTGTTGCCTCCTGCTCGGCAGAGCGTGCCCGCAGAATGCTCAGTGCGGGATCTCGGTCGGACAACCACGGCAGCATACCGACGAGAAGTACGACGCCCGCCACCGAGAGCAGCCGTGAGACAGTCGTTCTCACTGCCTACTCGAAGGCGGTCTGGTTGGTGATCAACGTGCGCTCGCGTGGATCGCGGGCGACTCCGGTCACGTTCTCGGATTCGCCCTGAATGACGCGTTCGTGCAGCAGCGGCACCGCGGCGTCCTTCTCGAGGATCAGCTTCTCGGCCTCGAGAATGGCGGTGCGGCGCTCGTCGCCGGGATCGGTGGCTGCGGCGTCGGCGAGCGCGGCGTCGACCTGCGGGTCGCAGAACTGCGAGATGTTGAACGATCCCTCACAAGCGAAGTCGGAATACATGTACGCGGCCGGGTCGCCGGAGTCGAGCACGGTGGCGCGGGAAAGAATGAAGGCGTCGAATGCACCGGCGAGAGCATCGGTTTCGATGAACTGATACTCCCGCACGACCTGTTCGACGACGAAGCCCTTGGCTTCGAGCTCCTGCTGCAGCAGCACCGCGACCTCGGGGAGTTCGGCCCGATCGGTGAAGGTCGCAAGGGTGATCTTCTTCTCTGCGGCGTCGCCGGCGGGGGTCTGCGTACGCGCCGGACGGTCGGCGGCCCACGGCAGAGCCGGGCCGAGCAGTCCGTTCGCGGCGTCGGCGCGGCCCTCGTACACCTGGTCGACCAGACGGTCGCGGTCGATCGACTCCCGTGCGGCTGCGCGCATGGCCGGGTCGGCGAAGACCCCGGACACGGTGTTCAGGTACAGCGTGTTGGTGCGCGGCATGGGAACCTCGTGCACGAGAGCCTGGTCTACGTTGGAGGCCTGCGACACCGGAATTGCCTCCACCACATCGGCTGTGCCGTTGCGCAGCGCGGCGGCGCGGGCCGTTCCGTCCGGAACGAAGTCGACGTCGATGCCCGAGACCTTCGCCGGCTCACCCCAGTAGTTCTCGTAACGGTCGAGAGTTGCTGTCGACGTGCCGTTCACGGCCTTCAACACGAAGGGCCCGGTGCCGGTTCCGATCGGATCGCTGCTGCCCGTCGAGTAGGCCTCGGGTGCCAGGATGGCCAACTGCGGGCTCGACAGTCGTTGCGGCACGAGTGGATCGACGTTGTCGGTCGTCACGGCCACGGTGTCTTCGTCGGTCGCGGTGACCGTCATCTCGACTCCGTCGAGGATGCGCGGCTTGGGTGCCGACTGCGTTGCGGCGGTCAGTGCAGTCACGACGGCCGCCGCATCGAGCGCAGCGCCGTTGTGGAACGTGACGTCGGGCCTGATGTCGAAGTTCCAGGTGCGGTCGTCGACGCGGTTCCACGCGGTCGCCAGACCTGGCTCGGCCTCACCCAGATCGTCGAGAACGATCAGCGTTTCCGCTGTGGACCAGCGCGAGAGCTTGAAGGCGTCGTCGCTGAACTGGGACAATCCTGAACGCGGCGGCTGCAGCATCGCGACGCGCACGCGACCCTCGCCGTCGTCGGAGGAGGTGGAACCGGCGGAAAAGCATCCGGTGAGCGTCAGCGTGCCCACTGCTGCGAGGGCGCCGATGCGGAACATGTTGCTGGTCAAGATAACTCCTGGTGTTCTTACGGGAGCCGGGGGACGGCGTCGATCAGGTCTCTGGTGTGTCGGTGCTGGGGTTGGGTCAGAACGGTTCGTACAGTGCCTGTTTCGACGATGCGGCCGGCGTGCATCACCGAGACGTCGGTGCACAGCCGCGCCACGGCCGACAGGTCGTGGCTGACGATCAGCAACGCGCCCGGTAGGCCGGCCAGGACGTCGAGCACCTGCTCTCGTAGGTCGGGGTCGAGACCACTGACGGGTTCGTCCGCCATCAAGTACTGCGGCGCGCAGGCCACCGCTCGTGCGATGGCGACGCGTTGCTTCTGTCCACCCGACAGCTCGGCCGGCCGGCGAGCGAGGAACCGCGCATCGAGTCCTACGGCCGACAACGCGTTGCTCGCCGTGGCGCGGTGATCGCCCTCGACGCGGAGCAGGCGTAGCGGCGTGGCAACCAGGTCGAGGACGCTGCGGCGCGGGTCGAGACTGGTCGCCGGGTCCTGCGGGATGTACTGCACGCGACGGCGGAACCACCGCAACGTCCGTGCCGGTCCGGGTCGAACAGGCTGCCCATCGAGAACGATCTTTCCGCCAGTCGGTGCATCGACGGCGAGCAGTAGACGCAGCAACGTCGTTTTACCGGAGCCGGATTCGCCGACCACCGCAATACGGGCGGTCGGTGATACCGCGAACGAGACCGCATCCACGGCGGTGTGGGACGTGCCGTTTCGGTCGAACTGCCTCGTGACCGCCGTGGCCACCACACCGGCAGGCTCGTCCATTCTCACGACGCAACCAGCTGACGGAACGGATCGGCTGCCCTCGCCACGTCGATCATCTGCCGCGTCGATGCCGACTGCGGATTCTTCAGTACGTCTGCAGTGGAACCGGATTCGACGATCCGGCCGGAATCGAGGATCAGCACGTGATCGCACACTTGCGCGGCCACGGCGATATCGTGGGTAATCAGCAGCAGCGAGGGGACCTCTCGCACAGCGTGCAGAACGCGTGCCTGGCTCACCACGTCGAGCGCGGTCGTCGGTTCGTCGGCGATCACCAGCGAGCTCTGTCGCGCCAATGCCACTGCGATACAGACTCGTTGACGCTGGCCGCCCGACAGTTCGAGCGGGTGTGAAGCCAGAATGCGTGCGGTGTCGCGCAAACCCACTCGTTCCAGCAGGGCGGCAGCGTCGCGAGTGCGCAACTGCCCGCCGACGGTGACCATCGGATTGAGCGCGGTCGCGGAATCCTGGAACACCATTCCCGGACGCGCCGAATGGGGCCGCCGCGGCGTCGGAACGCCTGCGACGTCGTGGCCGTCGACCACAACGCGACCGGAGCACGTGAGGCCCGGCGGCAAACATCCGACCAGAGCAGACGCGATGGAGGACTTGCCCGAACCCGAGGCGCCGAGCAAGCCCAGGCGTCGACCGGCAGGTATCTCGAACGAGACGCCGTCGACGATGCGAGTGCGTCCGACGTCGATGCAGAGGTCGTCGACGACAATCACGGAATCTCCTGAACGCTGGAACTGGGAACGACTTCGACAATCGTTGTCGATAAAGACACTAGGCGAGGCGAGCGGGCGATACAAATTAGGCTGACCGGGTGAGCAGGGCGAGGGACACGCAGCGGTCCGCGGTGTACGACGCCGAACAGTTGGTGCGCACCATGTTCGATCGCGCCGAGGAGCGTGACATTCGCGTTGTGCAGGTGATGGGCTCGCAGATCACGCTGCCGATCGAGCGCAAGTTCGCGTCGCTGAAATCGGTGCAGACATACATCGACGCGGTCCTGGCACTGGATTGGGTCGCAGCCACGTGGCCCGACGCCGGTCGTGTGATCACCGTCCGAGCTCGGTCGGGCTCGGGTGCCGCGCACTACGAACCGGACACGGCCACCATCGCCGTTCCCTTGCATCACGGCAACAGAGCGTGGGCGTTGCGAGAACTGGTGGTTCTGCACGAGCTTGCGCACCACTTCGCAGACGAGGACGAGCAGCAACACGGAGGCGCATTCGTCGATCGCTACATCACCCTCGTCAGCGAGATCGTCGGCTCCGAGGCCGGGTTCGTACTGCGGGCGATGATGGCCGAGAGCGGCGTCCGCATCGGCTAGGCGTATTCGGGTGCATCATGGGAGACGCAGCCCACACGACGAGGAGACCCCCATGACCGTCAAGATCGGTGTTCAGCTTCAGCCCCAGCACGCTCCCGACTACCAACTCATTCGCGACGCCGTGTTGCGGTCGGAGGATGCGGGCGTCGACATCATCTTCAACTGGGATCACTTCTACCCGTTGTACGGCGATCTCGACGGTGCTCATTTCGAGTGCTGGACGATGCTGGGCGCCTGGGCCGAGCAGACGTCGAACGTCGAAATCGGTGCCCTCGTCACCGGCGGTGGCTACCGAAACCCCGACCTGCTGGCCGACATGGCGCGCACCGTCGACCACATCAGCGGCGGCCGCTTGATCCTCGGCATCGGTGCCGGCTGGAACGAGAAGGACTACGACAACTTCGGCTACGAGTTCGGCACGGCCGGTTCGCGTCTGGCATTGCTGAAAGAGAGCCTGGCCAGAATCCGTCACCGCCTGGACGTCGGCAACCCGGCACCCACCCGCGACATCCCGATCCTCATCGGCGGCGGCGGTGAGAAGAAGACGCTGAAGATGGTGGCCGAGTACGCGCACATCTGGCACAGCTTCGCGGACCTCGAGGCGTTGAAGCGCAAGTCGGAGATCCTCGCCGAGCACGGCACGACCGTCGGGCGCGACGTCTCGGGCATCACTCGATCGGTCTCGTGGCCGGGCGCGGACACCGCTCAGGACTTCGTCGACGCCGGAGCAACGCTGTTCACCGTGGGTACCGGAGGCCCCGAATACGACCTCACGGAGCTCGGCGATGCCATCGCGTGGCGGGACTCGCACAAGTAGAGACACGTCACTGCAGTTCGTTGAGCGAAACCCTTGCGCGACGCCCGTTTGGGTGAGTGGGCCCTGGTCCGCTTAGGGTTTTGTCCATGGTTGCCGTACGCGCTTCACGCGCGCTCGTGGTTCTCGTTCTCGGACTGTTGATGGCACTCACGCTCGCTGCGTGTGGCACGTCGTCCTCCGACGATCAGGCGGCTGCAGGTCCCACCGACCTGTGTGCCCCTCCCGGTGTCGACAGCGCGTCGTCGACGCCGACGAACTTCGATGCCGCGGCCGCTGCCGCGACGGAGGACAAGTACACGACAGCGAACGTCACTCCGCTGGACCGGATCGACACGGGCTCCCTCGGATTGGCGACGCCGGGCGTCCTCACTGTCGGCACGTTGTCCGACGCCCCGCCCAGCATCTGCTTGGACTCGGCCGGCGAGTACACCGGCTACGACAACGAACTGTTGAAGGCCGTCGCTGCGAAGCTCGGCCTGCAGATCAACTTCTCGGGCACCGAGTTCTCGGGCCTGCTCGCGCAGGTTGCCGGCCGCCGCTTCGACGTCGGGTCGTCCTCGATCACGACAACGGACGAGCGCCGGAACACCGTCGGGTTCACCAACGGCTACGACTTCGGCTACTTCTCCCTCGTTGCGAAGGCCGGCGGCCCGATCACCAGGTTCGAGGACCTCAACCCGGGCACCAGGATCGGCGTGGTGCAGGGCACCGTGCAGGACGACTACGTGGTGAACACGCTCGGCCTCGATCCGGTGAAGTTCCCCGATTACAACACCGCCTACGCCAATCTCAAGACCGGCCAGATCGACGCATGGGTCGCCCCGTCACAGCAGGCGGAGGGCTTGGTCAAGCCCGAGGACGGCACCGCGATCACGCAGAACACGTTCTCGCTGAACAACTTCGTCGGCTGGGCCGTCGCCCGCGACAATCAACCGCTGATCGACGCCCTGAACTCCGGGCTCGACGCGGTGATCGCCGACGGTACCTGGGCCACCCTCTACTCCGACTGGGTCCCGCGCGAATTGCCCGACGGCTTCAAGCCCGGTAGCAAGGCCGCCCCACAGCCGGAGCTACCCGACTTCGCGGCCATCGCAGCTCAGAACGATGCGAACGCTCCCGAAGCCGTTGCCGTGCAACCCAAATCCACGCTGGCGCAGCTGGGGGATACGTTCTTCGATTGGTCGCTGTACAAGTCGGCCATCCCCGACCTGTTCAAGGTCGGTCTGCCGAACACGCTGATTCTGGCGTTGGCGTCGGGCATCATCGGTACGGTCCTGGGCATGCTGCTGGCCTTGGCGGGCCTCTCGCGCACGCGTTGGCTGCGCTGGCCTGCACGGGTCTACACCGACATCTTCCGCGGACTGCCCGCGGTGGTCATCATTCTGATCATCGGACTCGGTATCGGACCGGTGGTGCAGGGTCTGACGGGCGGCAACCCGTATTGGCTCGGCGCAGCGGCACTGTCTCTGCTCGCCGCGGCGTACATCGGCGAAATCTTCCGATCCGGTATCCAGAGCGTCGAGGCCGGTCAGATGGAAGCCGCACGGGCACTGGGGTTCAGCCGTCGTCGTTCGATGAACCTCGTGGTCGTCCCGCAGGGTGTCAGACGCGTCCTGCCGGCTCTGATGAATCAGTTCATCTCGCTGATCAAGGACTCGTCGCTGATCTACTTCCTCGGGTTGCTCGCCACCCAGCGTGAGCTGTTCGCCGTCGGTCGAGATCTCAACGCGCAGACCGGAAACCTGTCTCCGCTCGTCGCGGCCGGATTGTTCTACCTGGTGCTGACCGTGCCGCTCACCCATCTCGTGAACTACATCGACAAGCGATTGCGCACCGGTAAGGCCGAGCAGACGCTCGATCCGGTGGAGCAGGCCGTCGTCGTGGAAAGAGGCTGACATGACTTCTGTTTCGCCCGTAGGCAGTGTTTCATTGCAAGGCAGGGATATTCACCTGTCGTTCGGCACCAACAAGGTGCTGCGCGGGGTGAGCATCGACGTCCCGGCCGGCACGACCACGACGGTCATCGGCCCGTCCGGGTCGGGCAAATCCACGCTGCTGCGTGCCCTCAACCGACTCCACGAGCCGGAGCAGGGCGACATTCTGCTCGACGGCAAGTCGGTTCTGAAGGACGATCCCGACAAGCTGCGCCAGCGTATCGGCATGGTGTTCCAGCAGTTCAACCTGTTCCCGCACAAGAGTGTTGCCGACAACATTGCGCTCGGCCCACAGAAGTTGCTCGGCCTGTCCAAGGAGGCTGCCCGCGCGGCGGCGATGGATCAACTCGAACTGGTGGGACTGACCGACAAGGCGGACTCGCGTCCGGGCAATCTCTCGGGCGGCCAACAGCAGCGCGTTGCCATTGCCCGCGCTCTGGCAATGAAGCCGGAGGTCATGTTCTTCGACGAGGCCACCTCCGCTCTCGATCCCGAGTTGGTCAAGGGAGTGCTGGCATTGATGGCCGACCTCGCCGAGGGCGGCATGACCATGGTGGTGGTGACCCACGAGATGGGCTTCGCGCGCTCGGTGTCCAACAAGGTGCTGTTCATGGATCACGGCAGTGCCGTCGAAACCGGAACGCCGGAGCAGTTGTTCGACGATCCGCACACCGATCGACTGAAGACGTTCCTGTCGCAGGTTCTGTAGCGAGCCGTCGTCAGCTCGGTACCCGGTACAGACGCCAATCCGGTTGATCTGCTCCGTCGTTCGGCACTTCGAGAACCAGTGGATACAGATCGGCACCATTGTCGTAGATCGTGGGATAACGCCGGTTGACGGCATCGGATACTCCGCGACCCTCGTTGGGCACCGTCAACAGGTAGCGCACGCCCGCGGATTCCGGGTCGTTCAGGGTCTCGGTGAAGTCCAGATCGGACGGAACCACGAACTGCTTCGGATGCTGCGAGGCCGCCAGAACAGCGAATCCGTAGACGGTGTCGACGAGGATCGAACCCTCGGGTAGGCCCTGGTTGTCGAGGTAGGACGCCAGTCGACGTTCGGTGGAGAAGGAATCGATGATTCGTCGCGCCGCCATCGCCTGGGGATCGTCGGCCGAAGGATCCTCGTCGAAGAGGCGGCCGAGGGCGTACTGCTGGCTGGACAACGTCGGCTGCAGCATCGCCCATCCCGTCACCGGAAGCGCGAGTGCGCAGAGCAATACGACGGCAGACGTGGCGGCAGAACGGAGGGGCACGAGCACGGGGCGGTGCCTACGGAAGGCGCCCGCTCGCCGCGTCGGCTGGTCTCCGGCAGCCGGAAACAGTTGCACCACAACGACGGCAGCCAGCGGAACAGCACAGATGAAGAACCTCAGGAACCCGAACGTCGAGCCGGTGATGTAGCTCGCGGCCTGGAACCCGAGCACACCGCCGAAAAGCAGGGGTGCGACCACGAATTCGAGGTCTCGTCGACGCACAGCCAGCCCCACCGCGAACGGCAGCGCCACCAACAACGTCGGTCCCAACGCGACGTCGGCACCGAGCGAGAACAGGCTGGTACTGAGAAGGTCACCGCTGGAGCCACCGGACTGCGTCAGAATCGCAGCATTTCCGTAGCTCGAAGACAGCTGGGCGAGCGCCTCACCGGTGATCAGCCAGCTCGTGGTGATCCAGACCAGGAACGCCGCTGTACCGGGACCTGCGACGAGCACAGCGTCGAGAATCGCTCTGCGCCGCATCTCTTTCCAGTACGGACGTCCCTTCCGAAGCACGGTGACGACTGCCACCAGAATCGCGGCGAAAGCTATCGGGACGACGCCCTCGTAGCGGGCCAGGAACGCGAGCGCCAAGGCGACGCCTGCCAGCAGAAGATCGTGGACGTCGTCGGTGTTCACCCACCGAATCAATCGCCGTACGGCCCAGCAGAGGAAGAACAGGAAGCCTGCCTCGCTCATGCCGTTGGCACCGTAGAAGACGATCATCGGGTTGATCGCGAAGACGACGGTGATCAGGAGGCGGTGACGACCGGGCAGTCCGCGGTCTCGACAGATTCCGTGCATCATCACCACTGCACCGGCCATGAACACTGCCGATACCGCGATGCCCGAGATGTTCCACCGCGTGATCGCGGGCCACCACGACGCGAAAGCGACCACGGGCAACTGTGCCAGGGCTGTCAACGGCGTGAAGATGAAACCGATCGCCGACACGTGCGGGTCACGGCTGAGCAGCACTGCTTGCGCGGCCGAGGTCCGCGACAACGCGTCCCCGAGCAGGTAGCCGAAGTGCAGGCTCAGTGTCAGTCCCACCGCAAGGTAGCCCGCCAGCGCGCTGCCGAAGACGGTCCACGGAGTGCGCCGATTCACGTGGTCTTCACTTCGTCGGCTGCAGGGTCCGCGGCGGGCCCGGACAGGCCGTGGAACGTCTTCTCCCAGTAGGAGGGATTGCGGACCAACTGCCAACAGCCCTTGATGGACGCCACACTCATCATCACCCAGTACAGGGGCATCGTCAGGCTCGGCACGAGCAAGTAGGCGTTGTCGCTCTCTCGGCTCGCGATCAGGTACATGTAGATCGTGGCGATGTTGCCCACCACCAGAGACAGCAACGAGAAGTAGTAGATGTACGGCGGAAAGAGCTCGGCAACCAACGCGGGTTGGCCGAGAATCCATGCCGCCGTGGTGAACCAGAAAACCATGTTGATGCACGCGGTGATCGGAGTTCCCGCGAGCAACAACGTGAATCGGTAGGTGCCGACGGGCCCGAGGGCACGAACCGTCGCGACCGGTCTGCGCATGTGCACCAACCACGTCTGCAGATAGCCCTTGTACCAACGGGAGCGCTGGCGGACCCAGTTGATCGGATCGCTGTTGGCCTCTTCGAGGGTGGTCGAGTCCAGTACGGCCGTCGAGTAGCCCGAGGCCGCGATGCGGACGCCGAGATCTGCGTCCTCGGTGACGTTGAAGCCGTCCCAGGCCCCCACTTCGTCGATGACATCGCGTCGAAGATGATTGGAGGTTCCGCCGAGGGGGATCGGCGACGTGCTGGCCATCAGACCCGGCAGCAGGTACCCGAACCACAGTGCATAGTCCGCAGTGAACCAACCGGTCAGCAGGTTCTGAGATCCGTTGTGGAACGCCAGCTTTGCCTGAACGCACGCCACGGTGTCGGGCAGCCGCTCGAAAGCCGCGACGACGCGACGCAGCTGCAGTCTCTCGGGCAGATCCTCGGCATCGAAGATCGTCACGATGGTCCCGGTGGCGAAATGCAATCCGTAGTTGCATGCTTTCGGCTTGGTGCGAGGGTCGCCTGCGGGCACCAGAACCACGTCCACGAGATCGCTGACGCCGCTGCGCGCGGCCGCCTCGATGGTCACCTCGTCGTCCTCCTCGAGCAACAACAGAACCTGCAGCTTCTCGGCGGGATAGTCGAGGCCGGTCATCGCCGCGATGAGGTCACCCACCACCTCCGGCTCGTCGTACGCCGGAACCAGAATGGTGTAGTACGGCAACCGATCATCGGGCACGGCCCTGGCCTCATCGTCGGTCACCGTGACGATCGCCGACGCGTCCAGACCACGCGCGAACAGCAGTAGACGGTCGATCATCGCGAGCAGGTACCCGATGGTGCAGACGACCGTGACAGCGAGCAGTGTCCCGACCGGGGCGATCACTCCACAGGCGAGCAGGAGCAGCAAAGCCCCGATCGCCGCGTACTTCTGCCAGGGAACGAAAGCAATTGCCGCAGAAGCCAACGGATTTCGATCGGCCAGCCCGTTGATCGCGTCGTCCAGTGCGCTTGCTCGGAACTCCGCGGTTTCCGTTCCGACGCGCGGGGGAGTCGGCCGCTTCCCCTGGGGAGTCGGGGTCATTGCGGCGCACCGTTCGCCGGGGTCCACTGTTGGCGAACCAACCCGGTACCGAAGGTGGTGAGCAGGTCTCGGTCCTTGTACTCCGGATCATCGTCGATGGATATGGCATTTCCGCGCAGGAACGTACCGACGGCCGTCCCGAGGTTCGACGCCATAGACGGCATCGGCTGCGGGAACACCGCATCCTCGTCGTGGTTGTCGACGCTGATGATGGTCACGCGCTGAATCACATCGCCTCGCTCCCAATGGAAGACCAGCTTGGTCCAGGTGAGCAACAGAGCGTCGCTGACGGCGGTGTACAGCGAACCCGTCACCCCGCGACCGAGATCGATCGTCAGCGGATGGCTCGTTCGGGTGTTGGACAGCCGGTAGAGAGTGCTTTCCGGATACACGGCCAGACTCGCCCGATTCGTGGTCGACAACACATCCACCACCACCGTCCTCGGCCGGGCCCGCAGATCCCACGCGGAGTTACCCTCGTCGGCGCGCATCGTCTGCCGAGTCAGAGTCGACCGTGTTCCGAAAAACGCACGTACCCAATCGAACTCCTGCACATCGATCTCGCTGAAACCGGCCGGCGGAACCAAGGGAACCGATGCCGCACCGGGTGGTCCTGCCACCGACGCCATGTCCGGACGGCTGGGTAGGGGAATGAGGGCAAGAACGACCGCCGCCGCAATCGCGACGATCTTCGAGCTCGGCGACCATTTCGCCGTGGGCAACCCGATGCTGCGCGGACGACGCGCCTCGAACCGGCCGCGGCGGGCAATGCCGTAGAAGACGAGTCCCATGACCACCGCTGCACCCACGGTGGGAACGAGCTGCAACCAGACGATGTCGATTCCCGGCCACAGCGTCAGCATCAGAGCGGCGACCACGGACCCTGACGCGACGGTGCACCCGAAGCCCAGCCATCCACGGCGCCTCGTTCGCCCGACCGCGATCGCACCAGCGACGCCGGCTACCAACACCATCACCAGTGCATACGCGAATCGGCCGCCGTCCAGCGCGACTGCGACCAGCCGGTAGCCCAGCGGACTCAACGCCAGCAGCAAGAGCCACACCGACCAGAAGCGACCGACCGGCCGGAGTCCGAATATCAGGATCGCGCCACCGAAGACGAAGGCAAGCGCCGCCAAGACATCCAAGTGGGCCAGTTCGTACTGGTCTGCGTACCGGGGTAACCAGAGAGCTTTGATGGCGATGGAGACCAGCAACGCCAGGCCGCCGACGATGTTGTCGGTCTGACGGTCGTGGATCGGCAGCTCGTCGGCTCTGCGCCGCGCCACACCCTGAGCCGCAACCGCGGCCAGCAGCGGCAGCACGAAGACATACGCGGTGATGGCGCCGTCGGCTGCCTCCTGAGCAAGCCGCACCCAGGTGGAGAAGAACGCCACCACCACACAGACGAACAGGACAGACCAACGAAAAACCAGAACGTCGACCGGGCTGCGGGACAACCTGAACCGCGTGAAGGGCCCCGGCAGCTCGGCGTCCACGCTCATTGCGGGCCGCTGTGTCGACTCGGCTCGGTCGTCGACCGGCGCGCTCGACGTGTGACGACCAGAGCGACCACTCCGGCGACGGCAAGTACGGCCAGACCGACTCCCACGATCAGCACAGTCGTTCGGTCGGAGGGGGCGTCGGACGTGGCAGCAGGCTCGTCCCTACCGGACAGTGCCGCGCTCGACAGTGACATCGGTTCGGTGTTCTGCGCAGCGAATACGATGTCGCCGTCCAGTGCGTACCACCGAGCGGGATCGGCATCGAGCCAGGACAGCATGGCGTCGAATTCGTTCGGCGTCGAGTTCCAGGAGCCGACCAGGACCGCGCTGTCCTGAACCGACGTGACCTGCACCGTCGCGAATGGCCGATCGGTATCGATCGTCAGTTCGGTCGGACCGCCGGCGGAGTCCGGGTTCGCGATCCGGAATGTCGTCTCGTCGATCGAGGACAGCGGAAGCGTTACCGTGTCCGGCAGATCCGACGCCGGTGCGATCACGAGTGCGGGGCCACTACCGTCGAGTGCCTGATCCATCGACACGACCTCCGGCACGAGCGGCAGACTCGACAGACGCTGCAGTCCGGTTGCCATCGTGACCGCTCGGACGACTCCCACATAGGACTCGTCGGCGAGCGCGATCTCGAACTTCGGCATCAGCGCCTGCGGCATCGATCGCATTCCCAGCGGGGCCGGCGTCGAGGAATCGGACGACCGCACCAGACTCGAACCATCCACGGTCACACTCGTATCGGCCGCAGCGGAGCAACCACCGCTGCCGGTGGTCAGCGGATGGTCGACGGCAATGTCGAGTGTCTCGACGCGGGACAGTGCCGAATCGGGAATGTCGATCCATCGATCGAGCCGACCGGTGTCGTCGGCCTCCCACACTGCGAGCGGTGAACCGTTCACCGTGGCCCGCACCGATCCTGCGCCCGGCGTGTAGCTGCCGATCAGGTGCACGGACATGTTCGATGCAGACCGGCCGAGCCGCGTCTGATCGATCGCGATGGATGCGGTCGCTGTGGCACCGCCCGAACCGGTCACCGTGCCGATCCCGAGATCGTCGAGCGTGATCGATTCTGGTGCCAGTTGCGCCTTCGGGGCGGATGGTCCTGCCAGAGCAGAGGTGGCCACCGCAATCTCGGAAAGATCGCTGGTGATCAGGCGGGCCTGATCGCTCAGATCCGACCCGGTACCGGTGAGGTACATGCGCGGCGGGGCCTGCTCGAGAGGATAGATCAGCTCGGCACCGGCGTCGGAGTTCTTCGCCAGGACCACCGACCTCTCGAGCGGACCGTCCGGCTCAGCTCCTTGCAGCTCGTTGTCCGGCCGCACGACGACCTGAACCGGCTGCGATCCGTAGCGATGGACTATCGATGTCGCCACAACTGTTGCTGCGGTGATCATGTCGCGATCCGGATCGGACGGAACGAACACCGTGAGCTTGCGCAGCAGGGCAGGCAGAAATTCCGCGACAGTGCCCGGCACAGCGAATTGCCCTGCGTAGTCGACGGACGCGTCGATGAGCCGGACCGCGTCCGAAGCCGGATCCGGGCAGTACCGATCGTCGGGGATCAAGGAGGGGATCAGGTCGAGCGCGATCACCCCGTCGACCGTCTGTGCTGCGGCGAGAGGAATCGATACCGGGGTTGTCGGTGCCGCGTTGTCGAGGGTGATGCGGGCGATCGGCCGGCCGGCCGATTCGACGTCGACCCATCCACGGTCGAGCCAGGCCGGTGTGGTCAGCACACCGCTGAGGGTCGACGGCACCGAGCCCACGGGGGACGGCACTGTCAGCCGAGTGCGCTCTCCGGTCGGATCGACGGTGGTGGATCGCCCCAGGCCCAATTCGGCGAACGTGAATCGGTTGGCTTCCTGATCAGCCGGTTGCGCCGACGCCACCGCGCCCGGAATCAGCAGAGGAATCACGGTGAGAACTATTGCGGAAGCAACGCGAACGATTCGCATAGGAATTGGTCCAGCTTTCGATGAAAGAAACGTAAAGACCATGAGGGTATCGCGCATTATCGTTTTCGGACGCCCCGGAGGATAAATGAGTCGGTATCCCTGCGTCTCGATTACCTGAGAGAAACCGACTGGGAGACATGATAATTGACGAGTATCAGCTATTTCGTCCACTCGATCCGAATGAGACGCACTCGACCCGAAAAATCCAGGGGAGGCGGTAACCGTCACCGGCGGCGCGCCTTTGCCGACAGTCGGCGAATTCGTAATTCGGTAGCAGCCGTCTAACATTACGCCGATGCGGATCGTCTCGATGCTTTCACGGTGCGCACTCGGCACCGCAATGGTGCTGTCGCTCATGCTGAGTGCCGACGCGGCCGACGCCGCAGCAGCCCCCGACCCCGGTGCCAGAGTCACAGCGAGCGCCGACGGTCTCGCACTCGACGGGAATCCCTGGTGGCCGACCGGATTCAACGCCTACCAGCTTGCGACCGATTGGTCGGTCAACGCGGGCTGCGGAGCGATGGTCGACCTGGACGGCTACTTCAGCGCATTGCCTCCGCATTCCCTGACGCGATTCGACGCATTCCAGGCCCTGGCAATCAACCGATTCACCGGCACTCTCGACTTTCGTCCCATGGACGCGGTCTTCGCTGCGGCCGAGGCACACGGTCAGCTGCTCGTACCCGTTCTCTCGCCTCAGGACGGGGCCTGTGAAGGAAACGTGTTCAAGGGCAAGCAATGGTACGTCGACGGTTGGACGACGCCACCTACCGTCCCCGGCACAACCGCCGTGACCAGCTTCCAGCAATGGATGCTCACCGCCGTGAATCGGTGGAAGGATTCACCCGCGCTGGCGGCCTGGGAACTGGTCGGTGAGCCGGAGACCAGCTCGTGCACCGACGCGGCATGCTCCTGGACCACCCGAACCTGCACCGCCGACGCAGCCCAGGTTCTGCGATCCTTCTTCGACACCGCGGGGCAGCAGGTGCGCTCGATCGATGCCCGCACACTGATCACCGCCGGTCTCACCGGCGGCGGGCAGTGCGGAAGCCAAGGTGACGAGTACGAGTACCTCGCCCAGTCGCCCTTCGTCGATGTGTTGCAGTATCACGATTACGGCGCCGACGGCGTGCCGTTGCCCGGAGATCAGTGGAACGGGTTGCAGCGGCGCATCACTCAGACCGACTCGGTCGGCAAGCCGCTGTTGGTGGGCGAGATCGGCCAACTTGCCGGTTCGTGTGGCGACATCGGGGCTCGCGCAACCAGTATCGCCACCAAGATCGCCGGTCAACGCGCCGCAGGAACTGCGGGTGCGCTGCTGTGGGCCTTCGTACCGGACCCACGAGCCACCGAGTGCAGCTACGACATCGGCCCGAACGATCCGTTGTGGCAGACGATCGGGTCTTAGGGCAGCCTCGTTCGCCCCAACTTCACCTGAACGTTCCTTTACTTTCGCTTTTGGGTGACAGCGTGCCGTGACATGAAGCCACTACCCTTGTTCGCCGTTCACGACGGAAGCTCCAAGCGCTCATCATTGACGTGCAAGTACAAGTGCGGTGATGCGTGCTTCCACGAGATTCCCAATACGTCGAAGGGCGAGTACTTCGGCGACATCGTCAAGACCGCGATGTCCCGACGTGGCGTCATCAAGGGTGGAGCGATGGCAGTGCTCGCCGTGGGCGCGGGCAGTGCTCTGGCCGCGTGTTCCACCGACGAGCCGGCGGCTACCGGCAGTTCCCACACCACAGGCTCCGGCACCCCACCGGTCGATGGCGTGGATTTTGTTGCGGTGGAACCGAACACCGAGGACGCCGTAGTGGTACCCGAGGGTTACGAGCAGGGCATCGTCATCCGCTGGGGTGACGCGGTCGTGGCAGGCGCACCGGCGTTCGACTTCGACAACCAGACGGCCGCCGCGCAGGAGAAGCAGTTCGGCTTCAACAACGACTTCGCCGGTCTACTGGCGATCGAGGGCACACCGAACGCGCACCTGCTGGTGGTCAACCACGAGTACAGCACCGAGCCCGCGATGTTCAAGGGCTACGACGCCGAGAACCCCACCCGAGAGCAGTTCGACGTCGCCCTTGCCGCACACGGACTTTCGGTGGTGCAGGTGCAGGGCGAGTCCGGCACCGGCAAGCTCACCCCGGCAATGGGGCAGTACAACCGCCGCATCACCGGCACCACCGAATTCGTCGTCACCGGCCCCGCCGCGGGCAGCAACTTCCTCAAGACGAGCGTCGACCCCACCGGCACCAAGGTGTTCGGCACGTTCAACAACTGCTCGGGCGGCCTGACACCGTGGGGAACCGTGCTCTCCGGCGAGGAGAACTTCAACCAGTACTTCGGCAATGCCGAGTCGGTCACCGATCCCGTTGTAGCGCAGCGTCTCTCGCGTTACGGCGTCGAGGGTGCCGCGAGCGACCGCAAGTGGGAGCGCTTCGACAAGCGCTTCGACCTGGCGCAGGAGCCGAACGAGGTGAACCGCTTCGGGTACATCGTCGAGGTGAATCCCTGGGACCCGCAGTCGACTCCCATCAAGCACACCGCGCTCGGCCGCTTCAAGCACGAGGCCGCGACGATCCACGTCACCGATGACGGCACCGTGGTGGCCTACAGCGGCGACGACGAGCGCTTCGACTACATGTACAAGTTCGTCTCCAGCCGAAAGATGATGCCCGGCACCGGCCAGGCCGCGATGCGCAACAACCTGACGCTGCTCGACGCGGGCACGCTGTACGTAGCCACCCTCACCGGCGATACTCCCGACGAGATCGACGGATCCGGCACCCTGCCGTCCAACGGTGAATTCCGTGGCACCGGTACGTGGATCCCGCTGCTCGAAACCGGCGAGGACGGCCGCGGCACATCCCTCGTCGACGGTATGTCGGCCGAGGAGGTCGCGGTGTTCACCCGTCAGGCAGGCGACAAGGTGGGCGCAACCAAGATGGACCGTCCCGAGGACTTCGAGCCCAACCCGGTGACGGGCAAGGTCTACGTTGCGCTGACGAACAACTCCAACCGCGGCACCGAAGGCAAAGCTGCGGCCGACGAGGCCAACCCCCGCAACACCAACAAGAACGGTCAGGTACTCGAGCTCGACGACGACCACGCGGGCACGTCCTTCACCTGGAATCTCCTGTTGGTCTGCGGTGACCCCAACGAGGCCGACACCTACTTCGGCGGCTTCGACAAGAGCCAGGTCAGCCCCATCTCGTGCCCCGACAACCTCGCGTTCGACGCCAAGGGCAACCTGTGGGTCTCCACCGACGGCAATGCCCTCGACTCCAACGACGGCCTGTTCGCCGTCGTGCTCGACGGCGAACGTCGCGGCGAGACTCGGCAGTTCCTGACGGTTCCCGCCGGCGGCGAGACCTGCGGTCCGATCGTCACCGACGAGCGTGTCATGGTGTGTGTGCAGCACCCCGGCGAGAGCGACGACGCCACCGCCGACGCGCCGATTTCGCATTGGCCCGACGGCGGCGACACCCAACCGCGGCCGTCCGTCGTCGCAGTCTGGAAATCGGCTTAGCCGTACCTGTTTCGCCTGAACCGGGACACTTATAGTCGGCAAAAGTCGGCTGTAAGTGCCTTTCGGCGTTGTTAGGTGTCATCGAATGCCCGGCGGCGATTCTGTCAATTCACAAGGTCTACGACGATGCGCCGAAGATGGTTGACCCGCTGGTAACGGATGTGTAAACCTACGTCGATAGGCCGGTAGCTGGAACTCCATTCGGGCTGTGCGCGCAATGGAGGACGTTTCGGGGCAACGTCGATTTCCTTTCATCGCACGACGGCGTGCCGGTAACTGCTCCCTTATGTGCGCGAAGAGGCGAGTCATTGGAATCCGTTGATTCACTGACGATTCGGGAAGAAGAACTGGATCGGACGTCCATAGAGGACACCCACCCTTTTCCTCTCACCGCCGCCCAACGCGGTTTATGGTTTGCTCAACATTTGTTGAGTAATGTTCCGATCACCATCGCCAATTACCTCGATATTCGCGGTGCCGTCGATCTCGATCTGATGCGTTATGCCTGCCGCCGCACGGCGCGAGAGTTCGGAGTCGGTTCTCTGCGTTTGCTCGAAAAGGACGGAGAACCCCACCAATACATCGACGTCGAGCAAGGCGACGATTCGGAGACAGTGGATTTCCGCCAGGAATCCGATCCGGAGAATGCGGCGCGCGAGTGGATGCGTACCTCGTACGGCACCGCTGTCGATCTGACGAACGGTCGCTTGATCAAGGGCGCGATGCTCCGCATCTCCGACGACCGCACGTTCTGGTACTCCCACGTCCATCACATCGTGCTCGACGGTTACGGCGCCGTTCAGTTCATGCGACGCGTCGCGTCGATCTACACCGACGTCAGCGAGGGCCGCGAGCCCGCACCGTCCCGGGCGGGCTCGCTCGGAGAGGTCTACGCCGCCGAGGCGCAGTATCGGCAGTCCCCCCGCTTCGCCAAGGATCGTCGGTACTGGCAGAGCAAGACGACCGATCTGCCCCCGCCGCCGTCCATCACCGGCACTCTCGCCCCGCCCGCGGCCAGGGCACACGTGCGCGGCGGGTACCTACCGGAGACGATCGAGCGGGTACTGGACAGCGCCGCGAACCGACTCGACTCCGCCTTCGCTCCGCTCGCCATCGCCGCCGTGGCGACCTTTCTGGCTCGCATGACCGACACCGACGACGTGGTGCTGAGCCTGCCGGTTGCCGGCCGCACGACGGCCCTGCTGCGACGCTCCGGTGGCATGGTCTCCAACGTCTTGCCCGTCCGGGTACGCATCGGCCCGCAGTGCACGCTGTCGGCGTTGGTCGAAGACGTGCAGTTGGAACTGACCGGTGCGCTGCGACACCAGCGCTATCGAGCCGAGGACATCCGCCGCGACGCAGGCGCAGCCAGTGAGACTCGCGGATTCTTCGGCCCGGCGATCAACATCATGGCTTACGAGACCGAGGTGACATTCGGCCCGCTCACCGGCGAGTTCAACGTGCTCTCCACCGGACCGGTGGAGGATCTCTCGATCAACATCTACCCGGCGTCGGACGGAACACGCTCCCGTTTGGAGTTCGAGGGCAACCCCAACATCTACGGCGCCGAACAGTTCGCGGACCTGCATCGTCGCTTCCTGACATTGTTCGAGCGCTTCCTCACTGCCGACTCCGACACACCGATTCTCGAACTCGATGTGCTCGACGCCGCCGAGCGATCGACCCTCGTCCCGCTCGTCGGACCCGATGCAGTTGTGCCCGCGCTCTTTCCGGACCTGCTGCGCCGCGGCGTGGACGCTGCGGCCGACAACATCGCAGTCGAGTTCGGTGCCGAAAAGCTGACCTATCGCGAACTCGACGAACGGGCCAACGCGATCGCACGTGCCCTGATCGCGCGCGGAGCCGGGCCGGGCACCGGGGTCGCCGTAGCACTACCTCGCGGGATCGCCTCCATCGTCGCGCTGTGGGCCGTCGCTGCGTCCGGTGCCACGTTCGTTCCGATCGATCCCGGCTACCCTCCCGAGCGCATCACCCACATGCTCGTCGACTCCGCGGTAACGATCGGGATCAGCGAACACGCGCTCTCACAGCAGCTTCCGCAGCAAGTGAGCTGGCTCGACCTCGATGACGAAGACTTTCGATTGGAATGCGCGGGCAGATCGACTGCGCCGATCACCGACGCGCATCGACGCGCGCCCCTCCTCGAAGACCACGCCGCGTACATGATCTACACCTCCGGCTCCACCGGCACTCCGAAAGGCGTTCTGGTCACCCACGCCGGCTTGGCGACATTCGCCTCGGACGCCAGACCAGAACTGCGCGTGGATACCTCGTCACGACTGCTGCGCTTCTCGTCGTCCAGTTTCGACGCGTCCCTGTTCGAGATGATCCAGGCGTTCAGTGCGGGAGCAACGATGATCGTCGCTCCGCCCACCGTGATCGGCGGTGTAGAACTGACTCATTTCCTTCGTGACCATCGCGTCACCCACATCATCTGCGCACCCGCGCTGCTCACCACAGTCGACGCCACCGAGCTCGACGACCTCGACGCCGTTGTCGTCGGCGGGGACGTGATGCCGCCGGACCTGGTCGATCGGTTCGGCACGAAAGTAATGCTGTTCAACAGCTACGGACCCACCGAGACCACCATCGTCGTGACGATGACACAGCCGCAGACCGATCCGCGCGCCATCACGATCGGCCGTCCCGTCCAGGGCTCACACGCAGTCGTGCTGGATCGCCGGCTGCAGCCCGTGCCGCCGGGATCGGCGGGAGAGCTCTACCTCGGCGGCCCCGGCATCGCCCGCGGCTACCACCACAGAACCGGGCTGTCGGCCGCGCGCTTCGTTGCCGACCCCTTCGGACACGGACGGCGTCTCTACCGCACCGGAGACATCGTGCGGTGGACCGGTCCGCTGGACTCCGCCGAGCTCGAGTTCGTCGGCCGCAGCGACTTCCAGGTTCAGATCCACGGCCAACGCGTCGAACTCGGCGAAATCGACACCGTCCTCTCGCAGTTCGAGGCCGTCGACTTCGCGGTGTCGGTGGTGCACCGTCGCGGCGAGGCATCGATCCTGGTGTCGTACGTCAAACCTGCAGACGCTCTCGATCACGCGGCGTTGCGTGCCTTCGCTTCTCGATCCCTGCCCACGCACATGGTGCCCGGGGTGTTCGTCGAACTCGACGCCATCCCCCTGACCCCGACCGGCAAAGTAGACCGATCCGCGCTCCCGCCACCCACCTTCGACTCCGACACCACGGCCTACCGCGCCCCGTCGACCCCGGCCGAGAAAATTCTTGCCGACGCCATGGCCGTTGTGTTGCAGCGCGACTCGGTGGGTGTGGACGAATCGTTCTTCGCACTCGGCGGAGACAGCATCGTCGCCATCCAGCTGGTGGCTCGCGTGAAGTCGCTCGGAGTGGTGATCACTGCTCGTGACGTCTTCGAGCGTCGTACCGTCGCCGGGTTGGCCGAGGTTGCAACGGACGTAGCGCATCAGATGACGCTCGACGAGCTGCCGGGCGGCGGCGTCGGCGATATGCCGTTGACCCCCATCATGAATCAGACGGTTCGGTCGCTGACCCGGGCCGACGGCATGGACGCGTTCCACCAGACCGTGGTACTCACCGCGCCTGCAGATCTCGAACTGGACGGTCTACGCCGGACCGTTGCCGCGATACTCGACCATCACGACGCACTGCGCTCGATGCTGACCGACGACGGCCTGACGATCCGGCCGACCGGCAGTGTGGATCTCGATACTGTCGTCACCCGCGTGTCCACCACCAGCAGGCCGGGTAGTCGCGAGTTCACCTCTGTGCTGGTCGAATCCGCTCGGGTGTTCGCTGCGCGCCTGCGACCGCGTGCGGGCGTCGTGCTGCAGGTGGTCTGGGTGGCACCCGACACCGGCCACCCCGAGATCATCGACACCCACGGCATCGGACGCATCATCGTCATCGCGCATCACCTGGTGATCGATGGCGTGTCGTGGCGCATTCTGGTTCCCGACCTGGCCGCAGCGTGGCATCAGGTGCAGTCGAAGGCCGCGGTGCAGCTGCAACCGGTGGCCACCTCGATGCGCCGGTGGGCCCATGGGTTGAGTGACGTCGCTACGCAGGTACAGGCGGAATTGGCTAGCTGGACAGCGCTTCTCGACGGTCCGCACGATCTCATCGGTCGACGTCCACTCGATCCTTCGATCGACGTCGGTGCCACCCGCGATCAGGTCTCGGTAGAGCTCACCGCAGAGGTCACCGAGGCACTGATCGGGCCGCTCACACGCGCCTACCGCGGCACCGTCGACGATGTCCTTCTCACCGCCCTGGCGCTGGCCGTCTGGCCCGAACGTCCATCGTCGTTCCTCGTCTCGGTCGAAAGTCACGGTCGTGACGAGGATCTGGTACCCGGAGCCGATCTGTCTCGAACGGTCGGCTGGTTCACCTCCACCCATCCGGTACGCCTGTGCCTGGACGGTATCGATGCCGAGCGTGTCCTGGCCGGTGACGTGTCGGCCTCCGATGCCGTCAAGCGCATCAAGGAGCAGATCCGCGCGATACCGGGTGCGGGTTCGGGATTCGGCTTGCTGCGGTACCTGAACGACGACACCAGCGCCGTCCTCGCCGAAAGCCCCTCTCCGCAGATCGGTTTCAACTATCTGGGGCGCATCGCCACCGACATTCCCGACGCCTTGCGCGGGCGGGGTTGGATCCCGGACGCGTCGATGGACATCGGGTCGGGGAGTGGTGATCGGCTGCCGGTCACGGTCGCACTCGACATCAATGCGGTGGTCGTCGACGGTCGGTTGCAGGCCACGTTCGCGTTCCCCCGTGGGGTGCTCGACCGCGCGGAGGTCGACAGGTTGGCCGATCGATGGACGGCAGCGCTTGCCCGCCTGGCCGAGCACGCATCCGCACCGGATGCGGGTGGACAGACCCCGAGCGATGTGTCGCTGGTGAATGTCGATCAGAATCAGATAGATCGATGGGAGGGCGCTTACGGCGAACTCGACGACATCTGGCCACTCGCCCCACTTCAGCACGGACTGATGTTCCACTCCGAGCTCACCCGCGGGCACGTCGACGTCTACACCGCCCAGCTGGTGTTCGAGCTCGGCGGCGAGATCGACGGGGCACGACTGCAGCGCGCCGCACGCAGACTGCTCGCCCGCCACGACAGCCTGCGCACGGCCTTCGTTCGTGACAACCGGGGAACCGCGGCGGCGCTGGTCCTCACCGATCCCGAACTACCCTGGCGCACAATCGATGCCGAGGCCACCGAAGTGCCCACCATTGCCCACGCCGAACGCACCGCGCGATTCGACCTGGACGCACCACCGTTGCTGCGGTTCGTACTGGTCAACACCGAGGACGGCGCGTCCCTCGTGGTCACCAACCACCACATCCTCTTCGACGGCTGGTCGATGCCGATCTTCGTCAAGGAACTGCTGGTGCTCTATGCCGCCGACGGTCCCATTCCGATTCCGGCCAGGACGTACCGGGACTACGTGAAGTGGCTCGACGAGCGCGATCACACCGGCGCACTGGACAAGTGGGCCGATGCCTTGGCGGGGGTCGAAGAACCGTCACTGCTCGCTCCCGGCCACGGAGCGAACCATGAAATACCCGCCGAGCTGGCGGTGCCCCTCGATGACGCCTCCGTGATTGCCCTCGAAGCCGCGGCTCGGGACCTCTCGGTCACCGTCAACACCGTCGTGCAGGCAGCGTGGGCTCTGGTGCTCGCCGCCGAGCTCGGGCGCGACGACGTCGTGTTCGGGGCGACCGTCTCGGGTAGGCCCGCCGATCTGACCGGCGTCGAGGACACCCTCGGGCTGTTCATCAACACCCTCCCGGTCCGGGTTCGTGTGCACCGAGACGACACCGTCGCAGCACTGCTCACCCGAGTACAGGCTCAGAGCGTGGAGCTGCTGGACAGTCATCACGTGGGGCTGCCCGAGGTCCGCTCGCGAGTGGGTGCAGGCGCCGGATTCGACACGCTGACGGTCTTCGAGTCCTACCCAGTGGACCATTCGGCACTCGATCGAGACACCGACATCGCCGGGCTTCGGGTGCGTGACCTACGCGTCACCGATGCCACCCACTACCCTTTGACGCTGATCACCGTCCTCGAGCCGACGGTGCGCATGACGCTGAAATACGCTGCAGGAAACATCGATCCTTCTCGTGCGGCGTCGATCGTCGAGCGCTTCCGCCGTGCCCTCAACGGACTCACCGGCGATCCACAGCGCCCCGTGGCGCAACTCGACCTGCTGTCCGAGCACGAGCATGCGCGTCGAGCAGCCTGGAATCGCACCGAGCACCCGGTGGCCGCGCTCACCCTCGTCGACCTGCTCACTGCCGCGGCCGACGAACACGCTGCCGAGACCGCAGCGGTGTTCGAGGGGAAGAGCCTGACCTACGCGAACTTATGGGCCCGGGTGCGGTGCCTGGCTCGCTACCTACGCAGTATCGGAATCGGACCCGACGACGTAGTGGGTGTGGCGATGGCGCGCTCGCTCGACCAGCTCGTCGCGGTCCACGCTGTCGTGGCCGCCGGCGGTGCCTACCTGCCCGTCGACCCGTCGATGCCGCGTACCCGCATCGAGCACCTGATCACCACCGCGTCACCATCGCTGATTCTCGGTGCACTGGTGGATGTTCCGGTCGACGTGGTCGACCTCGATTCACTGGATCTGAGCGACTTCGGCACCGCGCCCCTCGATCCGCTGCCCGAGCTGTTGCCTGACCACGCTGCCTACGTTCTGTTCACCTCCGGATCGACAGGAAAGCCCAAGGGCGTCACGGTCTCCCACCGCGCGATCGTCAACCGGCTGCTGTGGATGCAGCACGAGTATCCGCTGATGCCCCACGACGTCGTGCTGCACAAAACTCCGGCCACGTTCGATGTCTCGGTATGGGAATTGTTCTGGCCGCTTCTCGTCGGTGCCACGACGGTCATCGCCGAACCCGAAGGCCATCGCGACCCGATGTATCTGTCGGGTCTGATACGCGAACACAGCGTCACAACAACACATTTCGTACCCTCCATGCTGGAGTTGTTTCTCACGTACGGCACCCCCGAGCAGTGCACCTCCCTGCGGCAGGTGTTCGCCAGCGGTGAGGCGTTGCCCCGGGCCATCGTCGACCGGTACCACAGGGCGATCGACGCCGAGCTGCACAATCTCTACGGACCGACCGAGGCCGCCGTCGATGTCACCTACCATCGCACCCGAGCCGGCGAACGAGGCCCTGTCACGATCGGCGCACCGGTCTGGAACACCACTGTCCACGTTCTGAATTCGTTGTTGAAACCCGTGCCTGTGGGCGTCACCGGCGAGCTCTATCTGGGCGGAGTACAGCTGGCCCGCGGTTACGCCGCGCGGCCGGATCTGACGGCCGCCCGCTTCGTCGCCGCGGACTCGGGACGCCGGCTGTACCGCACCGGCGACCTCGTGCGGTGGTCCGAGGACGGATCTCTGCAGTATCTGGGCCGCAACGACTTCCAAGTCAAGCTCCGTGGCCAGCGTCTCGAACTCGGCGAGGTCGAATCGGCCCTGCTCGCAGTCGACGGTGTGCATTCGGCCGTTGCCGTCGTGCGCTCGGACCGCCTCGTCGCGTACATCGTGGGCACCGCGGACACCGACGCCGTGACGGCGCACGCGGCACGCACCCTCCCCGAATACATGGTGCCGTCGACCATCGTCGTGCTCGACGCGATGCCGCTCGGCATCACCGGAAAGCTCGACCGCACCGCACTTCCGGACACACCGGTGTCGTCCGAGAGTGTCGTGGCACCGTCTGGAGAGTCCGAAGAGGCGGTGGCACAGATCTTTTCCGACGTGCTCGACACCGAGCGCGTGAGCGTCACCCGGTCGTGGTTCGCCCTCGGTGGCGATTCGCTCACCGCCACCCAGGTGATCGCGCGGATCAATGCGGAACTCGACTCCGACCTGGGCGTCCGAGACCTGTTCGAGGCCCCGACCGTCCGTTTGCTGGCGACCCGTCTGGGCCGTGGCGTCGGCAGCCACGGCATCGTCGTCGGACCTCGACCGGACCGGATTCCGCTGTCGCCGGCCCAGCACCGGATGTGGCTGCTCAACCGATTCGATCCGTCGTCCGGGGCTTACAACATCGCGGCCGCCTTCCGCGTCATCGGCGCCCTCGACGTCGACGCACTGCGCACCGGTCTGGTCGACGTCGTCGGACGCCACGAGATTCTGCGTACCGTCTACCCCGACGGCCCGAACGGGCCCCAACAGGTCGTCACCTCGCAGTACCCGGACGTCACCGTCGCCCGGACCACCGAGCCGCTGCTCGACGGAGCCCTGTACGCAGTTGCAGCTCGAGGATTCGACGTGACCGTTGCTCCGCCGCTGCGCGTGGCGGTACTCGAAGTGTCGCCCGAGGACCACGTACTCGTCGTGGTAGCGCACCACATCGCCGCCGACGGGTGGTCGATGAACCCACTGGCTCGCGATGTCATGATCGCCTACGGATCCCGTGCCGCCGGCCACGCGCCGCAATGGACGCCGCTGCCGGTGCAGTACTCCGATTACGCACTGTGGACACTGGGCCGTCTCGGTGCCGAGGACGATCCCGATTCGGTTGCATCCCAACAGATCCGATACTGGACTGCCGCACTGGAGGGTGTGCCCGAGCGACTCGCGTTGCCGACCGATCGGCCCCACCCCCCGGTCGCGTCCCATCGCGGGGGCCGACTGTCGATCGATCTGGAACCGGGCACCGTCGCGGCAATGACCTCGATGGCCCAACTCACCGGAACGACACGATTCATGATCGCGCACGCGGCACTCGCCGTGGCACTCGCCCGCATTTCGGGTGCCCGCGATATCACCATCGGCACTCCGGTGGCCGGCCGCGGGCAACGCGAACTGGACGACCTCGTCGGAATGTTCGTCGGAACTCTGGTGTTGCGCTCACAGATCGAGCCGTCCGACACGTTCACCGACGTCCTGGGCGCGGTGCGCGAGCGTGATCTCGACGCCTACGCCAACGCCGACATCCCCTTCGAGCGACTGGTCGAGATCCTCCAACCCCCACGTTCGACGGCGTATCACCCGCTGTTCCAGGTGATGCTGTCGATCGAGGATGCGTCGCCGCCGGCGGTGGAGCTGCCGAACCTGTCGGTTCGCCCCCTCGATACCGCGCACGTGGCGGCCAAGTTCGACCTGCACGTCACCGTCTCGTTTTCGTCGGACGCAGCCTTCTGGTCGTCACCTGAGACCGCATCGATCGAGTTCGTTTATGCCACAGATATATTCGATGCCGATACCGTTGCCGGGATAGCCGAGCGGTATCGCACGATCCTCACGACGGCGCTCGCGGATCCCGATCTCCCGGTCGGAGACATTCCGGTTCTCTTCGCCGACGAGCCAGCGCGGCTGCAGGGCGCGCCCGCGCTGGCTCATCGCACCCTGCCGGATCTGCTGGCGGGGGCAGTCATGAGTGCAGGCGGCAGCGCTCTCGCCCTCGAAGCAGGCGGAGTCCGGTGGACCTACTCCGAGCTCGACGACGCGGCGACCGTACTGGCGCGCAGGCTGATTCGACGAGGCGTCGGACCGGAGCAGTACGTGGCAGTCGCACTGCGTCGCGGACTTTCCTCGATACTCGCAACCTGGGCCGTAGCCAAGACCGGCGCCGCGTTCGTTCCGATCGACCCCACCTACCCAGCGGAGCGCCTCGCGTACATGCTCGCAGATTCCGCTGTGGTACTGGGGATCACGGACGATCGGCATCTCGGATCTCTGCCGAACGGACCCACCTGGATGTCCATCGACGATGTGGCCGACGTCGACTCGGACTGCACGCCGGTGGGCGACCTGGACCGAACCGAGATGCTCCGATCGGATCATCCCGCCTACATGATCTACACCTCGGGCACCACCGGGCAACCGAAGGGGGTCGTCGTCTCGCACCGGGGACTGGTGAATCTGGTGGCCGACCTGGTAGATCGCTTCGAGCTCGACAACTCCTCACGCACTCTGCATTTCGCATCACCGAGTTTCGATGCCTCGGTGCTGGAACTGTTGTTGGCCGTCGGCGCGGGATCGGCGATGGTGATCGCCGACGCCGACGTCCTCGGTGGGGTCGAACTCGCTGCAACGTTGCAACGCGTCACCCACGCCTTCGTGACCCCCGCAGCATTGGCCACCGTCGACCCGTCCGATGTTCCGGCGACAACCACGATCGTCGTCGGCGGCGAGGCCTGCCCACCGACTCTCGCCGACGCGTGGTCCGCGCGCCTGCGGATGTTCAACGGGTACGGACCCACCGAAACCACCATCTTCGCCACGATCGACGGACCGCTCGAGCCAGGGGCACCAGTGTCGATCGGGAGCCCGGTTCGGGGCGTCGAGTCGGTGATTCTCGACGACCGCCTGCATCCGGTGCCCACCGGAACCATCGGGGAGCTCTACCTCACCGGAGACGGCCTGGCACGCGGCTACCACCGCCGATTCGGTCTCACAGCAACACGTTTCGTCGCCGACCACCGCGGCCGGAGAATGTATCGCACCGGCGACCTCGTTCGTCGTCAAAAAATCCGGTACGAGTACATCGGACGACGCGACGCTCAGGTGAAGGTACGCGGATTCCGGATCGAACTCGGCGAGATCGACGCGGTACTGGCCACCTACGACGGCGTCGCACAGTCGGTGAGTGCCGTGATCGGTTCGCAGGTGGTCGGATACGTCGTCCCCGCGGTCGGTCGGGTGCTGGACCCCGAGCTGATTCGACAACACTCGCGCCGCTTCCTGCCCACTCACATGGTGCCGCAGGCGATCATGATTCTGGAGGCTCTGCCGCGGACGGGCCCGGGCAAGATCGACCGGGCGGCACTGCCGGCACCGACTGTCTCGACACGGGTCTTCGTCGAGCCCGCAACTGCCACCGAACGCATCGTCGCCGACGCCTTCGCCGTGGTCCTCGATGGGCCATCCGTCGGTGCCGGGGACGACTTCTTCGCCCTTGGCGGTACGTCGCTCTCGGCCACCCGGGTGATCGCGCACATCAACGACGCCGCGGGCACTGCGCTCCCGGTCCGCGCGCTGTTCGAGTCGACGACGGTACGGTCGATGGCCGTGGCGGTCGACTCCGCCGAGCGTTCCGCGTTGCCGCGTCTGGTCGTCGGTCCGCGACCGTCGGTCATCCCACTGTCGTTCGCGCAGATGCGCATGTGGTTGCTCAACCGATTCGATCCGACGTCGGCGGCGTACAACATCGCCTTCGCGGTGCGAATGGACGGCACCGTCGATCATGAGGCGTTGCAACTCGCCGTCGGGGATGTGCTGGACCGACACGAGTCGTTGCGAACCTACTTCCCGGTGGTCGACGGCGATCCCGCACAGGTGATCACCCGGAACGTGGCACTCGACCTGTGCCCGGTCGACGTCGACGACAGCGAGGTGCTGGCCCGAGTGGCGGCAGTGATCGGCCGCGGATTCGACGTCACCGACGGTGTGCCGTTGCGCGGTGCGTTGCTGCGGACCGGGCCGAGCGCGCACGTCCTCGTCCTCGTCGTGCACCACATCAGCGCCGACGGTCTGTCGATGACTCCCTTGGCACGCGATGTCGCACTGGCCTACGGGGCGCGGTCCCACGGCACTCCACCGCAGTGGTCTCCACTTCCGGTGCAGTATGCCGACTTCGCGGTGTGGCAGCGACAGATATTGGGCAACGCCGAGGATCCTACTTCGGTTCTGGCACAACAGATTCGATACTGGACGCAGGCATTGGTCGACCTGCCAGCCGTGCTCGAACTTCCGACCGACCGACCCCGGCCGGCGGTGGCATCCAAACGTGGACGCGCCGTGCAATTCTCGTTCTCCGAGCAGACCACCGCGGACGTGCGCTCACTCGCCAGGTCGACCGGCTCCTCGGTCTTCATGGTGCTGCACGCGGCGTACGGTGCGCTGTTGGCCCGGCTGACCGGAAGCACCGACATCCCCGTCGGCACACCCGTGTCGGGCCGCGGATCGGGGGCACTGGACGACGTTGTCGGCATGTTCGTCAACACCCTCGTGTTGCGCCTCGACGTCGATCCGAGTCGATCGTTCACCGAACTCGTTGCGCAGACCCGCACCGTCGATCTGGCCGCGATGGAAAACTCCGACGTTCCGTTCGACCGAGTGGTCGAGGCAGTGGCACCGGCTCGCTCGACCGCGCATTCCCCGCTGTTCCAGGCCTTGATCGCACTGGAGACCGAGCGGCCGAGTGACATGCAGCTGCCCGGGCTCGAGATCACGCCGTTCCCGTACGAATCGGAGGCCACTCGCTTCGATCTGGCGTTGACCGTCACCGATTCCGACCGGCTGGGCGGATCGCTGCGCTACGCAACCGATCTGTTCGACGAGCCCACTGCTGTCCGATTCGTGGACGAGTTCACCGCTCTGCTCGACGCGGCACTGGCCGATCCGTCGGCACCGATCGGAGATCTCGCCCCGTGCCAGGACGCCGTGCTCATCGGCGCGGTGGACGCCCCGGCCCGCACCCTCGGTCAACTGATCGACGATGCCGTGGCTGCCCGACCCGACGCAGTTGCCCTGCGCTGGAACGGGATCGACTACATGTACCGCCAGGCGGACGCGTACGCGAATCGGTTGGCTCGCGTTCTGCTGGGGTACGGGGTCGGTCCCGAGACCGTGGTGGCCGTCGCCCTCCCTCGATCGGCGGAATCGGTTCTGTGCACCTGGGCCGTCACGCGAACCGGTGCGGCGTACCTACCGGTCGATCCCGCCTATCCTGCTGAGCGCATCGCCCACATGATCGCCGATTCCGGTGCCGTGCTCGGGTTGACGTCGTCGACGGCCCGACGCGGCCTGCCGTCGGAGGTGCCGTGGGTGGAACTCGACGATCCCGCGACGATCGCCGAGCTCGACCTGGCACCCGAATCGGCCATCGGAGCAGCCGAACTGCTCGGCCCGGTGTCGGCCTCCACCGCCGCGTACGTCATCTACACCTCCGGGTCCACCGGCCGACCGAAGGGCGTCGTAGTGAGCCACCGGGGACTGGCGAACCTGGCCGCGTCCCGCAAGGAGCTGCATCGCGTCGAACCGTCGTCTCGGTTCCTGCACAACACTTCTCCGAGCTTCGACATGGCCGTCGGCGAGATGATCTCGGCACTGTCCGCCGCCGCGACCCTCGTCGTCTCCCCGCCGACGATTCTCGGTGGCGCGGAGCTGGCCGCATTCATCCGCGACGAGCAGATCACCCATGCGTTGATGACGCCCTCGGCGCTGTCGACCCTCGATCCGGAGGGACTCGGGTGCCTCGAGGTGCTGTGCGTCGGTGGTGAGGCGTGCAGCGCCGAACTGGTGGCCAAGTGGAGCCCAGGGCGGCTGATGCTCAACGGGTACGGGCCCACCGAGGCCACCGACATCTCGACGCTCGGTGAGGTTCGCCCCGACGAGCCGATCACGCTGGGCCGACCGCTGCACGGGCTACGCGCGATGGTGCTCGACGAGCGTTTGCGTCCCGTGCCGGTCGGAGTGCGCGGAGAGCTGTACGTCGCCGGGCCCGCTGTGGCGCGCGGCTACCATCGCCGATTCGGCTTGACAGCAACACGATTCGTCGCCGACCCACTCGAACCGGGAACGCGGATGTACCGTACAGGCGACCTGGTGCGGCGCACCGTCGACGGTCGGCTGCTCTACAGTGGCCGCGCCGATCAGCAGGTGAAGGTTCGCGGCTTCCGCATCGAACCGGGAGAGATCGACGCGGCGCTGACCACGCACACCGACGTCGATGTCGCGGTGACGCTCGCAGTGCCGGGCCCCGCGGGGGAGCAGACCTTGGTCTCGTACGTCACCGGCACCGCGGCACCCGAGGCCGTGCGCGAGCATGCGCGACGATTGCTGCCCGCGCACATGGTGCCGTCTGCCGTGACGGTCATCGACCAGGTTCCTCGCACCGGAACCGGGAAGCTCGATGTCGCCGCGCTCCCGGCACCGGTGTTCGGCACCACCGGCTACCGACCCGCGCGAACGGCAGCCGAGATAGCGGTGGTCGAGGCCTTCGAGTCCGTGTTGGAGACACAACGAATAGGACTGGACGACAACTTCTTCGACCTCGGGGGCAGCTCACTGTCCGCGATGCGCGTCATCGGCGAGCTTCGAACGCGCTCCTACGACATCGGCATGCAGTCACTTCTGATGGATGCGTCGGTGACGGCACTCGCCGAGCGGATCTCGTCCGATTCGGTCGAGGCCGAGGAGCTGGCCGTACTGCTGCCGCTTCGGGAGTCCGGTGAGGGCGCTCCGATGTTCGGTATCCATCCGATCCTCGGATTGTCCTGGTGCTACTCCGGCTTGGGGAGCTATATCGACAATCCGCTGTACGGTCTGCAAACTCCGGCACCGAAGGAACTGCCGACCACGCTGGCGCAGTTGGCTTCTCGCTACATAGACGCGGTCATCCGCGTTGCACCCGATGGCCCGGTGCACCTACTCGGGTGGTCGCTGGGCGGCGTCATCGCGCACGAGATGGCGGCGCAGCTGGCCGCGTCAGGCCGAACCGTGGCCTCGCTGACGCTGCTCGATGCCCACCACGGAGATCGGGGCGAGTGGGCCGACGCGATTCCGGTGGCGGACCTGATGTCGGGGCTCGGGCTCGATCTCGCGGTGCCCGACGGTCAGGTCGTCTCGCTCGACACCGCAGGCGAACTGCTCGACTCCGTCGACACCGGCGGCATCCTCGGCCGCGCCGACATCGAGCGACTCATCGGCGCGGCGAAGCACAATCACGAACTGTTGCAACGACATCGGCCGAGCGTCTATCCGGGTGATGTCCTGTACGTCGCGGCCGGACTGGACGACGGTGACGGCGTCGGACAGTGGTATCCGCATGTCGCGGGCTCCACCACGGTCGTCTCCGCACAGGCCACGCACTGGCAGATGTGCGCACCTGCCACTCTCGCTGCCATCGGTCCGCGGATCGCCCACGAACTTCGCTCCACCGAGAAGAAAGAATTGACGAATCTATGAAAGCTCCATTCCCGACGGCCACCGTCCGCCGCCTCGCGGTGATGACACTGTCCGTCGGATTGCTGTTCGGCCTGCCCGCGGTAGCAACGGCAGATCCGGTGACACCCGCAGCCGAGCAGGACCGAGGGCCGGTGGGGACCGTCCGAGGAATCGACAAGATCGACGACGCCCGTTGGGATGTGCTCGTCCACTCGCCGTCGATGAACGCCGACATCAAGATTCAGGTGATCCGGCCCGCCGACACGTCCGAGCCGCGGCCGACGCTGTACATGCTCAACGGTGCCGGCGCCGGTGTCGACGGTGCCAACTGGTTGGCCAAGACCGACATCGTGAACTTCTTCGCGGACAAGAACGTCAACGTCGCCATGCCCGTCGGTGGGTACCTGAGCTACTACACCGACTGGGAGCGCGACGACCCGAAGCTCGGTCGCAACAAGTGGCAGACGTTTCTCACCCACGAGCTACCGCCGGTTCTCGACGAGGCGTTGGGGGCCAACGGCGTCAACTCCATCGGTGGGCTGTCGATGTCGGCGGGATCGGTGCTCGATCTCGCGATCCAGGCTCCCGGACTGTACCGAGGCGTGGCGTCGTACAGCGGATGCGCGCAGACCAGTGATCCGTTGACTCGCAGCTTCATTCGTGCGTTGGTACAGCTACGCGGTGGTGGCAACACCGACAACATGTGGGGACCCGACGGTGATCCGCGATGGGTGGAACACGACCCGCTCGCCAACGCCGAGAAACTCCGTGGACTCGATCTGTTCGTCTCCAATGCCAGCGGGCTGCCCGGGCCCTACGAGATGCCGGGCAACGTCCGGCCGGCCGGTTCGCCGCCGCTGGCCGACCAGGTGGTGCTCGGTGGTCTCATCGAGGCAGGAGCCAACGCCTGTGCGCACAATCTGGTGAACCGCCTCGGTGAACTCGGCATCCCGGTCACGACGAATTTCCCTGCGGCCGGGACTCATTCGTGGCAGTACTGGCAGGACGCACTGAGGGCATCGTGGCCGACACTGGAGCGGTCGCTGAGCTAGCGATCAGATCCTCGACGAACGCCGCAATCGCAGCGTTGGCGTTGTTCGGGTTGGTCACCACCGAGACCGTTCGAGTCGGCGCGTCGATCACCGCGATCATGTGCAGCGTCGGGAACACCGACGCGAGCGATGTGGGCAGCAGAGTCACGCCCAGTCCCGCCTCGGTCAGTTGGCCGATCAGTTCGGCCGAGTCGGCCTCGAGAATGTGCCCGCGCGTCACCGAGGATCGAGTGAAGGCGTGATCGGACTGCAACCTGGCCTCGCTCCCTGCGGGCCGGTCGATCATCGTCACTTCGGCCAGTTCGGCCAATCGCACCGTCTCGCGCCCGGCCCAAGGATGGTCGGGCGCAACGAAGAGAGACAGCGGCTCGGTCCACAGAGCGGTTGCGGTCAATCCCGGATTCGGTCGTCCTGGGGCCAGGCCGATGATGCCGAGATCGAGATCCCCGCCGGCGATGGCGTCGAGAATCTCCGCACTCGCACGGGGTAGCAGTGTCACCGTCGTGTTCGGGTAGCGGCCGGACACCCGGCCGACAACCGCGACGACGTCGACGCGGGCGAGGGGCACGATCATCCCGACGCGCAGTCGTCGGATCGCGGTGGTCGGGTCCGGAGCAACGTCGGCGACCAGCCGAGACACTGCACCGAGCACGCTGTAGCTGCGCTCGAGAAAGATCTGACCGGCTGGGGTGACACTGACGCTGCGGCTGGTTCGTGCGAACAATTCGACGCCGAGCTCTCTTTCGAGGTCTCGGATCTGGGCGCTCAGGGCCGATTGAGCGACCCGTAGCCGGGCGGCCGCCCGGCCGAAATGTTGTTCTTCTGCCACGGCGACGGCGTAGCGGATGTGTCGTAATTCCACAGACGCGAATGCTATCTCTCGAACAGATCGATCGTGCGGAACGTTCTATTGGACAGCACGATCGGATGCGTGAATTCTTGTTGTGTGAACACAGCAACTACCTCGCGCACCGGGGTGAGCACGCCCGTCGTTGCGCTGATGGCCGTCGCCACCGGACTATCGGCCGGCGGCAACTACCTCAACCAGCCACTGCTCGACCTCATCGCCACCGAGTTCGGTGTCTCGGAATCGGCCGCCGCGGTCTCGGTGACAGTCGCACAGATCTCGTACGCGCTGGGGCTGCTGCTGCTCGTTCCTCTCGGCGATGTGGTGGACCGTCGGAAACTCAGCGTCGGCCTCATGGTTCTCGCAGCAACGGGTCAGGCTGTCACCGGCTTTGCACCGGGACTGTCGTGGCTACTGGTCGGCACCGCAATCGCCGGATTGTTCTCGGTCGCCGCGCAGGTCATCGTGCCGTTTGCCGCGTCGATGGCACACCCGGAACAGTCCGGCCGCATCGTCGGAATCGTGATGGGCGGACTGCTGACGGGAATCCTGCTGGCTCGCAGCATCTCGGGACTGCTGTCCTCGGTCACTGGCTGGCAGGGCGTCTACCGGCTCGCCGCGGTGCTGATGCTCATCTCCGCTGCCGGACTGTGGCGGGTACTGCCGCGTCGCACCGCCACGGCGGACGTCACCTATGGCTCGGCGCTGTTCTCCATGGGTCGGCTGGTGCGCACCCATGAGCGGCTGCGCACGCGCGCTCTGCTCGGCGGCCTGGCCTTCGCGTCGGTGAGCACCGTGTTCGCCAGCATGACGCTGTTGCTTTCCGGCGACCGGTTCGGATTCAGTGCCGCACAGATCGGTCTGATCGGACTGACCGGCGTAGCAGGCGCTCTGATGGCCTCGGTCGCAGGCAGACTTGCAGACCGCGGACTGGTCCAGTGGGCCAGCGGTACCTGCGCCGTCCTGCTGATCGCGGTATGGCCACTGTTCGCCCTCGGCGGGCAGTACTGGGTGGTGTTCGTGATCGCGTTCGTGCTCGTCGACCTGGCGTTGCAGGGCGTGCACGTGAGCAATCAAAATGTCGTCTACGCCCTCGATCCGGCCGCTCGCGCCCGCATCAACTCCGTGTACATGACGACGTACTTCGTGGGCGCATCAGCCGGCTCTGCCGTCGGCACACTGGCCTGGGAACACTTCGAGTGGACGGGCGTCTGCGTCGCCGGAGCCGGATTCGCCGTCCTCGCCCTACTGGTGTGGCTGTGGGACATGCAGGTCGAGCGACATCACCAGCGAGCCAAGGCCCTCAACGATTCCGGTGTGCCGGCGTAGTGATTGACGTCGGTGCGCCCGTCGATTCCGGGGATCGTGCCGCGGTCGGTGAACTGCCAGAACAGCCATTCGGTCCAGCCGCCGGGTAAGGGCCCCAGCTCGTCGTTGTAGTCGGCGATCCACAGCGGGTAGTTGTTGAACTCGTGGGTGTCGGCCATCGCCGTCCGCCAGAAGTTGGGATACGTGTAGATGATCGGCTGACGTCCGGTCAGCGTCTGAACGGTGTTCAGGTAGCGGTGCGTCCAGTCGATCAGCTCGGCAGGAGACTTACCTTTGGCGTCTTCGAGGTCGAGTACCGGCGGCAGATCGCCCGGGCCGTTGATGCCCAGCACCAGTGCGGAGTAGTACGCGCCCTGCAGTTCCGGGGAGAGAGTCACATCGGCGTAGTGGTACGCCCCGCGCGCCACGGACGCCGTACGCATGACGATCGAGTCCTCGACGAAGTACGGGTTGACGTAGTCGAGACCCTCGGTCGCCTTGACCATCGCGAACCCGTGGCCTGCGGCTTTGACGGTGTGCCAATCGATGGCAGTGCCGTCGATGTGTTGCCACGACGAGACGTCCGGTCCCTGCGGAACGGCAGAGGCGACCGCAGGCACGGCACACGTGATGACGCCGACCGACAGGATTCCGAAGAGGGCACGAACTGTGCGAGAGAAGACCACCGGGCTGAGGCTAGGGGCCCGGACCTGGGCACTCAATGGTGAACAGTCACTAATGCGCTCTGTTCACAGACGTGGTTGAGTCGTCGGTAATGAGACGTGGGTAACACTCACGCTGCCGACGGCGACATACCCAGAGTCGGCACGAACAAACCCTATGGAAACACGAACTACATCTCTTGGCTCGGAGGCGCACCCATGACTGTCGTGAACGATCTTCCCCATCTGGCCCTCACGGAACTCGACCCGTCGAACTATGCGGTACCCACCATCGCGCCGATCCGAACCACCGGCCATCTCGATCCCGTGTTCTGCGTCCACCCGCTGGTAGGTCTGGTCGATTGCTACGCAGGGCTGGCCACTCACGTCGACGACGCCCGGCCCATCTACGGCGTGCAGGTACCAGCGTCCGGTGAACGCTCCGAGTCCCTCGCGGCATTGGCCGCGTCCTACGCCGACGACATCGTTCGTGTCCAGCCCGCCGGTGCAGTCCACCTCCTGGGTATGTCGTTCGGCGGAGTTCTCGCCCACGCCATAGCCGTCGAACTACAGAGCCGCGGCGTCACCGTGGGAGCGCTGACGCTGCTCGACAGCGACCCGGTCCGGGCCCGCGCCGAGGGAGCGGACCTCCTCGCGTCCATGGGCGACGAGATCGATCGCAGTCACGTCGAGGAGTTGCTGGCCGTCGCCTCGCACAACGACGAGCTCGTGCAGCGACACCTGCCCGGCATCTACTTCGGCGACATCCTCGCCGTCTCGTCCGTAGGAACCGACTCCGGTTCCGCATGGCATCCCTTCGTGTGCGGCACGGTCGCCAAGTACCTCGTGCCCGACGCCACCTCGTTCGACGTCGTCGGCCCGCTGGTGGACAGCTATCTCAGCTGATCTCTCGCTCTATCCCAGCCAGTCCAGCACGGCCGCGGCCGTCCACGATTGCTGCATGCTGCCGAGCGGCTTGCCGGTGAACGGCTCGTAGTACTCGGCAAAACTGCCGTCGCTGGCCTGCCGCAGTCCTTCGTCCCGCAAGGTCAGTGACCGCTCGGACCAACCGCGACGCGCGAACGCCCACGAGAACAACCACGTCATCACCGGCCACACCGGTCCACGCCAATACTCACGGGCGCGGAAGTCCTTCGACACCGGCGACGTCGAGGGCGGGACGGCGTACCGCAGATCCGGATGGCCGCAGAATCGTGTGCCCTCGAATATTCGAAGCAGGTTGCGCTCCTGCTCGCGGGGCAGACCACCGCACAACAACGGCGCGAACATCGCGATGGTCTCGGTGCCGATCCACTGGCCGGTGCGCAGATCGAAGTCACGAGCCCCACCGGAGCGCGCATCCGTCGTCGCGACGACGCCCTTGCGGAACTTCTCGGCCCACGAGCGCAACTCGCGAACGTCGGAACGCGGACGCGAATGGTCCTCCCCGATGGTGGCGAGCACGTCGCATGCCACCGCGAAGATGGCACTGACGAACACGTCCTCGACAGCAAAGCTCATTTTGGTCTTCAACGCGTCGTCGTCGTACCCGACCTGCTTCATCTCCTCCACCAACCAGATGTAGCGGTCGTACTCGAGGTTGCTGGGCCGCTGAGAGGCGTCGGTGATGACCGCCTTGTCCTCCCTGAAGTACGGATCCATCTCTCCGGGAACAACATTGGCGTAGGCCGAATCCCAGCGCGGCGAGTTGTCCATACCCGACTCCCAGCCGTGGAACAACGCGATGCGTCCGTTGTCGTCGACGTCGCGAGCCTGCGCGAGCCAACGATGCCACCGCACCAGATCGCCCCAGCGTCGATCGAGAAACTCCTCGGCGACGGCGCGCGTGGTCCGCCCGTGGCGCTTGGAGTGATCGAGGATGCGCTGCACGGCAATCGCGTGCACGGGGGGTTGGGTGATGCCGGAGGTCTGCGGGTTCATCGGAGCCTGAGGGGCGAGGGTACCGGTGGCCCACCGCGCTGGACCGGGAAAGTAGCCGTCGACCCCGTTGGCGAAGACGATGTGCGGGATCATCCCGTTCTTCCACTGCGCCGAGAGCAGCGTGTCCATTTCCACCACGGCACGCTCGACACTCAGCGGTGCCAGCCCGACGGAGACGAATGCCGCGTCCCAGCTCCACATGTGCGGATACAGCCTCGGGGCCGCGCTGGTCATGGTGCCCAGGTCGTTTCCTCGAAGCAGGTACGCCGCCCGTGCCGCCAACTGCGTGGAAGTGAAACCTCGATCGCCCATGCAGACAGTTTGCGTCCATACGCGCAATTCCGCTCGTTTGGATTGCGGACCGAATCTGACCGCTATCGAGCCTAGTGTGAATTTCACCAGCCACCAGGAGGAAAAGATGACCACCGAAAGCACAGACATCGTGAAAATGCTCGCCGAACAGCGCGCCAACTTTCTCATCACCGTCCGCGGAATCACCGACGAGCAGGCACGCACCCGAACGACAGCCAGCGAGCTGACCCTGGGCGGGCTGCTGCACCACGTTGTCAGCAACGAACGGCACTGGATGAAGGTGATCGCAGACCTGGACGAGACCGCCGAATTCGACATGGCCAGCGCCGGGGGCGAGTACGTGATGGGCGACGAAGAGACTGTCGCAGGACTGATCTCCGAATGGGAAGAGGTGGCGCGGTCCACCACCGATGCCCTCGCAACGTTGGATCCGAACCTGTCCGTCCCGGTCCCGACAGCACCTTGGGCACCTGAACGAATCTGGCAGACTGCACGATTCACCGTTCTGCACATCCTGCGCGAAATCTCGCAGCACGCCGGCCACGCGGACATCATTCGCGAAGAACTCGACGGTGCGAACACCACCCAGACCTGGGCCTCCGAGGCGGGGATGAGCTTCTAGTTAACCTGGGTGCATGCCTACTGCACTGGTGACCGGAGCAAGCCGTGGCCTCGGGGCCCATATCGCTCGACTGCTCGCTCCGGATCACCACGTGTTGTTGGGGGGCCGATCGACCGAGTCTCTGGAGCCCATCGCGTCGGAATTGGCCGGGTCCACCCCATGGCCGGTGGAGTTGACCGATCCCGACGCGGTAGCGGCGGCCGCGTCGAGCATCGATTCTCTGGACGTGTTGGTGCACAACGCCGGAGTGGCAGCACTCGGGACGGTCGAGGAGTCGACGGCGGAGGAGTGGCGTCGCCAGTACGAGGTGAACGTCATCGCCGTCGTCGAGCTCACTCGGCTTCTGCTCCCTGCCCTGCGCGCCGCCGAAGGCCATGTGGTCCTGATCAATTCGGGAGCCGGAATTCGCGCCAACCCGGGTTGGGGTGCCTACGCGGCGAGCAAGTTCGCGCTTCGCGCCTTCGGTGACGCATTACGTCAGGAGGAGCCATCGTTGCGAGTTACCTCGGTGCATCCCGGCCGCATCGATACCGAAATGCAGCAGGAAATCGTCGCGCACGAGGGTGGGGAGTACGACGGCTCGAAGTTCTTGCAGCCCAGCACCGTTGCCCTCGCGGTGCGCAATGCGATCGACACGCCGGCCGATGCTCACCCGACGGAAGTGGTGCTTCGCACCAGGTGAGCGGAACCTCGTAGTGGGGGTCGAGTTTCTGTTCACATCGAGCGTTCCCCAGTCGACTCGGTCGGTCCGATCCGCCGCCGCGTACGTCCCCGGTGCGCCGAACCAACTTCACCGAACCCACGTCGAGTTGGCTAATCTCCGACATAGGCAATGTTTGCCTAACTTGGACGATGGGGAAAGTATGCGGATCTTCACGATCTCACCGACACGAACGGCGGCCTCTCGGCACAGACTGACGACGGCTTTCGCAGTGCTCTCGATAGTGGGTGTCACAGCATTGAGCGGATGCTCGTCGTCCGACGACGGGCCGGCGGAATCGAATGGGGCCGCCTCGGAGTCCGGATTCAGCTACGTGGACGGCCGCGGAGAAACCATCGCGCTCGACGCAGTCCCGTCACGCATCGTGGCAAGCGAACAGGCCGCAGCAGCGTTGATCCCGCTGGGCATCGAGCCGGTCGGTATATGGGGAGGAAGCTCCTTCGAGTCGTCGATCCCCCTTCGCGGCCTCGATCTCGATGGCATCGAAAGCGTCGGACAGGCATACGGCGACATCGACGTCGAGAAGGTCGCAGCCCTCGACCCCGATGTGATCATCACGGGTTGGTATGCCGGTGGTGCCTACGGTGGCCTCGGTCTGGAAACGTCCGACCTGGCACAGAAGCTCGAGCAGGTGGCACCGTTCCTCGCGGTATCCGCGCAGAAGCCCTCATCCGAGTCCTTGCGCGACTACGAGGCCCTCGCAACCGAACTCGGTGCCGACATCGATACCGAAACAACCCGAGCCGACCGTGAGGCCTACGACTCCGCTGTCTCCGGTCTGAAGGACGCGATCGCTGCCAGGCCGGGTCTGACTGCGATGGCCATTTCCCCATCGGATCAGTACTACGTCGCGATCAACAACGAGTTTCCCGAACTGCGCGACTACCAGAACTGGGGCCTGAACCTGCTCGAGTCCGACGTACCGCGCTCCGCCGACTCGGGATCCTTCACACCGGTCAGCTGGGAGAATGTCGGTCTGTACCAGCCGAATCTCATTCTGCTGGACACACGTTCATACTCCACCCCGCTGGCCGAGCTGAAGACCGACCGCCCGACATGGGCACTGGTCAAAGCGGCAGAGGCCGGCAACATTGCCGACTGGACTACGGACGCGACCAACAACTACGCGAGCTACACCACACAGATCGTTGCCCTGACAGCGGCAATCGACAAGACGACCGACTAGCCCCGCCACTTGACGGTGGGAACAGTTCGGTAAGCGCACCGTTCCATTGGTGAACAGTGCTATGCAGCGCACCTGCGCCGTGAGGGTGGCGCGGACGAGGTTGCTACCGTTCTTCTCGCAATCCTGTGCTGTTCAGTTCTGTGAAGGCGGTAGTCGATGAACCCCAGACCGACCGCACGCGAGCAGTTCTTGCAATCCGGATATCGGTTGTTGGGCGAACTCGACAGCACCGACCTGGCACGATCGCTCTCCATCGCCGATGTTGTCGACGGTGCCGGTCTGTCGCATCAAACGTTCCACAACACCTACCCGGGTAACTCACGGAGCGGCGGCTCGGGCGGTAAAGAGGCGTTCGTCGCGGATCTCCTCGACAACCTCACCGTGAACTACAGCGGGACCATCGTGCCGGCCGACCCACCGACCGGATGGCGCGACGTGGCCGCGCCCGCGTCGGCGTTGTTCGACGACCTGACATCGGGCCTGATGAGACGTCGCCTCATCGCCGCGCTCTTCGCCGCCGATCACGACGGAGCCCGCAAGGCTGTCACGGCGGAGTTCGAGCGCCTCGACAACGACTTCCGCACCGTCGTGGGTCAGGCCATTCAGGCTCAGGGTGGATCCGTACGCCGGCCGCTGTCGCTGACATCGCTGTCGACGATCCTCACCGCTCTGCTCGACGGACTCGCTGTCCGCGACATGCTCGCGCCCGGCTCCGTCGCGGACAGCGATGTCACCGACGCAGCCACCTCCATCCTGCGGTGGGCCATCGATCCACTCCACACCGATCGGAGCTCCCCCGAGCCGGAGGAGGACGACTCCCTCGAGGTCTCCGACACCCTGCGCCCCGATCTGGAAGGGGACGTGATCGCGGCAACCGAGGCCCTCTTCCTCGATCATGGATACTTCTTGGTCACGCTCGCCGATATCGCTGCCGCTGCGCGAATTCGCGTCGACGACCTCCGTCGTCTGTTCCCCAGCAAGGTCGACATCATCGTCGCCGCTCTGAAACCGGAGTTCGATCGCATCTTCCGGCTGCGCCGTGCCGACGAGCGACTCGGTATCGAGCCAGCACTGGCACTGCAACGCACTCTGATTGCGTTGGGAGACTTCGTGATCGACAATCGGGCCATGAGCGCGGGGATGCTCCTCGCCCTGAGCTTCGAGCAGTTCCAACAGCCCAGCACGATCACGACGGTGATGGAGAACTTGTTCCTACCGTCCGCTGTCGTCCCGATACTCGAACGCGGACGTGCAGCCGGCGTATTCAGCGAGGAGGCATCGGTATTGGAGGTGGCGGTCATGTTGACCAACAACGTTCTCTTCCGGTGCCTGACGCGGCCTACCGAAACGTCGGCCCAAGTTGCGACAGGGGTGCTGCGGGTGCTGATGCCAGGGGTCGCGACGCGGTCGGACTGACCTCACGCGGCTGGGGGATCCTCGTCCACCCATTCCGGATGCTCGCGCTGGGCCCACTCTCGCGTGACGACTCCTTCGGTCATCCCGCGCATCGCCTCGGCGTCTCGCCATGCGTAGGTGATGTGACCGACCACCAGAAGACCGAATCCCAGTGCGAACCAATCGTGTACGAAGGTCGCGCCGATCCGCCAGTTCAGCGGGCTCCAGTTCTGGAAGTACATCACCGCACCGGTCAGCAGCAGCACGAGAATCGACCCACCGCTGAGAGCGCCGTTCAGCTTCTGGCCGGCGTTGAACTTACCGACCCCCACCGCACCGAGGCGACGGGCCTTGGAACGCAACCACTTCCAGTCGTCGTCGACGAATCTGTTGAGGCGCGCCATGTCCCGCCGGTAGCCCCTCGATATCGCACCGGCGATCAACGGAACCGGAAGGAGGAAGCCAGACCACACGTGCACGAACTCCACGATCGGGCGGTGCCCCACCAGCACTGCGAGCGACCCGATGTACAGGATCGCAGCGGTGACGATGCAGACGATCACCAGAATCCCGACGGCCCAGTGCACGTATCGTTCGACCCGTCCGAAGCGAGCGAGCTCAGCCCGTTGGGTCATCGCGACGCCCGTTCGATTCGCCGACGTATGCGTCGATGTCGTATCCGCGATTCTCCCAATAACCCGGCACCACGTTGTCGGTGAGCTCGATGCCGCCGAGCCACTTGATGCTCTTGTAGCCGTACATCGACGCCACGAACAGTCGAACGGGCCCGCCGTGATCGTGGGTCACCGGACCGTCCAACATCGTCAGCGCAACCAGGACGTCGTCCGAACGCGCCTGCTCGAGCGTCAGACTCTCCGTGTAGGTCCCGTCGAACGAGGTGAAGCGAAGCGAGTTCGCCGACGCGGTTGGTCCGACGGCATCGAGAATGTCGGCCAAACGCACTCCGCTCCAGGCAACTTCGGGTACTCGCCATCCCGTGACGCACTGAAAGTCACGTACCAACGACGTCTGCGGCATCGAACGGAGGTCCTGCAGCGTGAACGTGCGCGGTGTGTCGACGGAACCGCCCACCGTCAGGGCGTAGGAGTTCTCGTCCTTGCGCGGAGCGCCCTGCGTCACCGAGTAGAACCGAAAGTTGTTCCCGACGGGAATCAGTCCGATCAATCCCGTCGGGTCGTGGTTACCGATCGGACCGAGTACGGAAGCAAGACCCTTCTGGATCGCCCCGCCGCCCACGATGCCCGCAACACCGGCCGCCACCAGGCCGAGCACGACTCGGCGACCCACGGGACTGCCCGGGATCTCTCGCTCGTCGATCGGCATCCCTCCACTGTCCACGCTCGACGACGATCCGTCACCTGGCGATGCTCGAAGTCTGGATGTTCGACGCCTGAAGTCCTACCGTGAAGACATGGCACTGTCGAAGGCAGAACGCGAAGAATTTCTGGCCGAATCTCGGATTGCCGCCTTGTCCGTCGCCGCGGGTCCGGATCGGGGGCCGCTCACCGTCCCCATCTGGTACGACTACATCCCGGGCGGTGACGCGTGGGTCCTTACCGGCAGGACGTCCAAGAAGGCCCAATTGATCAGGGCTGCAGGTCGATTCACTCTCATGGTCGAGCAGTCGAATCCGACGATCAAATACGTATCCGTCGATGGGCCGGTGGTACGCGAAGAGCCCAGCACGCCGGAGCTTCTGCGCGCCATGGCAGCGCGCTACCTACCCCCGGAGAAGGTCGACGGCTACCTCCAGATGGCGAACAGCGAACACGAAGAAAACGTGGTGTTCTACCTGCAACCGGAGCATTGGCTGTCGGCCGATCTGGGCGCGATCTGAGAGAACGCGCCGGTACCGCCTGTATCAGGAAGTCGGTGTCAGGGCGTTGCCGGGCGGGATGGTCACACAGTTGCTGTGCGTCGGCCCACCGGCAAACCGCTCTGTCAGGAACTGCAGACTTTGCGCCTCGAACACCGGGAAGGCTTCGCTGTGCGTCAAGCCGTCGTACTGTGCGTACTGCACATCGACGCCCCGGCCGCAGTATGCGTACGCCAGTCCCTGCACGTCGCCGGTGATCATGATGGTGTCGCCGATCGGATCGGCATGGCCGACAGCCAGGAACATCGGCGTCCGAGGAGTGCCCTGGCTACCCATGATGTTGTCGTCGATCGCCGCCACCACCTCGGGCACGTCCAGCAGGGAGTTGTACGGGGCCTTCACCATCGAGGCGTCGGTGAGAGTCGGGTAGTCGTCGGCGAACTGGGCGATGCACTCCTGATCGACCTGATCGATCACCTCGAGGCCGTAGTCGGAGACGAAGCTGTTCAGGTCCAAGCCGTAGGCACGCTCGTAAGCGACGATCAGTGCCGGGATGACACCCGCCCACTGCTTGTTACCGCTGACGTACGGAAGGTTGTGAGCCAGGTCGACCGGCAGCCCGCCGGCCGCTACTCCGACGAGATTCAGCTCGGGTGCGTACTCGGGGGCAATTTCGGCACCCCATTGCGTCGGGACGGATCCGCCGGAGTAACCGATCATCCCGACGGGAGTGGTCGACGGAAGCTGCAGAAAGGATTGGGCCGCGCGGACGCCGTCGAGAGCGGCGTAGCCCGACTGCCGCCCGATCGTCCACTCGAGCTCCTCACCCTCGTAATCCGGCACGACGACGGTGTAGCCGGCCGCGAGGTAACCGGCAATGACCGCCTGTTCCGCGCCGGCAATGGGACTCGTGGACCCGCCGCTGAGCGTGTACGAGGGATTGCACTGAGAGCCGAGGGCGTCGTAAGCCATGTGGTACGAGACGATTCGCGTCGGCCCGGGGACCAAGGGCCGCAGCACAGTGGCGACCGTGACGACAGCGTCGCCCTGTTGGTCGGTAGTTCTGTAGAGAACCTGGCTACCCGTGATCGGCGTCGGCTGGGTGGGGGTACGGAACGTCATGGGCCTCGACCGCAGCACCGTTCCCGGGGAGACGTCCAGGCCGCCGTCCCAATCGTAGAACGGATCATCGGCAGGAACCGGTGAGCCGGGTCCCGGATCTGCTTGTGCAACAGGCACACTCATGAGTGACGCGGACCCGAGAAGTAGAACGACCGTGGCCATCAACCTCACCGCGAACCCTCTACCAGCCAGTGACATGGAACAATTAAACCCCCGCGAACTCGAAGTTATGGACGGAAATCGCCAGATTTTCATCCATAACTTCGAGTTCGGCGGAGGCGGGGGGTTACTTCAGGACGATGTTCACCATTCGACCCGGGATCACGATGATCTTGGTCGGGGCCGTGCCGTCGAGCAGGGCCGCGATTTTCTCGTCCGCCAGAGCCGTCTTTTCGACGTCGTCCTTCGTTGCATCGGCAGAGACGGTGATGCGGCTGCGTACCTTGCCGTTGACCTGGATGGGGTAGTCGACGGTATCGGCGACGAGCCACTTCTTCTCGACGCGCGGGAACGGCCCGTGCGCCAACGACTTCTCGTGACCCAGCTTGCCCCACAGCTCCTCGGACAGGTGCGGAGCCAAAGGAGCCAGCATCAGGATCAGCGGTTCGACGACCCCGCGCGGGGCACCGTCGGGGTAGGCCTTGGTGATGTGGTTGGTCAGCTCGATCAACTTGGCACCGGCCGTATTGTCGCGCAGCGCAGCGTAATCCGCGTGCACGCCATCGATCACTCGGTTGAGCACTCGCAGCGTGTCCTCGGTGGGCTTGGCATCGGTGACGCGGACCTCGCCGGTCACCTCGTCGAGCACCAGTCGCCAGACGCGCTGCAAGAACCGCTGCGCGCCGACGACGTCCTTCGTCGCCCACGGCCGAGAGGTGTCCAGCGGACCCATCGACATCTCGTAGAACCGCAGGGTGTCGGCACCGTACTCGGCGAAGATCTCGTCGGGGGAGACCGAGTTCTTCAGTGACTTACCCATTTTTCCGTACTCACGGTTGACGGGCTGGTCCTGGTAGAAGTAACCGCCGTCGCGTTCGATCACCTCGGCCGCGGGTACGTAGACCCCACGCGCGTCGGTGTACGCGTAGGCCTGGATGTAGCCCTGGTTGTACAGACGACGGTACGGCTCGCTCGAGCTGACGTGACCCAGATCGAACAACACCTTGTGCCAGAAGCGCGAGTACAGCAGGTGCAACACCGCATGCTCGACGCCACCCACGTAGAGATCGACCCCGCCCGGATCGTTGGGTCCGTGGATCTCCGGACGCGGCCCGACCCAGTACTTTTCGTTCTCCGGGTCGGCGAAGGCCTCGGAGTTGGTGGGGTCGACGTAGCGTAGCTGGTACCAGGAGCTGCCGGCCCACTGCGGCATCACGTTGGTGTCGCGGGTGTAGGTCTGCAATCCGTCGCCCAGATCGAGCTCGACGTTGACCCACTCGTCGGCCTTGGCCAGTGGTGGGGACGGCTCGGAGCTGGCGTCGTTCGGATCGAACGACACCGGGGCGTAGTTCTCGATCTCCGGAAGTTCCACAGGCAGAGCGGAATCCGGCAAGCCGTGCGGGTTGCCCTCGGCGTCCCAGACAATCGGGAACGGCTCGCCCCAGTAGCGCTGGCGCGCGAACAGCCAGTCGCGCAGCTTGTACTGGATGGTGCCGCGGCCGGTGCCGTCCGCTTCCAGGCGTGCGATGACGGCGGCCTTGGCCTCGTCGACCGGCAAGCCGTCGAGGAAGCCGGAGTTCACGAGCGCACCGTCACCGACGTATGCCGCTTCGGTGACGTCTCCGCCCGAAATGACCTCTCGCACAGGCAGACCGAATGTCGTCGCAAATTCCCAGTCACGCGCGTCGTGGCCGGGTACGGCCATGATCGCACCGGTGCCGTAGCCCGTCAGCACGTAATCGGCGATGAACACCGGCACCTGCTCGCCGTTCACCGGGTTCGTCGCGTAGGCACCGATGAAGACGCCGGTCTTCTCCTTGTTCTCCTGCCGCTCCAGATCGGACTTGGCGGCGATCGACGCCCGGTATGCCGCAACGGCTTCCGCGGGAGTCGCGGCACCGCCGGTCCACTTGTCGGAGACGTCCGCCGGCCACTCGGGAGCGATCAGCCCGTCGACCAGATCGTGCTCGGGGGCGAGTACCACGTAGGTCGCGCCGAACAGGGTGTCGGGGCGAGTGGTGAACACCTCGATGCCGGAGAACGAGACCTGCGCACCGCGGGAGCGTCCGATCCAGTTGCGCTGCATGGTCTTGACCTTCTCGGGCCAATCCAGGTACTCGAGGTCGTCGACCAGGCGGTCGGAGTACGCGGTGATTCGCATCATCCACTGCCGCAGGTTCTTTCGGAACACCGGGAAGTTGCCGCGATCGCTGCGTCCGTCGGCGGTGACCTCTTCGTTGGCAAGCACCGTACCCAGACCGGGGCACCAGTTGACCATCGAGTTGGACTCGTACACCAGACGGAAGCCGTCGATCACCTCACGGCGCTCGCCGACGGTCAGCGACTCCCAAGAGCGGCCGTCGTCCAAAGTCCGCTCACCCGAGGCGAAGGCCGCCTCCAGTTCCGAGATGGGCCGCGCTTTACCGAGGTCCGTGTCGAACCACGAATTGAAGATCTGCAGAAAGATCCACTGTGTCCAGTGGTAGAAGTCGACGTCCGTCGTCGCCAGGGACCGTCGACGATCGTGCCCGAGGCCCAGACGTCGCAACTGGCGTCGCATGTTGACGATGTTGTCCTCGGTGGTGCTGCGCGGGTGCGTGCCGGTCTGCACGGCGTACTGCTCGGCGGGCAGACCGAACGCGTCGTACCCCAGCGCGTGCAGCACGTTGCGTCCCTGCATCCGGTGGTAGCGCGCGAAGACGTCGGTGGCGATGTAACCGAGGGGATGGCCGACGTGCAGGCCGCTGCCCGACGGATACGGGAACATGTCCTGGACGAACAGCTTGTCTTTCGGGACGTCTCCGGCGAGCGTGCCGACCGGGTTGGGCGCGTCGAAGGTGCCCTGGGTCTCCCACAGGTCCTGCCACTGCTCCTCGATCTGCCCGGCGAGCTCCGCGGTATAGCGGTGTTCGGGAACGGACTCGGTGGATGCGTCAACGGAATCGGTCACGTCGACCAGCCTAAAGTGTGACGCGGCCCGCCTGGTACCAGGACCTCGCTGCGCCGTATCCTGGCGAGGTGGTCATCGTCTCGGTTGTGTTGTTCGTGCTCGCCCTCGTCGTCGGCGCTGTCGCTGCGCTGTCGCTGCTGGGTCGGCTCCCGCGTAACCGTTTCGCCGGTGTTCGCACCACCGAGGCCATGCGCGACGACGAGACGTTCGTTCTCGCCAATCGCGTCGCCGGGCCGACCACCGCGGCATCGGCACTGGTGCTGGCCCTCGGCGCAGTGGCCGCGGTTGCTTTGAGCGGAGTATCGGCCGTCGTCGCAGTCGTCGTTGCCCTCGTGGCCGCACTGTTCATCGCTGCGGCCGGCGGATCTATCGGGGCCCGCGCCGCAGCGGCCGTCCCTGCACCCGCCGAGGCGGACGGATGCGGACAGTCGTGCATCTCGTGCAGCCTCAAGGACGCCTGCCAGCCGAGCTGAGCAGATGAAAGCGAGATCTGCACGCACGTTCGACCCCGCTGGAGTGGTCTTCGGTGTTCTCGGACCGCTCGTCGTTGCTGCCCTGGTTCTCGTCCTGGCCTACCTGTGGCAGGGCCGACTACCGGACCAGGTCGCCACACACTTCAGCGGCACCGAACCGGACGACCTCGCCGATCCACTCTCCAATGCCTGGACGCTCGCGATCGTGATCGTGCTGGTGGGAGGCGGGTGCAGCGCCGTCGCGTCGCTGGCTCGGGTGCTGCTGATCATGCGCCGAACGATGCTCGTCATCGGACTCACCGTCGTCGGGATGATCGGCGTTCTCCAGATTGCGACCCTGACGCGGGAGTTGGACCTCTCGTCCGGCCAGAGCGTCACCATCCCGGGCTGGGCCATCGCGATGGGCACCGTCATCGGATTCGCCGCTGGGCTGTTCGGTGCGTCCAGGCTGCGCGACCACCGCGAACGCGTCGTCGCCACCTCTGCGCCGCATGCCGATCTCCCACGCTGCAATCCCGAGCTACCTCTGGTGGTCCGCGTCGGTGCCAGTCGCGTCGCCGGGATCACCGTCGTAGTGGTCTCTCTGGCCGGAGCCGCGTTGACGTGTTACCTGACCAGCTCGCCGTGGCCGATCTTTCTCTTCGTGCCGCTGACGATTCTGATTCTGTCGCTGCTGCGCTTCACCGTGCACATCGACAGCGACGGGCTCTACGTGTCTAGCCTGGGCATGGCGGCATTCGACTACGACATCGACGAGATCACCGGTGCATCGGTGCGGACCGTCGATCCGGGTAAGGACTTCGGCGGTTGGGGTCTGCGGGCCAAGGGGCGCGGGAATTACGCCGTCGCTACCGAAGCGGGCCCCGCAGCCTTCGTCACCTTCGCCAACGGTGACCGGCTCACCATCGGTTCCGCCCAGGCCGACACGATCGCAGGCACCCTGAACACCTTGACCGCCCGCACTCGCAGCGCAACGGTGGATTAAGTTAGCCGAGTGAAGTTGTTGCGGGATACCGTGCTGGATCCCTTCCTGCTGAGCATCTTCGCAGTGGCGGTACTGGCGAGCATCTTCCCGGCGGCGGGCACAGCCGAGGACGTGCTGGGCTGGGTCACGCGGATCGCCATTGCGCTGCTGTTTCTCATCTACGGTGCGAGGTTGTCGCCGCGAGATGCATGGGACGGCATCAAGCACTGGCGGCTGCACTCGGTGATCCTGGCGTCGACCTATCTGCTGTTCCCCGCGCTCGGCCTGGCTCTGCGGATACTCGAACCCGGATTGATCAGCGACGACCTCTACACGGGTGTGCTGTTTCTCTGTCTCGTTCCCTCGACGGTGCAGTCCTCGATCGCCTTCACCTCCATCGCCCGCGGCAACGTCGCCGGTGCCGTGGTGAGTGCGTCGTTCTCCAACATCATCGGAGTGTTCGTCACCCCGCTGCTGGTGATCGCGTTGATGACCACCACCGGATCGGTGAGCATCGATCCGGGCTCCATCCTCGACATCGTGGTCCAGCTGTTGCTGCCGTTCGCCGTCGGTCAGTTGATCCGGCCATGGGTGACGGGATGGTTGACGCGGCACAGCGCTCCGACGAAGCTCGTCGACCGAGGCTCCATCCTGTTGGTCGTCTTCGCCGCATTCAGCGAGTCGATGAACCAGCACGTGTGGTCCTCGGTGGCGGTGTGGCGCATCGCCGTCGTGGTCGCGGTGTGCGCTGTGCTGCTCGCCGTCGTGCTGACGATCACCTGGTACGCAGGCAAATGGTTCGGCTTTCCCCTCGAGGATCGACTGGTGCTGCTGTTCTGCGGGTCCAAGAAGAGCCTGGCAAGCGGCCTGCCGATGGCCGCGGTGCTGTTCGTCGGACAACCCGTCGGACTGATCGTGTTGCCGTTGTTGCTCTTCCACCAGATCCAGCTGATGGTGTGCACCGTGATCGCTCAGCGCTTCGCTCGGCGACCGGAATCGGAACCGAGCCCGGCGGCCTCCGCGGCGGACTAGATTGGTGTCACTCGAGGCGATGGGGAGAAGACGATGACCAGGAAACTTCACACCGACGGTGTCGTCTCGGCGGCCTACACCGGCCGACTCGCCACCAATCCTGTTCCCGCACTGCGGCTTCCCGAGGAGCAACTCGACCCCGACGCGGCCTACCGCTACATCCACGACGAACTGATGCTCGACGGCAGCTCGCGCCTCAATCTGGCGACGTTCGTCACCACCTGGATGGATCCCCAGGCCGAGAAGCTCATGGCGGAGACGTTCGACAAGAACATGATCGACAAGGACGAGTATCCGTCCACCGCAGCCATCGAGGAACGCTGCGTCAATATCGTCGCCGATCTGTTCCATGCCCCCGGACTCGACCGGGAGGACCCGTCGTCGGCCACCGGGGTCTCGACCATCGGATCCAGTGAGGCCGTCATGTTGGCCGGCTTGGCGCTCAAGTGGCGCTGGCGAGCCAAGGGAGCCGGCACCGGCACTCCGAACCTGGTGTTGGGAAGCAATGTTCAGGTGGTGTGGGAGAAATTCTGCCGCTACTTCGACGTGGAGCCGAAGTACCTTCCGGTCGAGCGCGGTCGCTACGTCATCACCCCGGAGCAGGTTCGAGACGCGGTGGACGAGAACACCATCGGCGTCGTCGCGATCCTCGGCACCACGTTCACCGGAGAACTCGAACCGGTACAGGAAATCTGCGCTGCACTCGACGAGATCGCCGACGGCGGTGGGCCGGACGTACCGGTCCATGTGGACGCGGCCAGCGGCGGCTTCGTGGTTCCGTTTCTGTATCCGGAGCTCGAATGGGACTTCAGGTTGCCTCGGGTCAAGTCCATCAATGCCAGTGGGCACAAGTACGGATTGACCTATCCGGGAATCGGATTCGCCGTCTGGCGAACCAAGGAAGACCTCCCGGAGGACCTGGTGTTCCGCGTGAACTACCTCGGGGGCGACATGCCCACCTTCACACTGAACTTCTCCAGGCCGGGCAACCAGGTGATCGGTCAGTACTACAACTTCCTGCGTCTGGGCCGCTCCGGCTACACCGACATCATGAAAGCGTTGCGCGACACTGCTGTTCGCGTCAGCCGACACCTCGACAAGCACCCGGACATCGAGGTGATCACCAACGGATCTGCCATTCCGGTGCTCTCGTTCATGCTGAAAGCAGACTGCGGATTCACGGTCTTCGACGTCTCCCACGAGCTGCGCGCCCGCGGTTGGCAGGTACCGGCATACACGATGCCCGACAACGCCACCGACGTTGCGGTACTCAGAGTCGTTGTTCGAGAGGGTTTCAGTGCGGATCTCGGTCGCATGCTGTGTATTGCCATCGATGAAGTGATCGATGCCTTGAAGTCGGGCGGGCATTCGAGCGCGCAGGCGTTCGCTCACTAGCGCCTGCGGCACTCAGTTCCGGTCGACGTCGATCGGATGGGACGCGAGCAGCGCCAACGGCATCGGCTGACGACGCAACACGTGTGCCCACAGATCGATGCGCGGCGGGCCGATCACATCGGATGGCAAGGCAGACAACACCATCCAGTCCTCGCGGTCCAGCTCGCCTTCGAGTTGACCGAACGTCCAGCCCGAGTATCCGGCGAACACCCGCACACCCTCGATCAGTGGGGCGATATCGGCGGGATCGGAGTCGAGATCGACCATCACCACTCGGCCGTCGACGCGGCGTAATCCGGGAACGCCATCGATCGAGACGCCGGTCCGCAGCGTCGCCAGGCACAGTGCCGAATCGCGTTTGACCGGACCACCGACGTACAGCGCCTGTGGTTTGGCTGCCAGCTCGGACCAGTGGGGCAGCACGTTCTGCACGGCGGTCTCACTGGGACGATTGATGACGACACCCAGGCTGCCGGCATCGTTGTGTTCGATGATGTAGATGACAGTGCGTCGAAACGTGGGCTCGACGAGCTCGATCGACGACACCAACAGACTGCCGGGCCGGACATCGCGCAACGCCGACGCCGTCTGGTCCTCGGGTTCCTCCGCATGCGTTGCCACGAAGCCATTGTGGCACCGCGCACCGCCGGATGTGGCGCAAGCGATGCGGCCAGTCCCGATGGGTCGTTCCGCAGGCTCCACTCCCGCCCTGCTCCTACTCGAGCCCCGCGATCTTCGTCAACAATCCCAGCTGATATTCGAACAAGTCGTCCCTGCTGGCGAATGTCGTGGCACCGTACTGATCGAACACATCGAAGCTGATCGCGCCGAACAGCGACGCCCACACCATCACTCCCCGAGCCATCAGCTCGTCGGGCAAGTCTGTTCCCATCTCCCGGCGGATCTCCTCGAAGCTGCCGTGCAGCGATGCCGGTGCCGACACGTCGGTCGGGGCGGCGGGCCGGGCATCCGCCCAGGCGGAGTCGAGGACCTGGACCAGGGCGGTGATCACGCGGGTGCCCGGCCCGGTGGTCTGCTCCGCGGGAGCGTGGTAGCCGGGTACCGGGCTGCCGAACAGCAACGCATACCGTGCCGGCTCTCGCAATCCCCACTGCCGCACCGTCCGGCCGAGTGCCAGGAACTTCTCTCTCGGTCCGTCGGCGGCGGCCACCGCTGCGTCGACGGTATCCCCGAGTTCGGTGTACGCGTCGACGACGAGCAGGGTCAGCAATTCGTCCCGGCTCGAGACGTACCGGTACACCGCGGAGGACACGACGCCGAGGTCCCTCGCGACGGCGCGCAAGGACAACGCAGCCGCGCCACCGGCGGCCAGATGATCGCGCCCGATACGGGTGATGTCGGCCAGGGTCTGCGCGCGGGCTCGGGTGCGGGGGGTGCTCGCCATGAGCTCACTGTAACTGCTGCTCTTGTGTGAGAGCACTGCTCTTGCTTTTTCGACACCAGGGGTGCACACTCGTTTCAACAGAGAGCACCGCTCTCGTTTTCAGGAAAGGGAGCACATCATGGCCGAACTACACGTCGTCACCGGAGCCGGGCCCGTCGGCTGGACCGTTGCCGAACAACTTGCCGCACAGGGCCATTCGGTGCGGGTTCTGGCCCGGTCCGGTAGCGGACCCGATCATCCGATGATCGAGCGCCGCGCCGTCGACATCGAATCCGACGATCTTCGACCCCATCTGAGCGGAGCCACCGCCATCTATCACTGCACCCACGCCGCCTACGAGAACACGGTCTGGCGGGACAAGCTCGAAGCGATGGAAAAGCGAGTGCTCGACGCGGCCGCGGGCGCGATCGTCGCGTTCCCCGAGAGTCTGTACGCCTACGGCCGAGTCGACGGTCCGATCCGCGAGGACACTCCCCGCGACGCCACCTACCGCAAGCTGGGTGTGCGTACGCAGCTTCTGGCGGCTCGCGAGAAGCACTCGACTCCTTCTGTCAGCGTCGCTGCCTCGGACTTCTACGGGCCTCGCGTCATGACGTCCCACATGGGCGAGAGGGTGATCGCGCCCATCCTGGCCGGCAAGACGATCCGCGTCATCGCCTCCGCAGACCTACCCCACTCGTTCACCTACGTACCGGATCTCGCCGCGTCGATGATCACCGCCGCCGCGTCACCGACGACCTGGAACACCGTCCTGCACGCACCTACCGCTCCCGCAGTATCGCAGCGGTCGATGATCGAGATGTTCTCAGCCGCAGCCCACGTGCCCACTCCCAAGGTAGGCACCATTCCGGCCTGGGTGATGCGGACACTGAGCGTCGTGCCAGGGCCGATGAAGGAACTCGGCGACACCCTCTACCAGTTCCGCTATCCCTACGTCCTCGACTCGAGCCGCAGCGAGACGATTCTGGGACTCGAACCCACCTCACTCGCCGACGGCACCGCCGCAACGATGGCGTGGTGGAAGGCTGCGGTTCCTGCGGTGGCCAGCGGCAACTAGAGTCCCCTCGGTGAACGACGCCTCCTTCCGTACCCGCCTACGCGAGTCCCCGGGAGTCGGCAAGCTCACCACCGTTCGGTTCGCCGGTCAGTTCGGCGACGGATTGTTTCAGGCGGCACTGAGCGGTGCGATCCTGTTCAATCCCGAGCGCGCGACGAATCCGGCGGAGATCGCGGCCGGATTTGCGGTGCTGCTCGTACCGTATTCGTTGGTCGGGCCTTTCGCCGGAGCCCTTCTGGATCGCTGGGACCGACGATCGGTCCTGTTGTGGGCGAACATCGTTCGCATCGTTCTGATCGTGGCTACCGCCATCCTGCTGTGCGCCGGAGTCGACGCGACGCCGTTGTTGCTGTTGGCGCTGGCCACCGTCGGGCTGAGCAGGTTCGTCCTTGCCGGGGCCTCTGCCTCACTGCCCCACGTGGTTCGGCAATCGTGGTTGGTCCCGATGAACTCGGTACTGGCCACCGTCGGGTCCGGTTTCGCTGCCGCCGGTGCCGGGCTTGCCGTCGCCGTGATCAGCCTCGTCGGTGCCGGCGACCTCGGCTCGGGTGTCGCTGTGGGTGTCGCCGCCACCGGGTCGATCGTCGGGGCGATCGCGGCGGCACGCTTCCGACCGCGGTCACTGGGACCGGGCACCGGGATCCGAACCGACAATCCTGTGGAAGATGTTGCTGCCGGGCTGAAGTCGGGTGCTCTCGCCGTCTGGCGAGCGCCCGGGGTGACGGCCGCGATGATCGGTATCGGCGCACACCGCGTGGTGTTCGGCATCAACACGCTGATCATGGTGTTGGTTCTGCGCGAGGCTACCGCGAGCACCTTGCCCGGAGGACTCGCGGGCTTCGGGATAGCCGTCGGTGCCACAGCCGTCGGCATGTTCCTCGCGGCCGTCATCACCCCGTTCGTCGTTCCACGGTTCGGACGGACCCCCACGATCGCCACGGCCCTCGTCCTTGCCATCGCGGCCCAGCTCGGAGCCGTCTCCGGCCTGACGCAGAACAGCCTGCTGATCGGGGCCTTCTTTCTCGGGATCGCCGGGCAGACCGTCAAACTCAGCGGTGACGCCGCCATGCAGATCGAGATCGACGATGCCCACCGCGGACGCGTGTTCGCCCTGCAGGACACGGTCTTCAACATCGCGTTCGTCGGCGCTCTGGCCGCGGCGGCATTCGCCGTCGGGCCCACCACCACCGATCTGAGCCAGGATCCCACTGCGCATGCGCTGGTGTTCGTCGGAGCGGGCCTCTACGCCCTCGGATTGGTCGCAGTGGCCATCGTCAGCAGGCGCGCACGCCACTGACGTGGTGTACCTTTCCGTATCGGACCGGGAGGTTTCGTCGGAGGAATGGGGAACCACATGTACGGCCGGACAACATCGCTCGGCTGTATCTTCGCGGTTGCCGCGGGAACAGCCGTCCTTGCTGCGCCGCCGGCTTTCGCCGCGCCCCCACCCCCGGTGAATTCCTGCGGCGAAACAGGATTCGATCCCAAGGACTATCCACCCGATCCCATCGGCCCGGGAAATCCGCCGCAGCTCCCCCCGCTACCGGACCGCCTGGTGATACCCGTGCCGTATCCGTCCCTCGAACTGGTCCCGATACCCGACCCGGCCCCGAACAACACCCGCGTCCAGGCCGATCCGCTCAGCGATCCGTGCGCGGACCCGTGCCCCGATCTGACCGACCCCGCGGAATCACCCACGTCGGGGACTGGATCTGCAGGCCGCCTGCCCTTCCCTCGAATCGAAATCGACCCACAGCCCGAAACCATCCCCATTCCGATCCCTGGCCCCGGTGGCGCCCCGGCAACGCCGCCGCCTGCCCCGGCCGTCACCGCAGCAGAGCCCGGTCCGAGTACGCCACCGCCGGCGGCACCTGCCGTCGGCAATGTCGACGTGGTCTCGCAGCTGACCGGGCCGGGATCGGAGAACCGCACCGACAAGCGCTGGCAGGTCGACGGCACCGACCTCGGCATCATGTGGGAGAGCAAACCCGGCGAGGTCGCCGTCGCATTCGGTGATTCCTTCGGCAAGGGGTGGGAATTCGGCGTCGTCGGCGGCGACGACTGGCGGTCGAACGTCCTGGGACACAGCACCGACACCGACCTCTCCGACGGTATGACCCTCGATTCGATGGTGCAGGATTCGCGTTGTCACGCAGCCGAATTGCTGCCCTCGCGCAAGATCAAGAACTGGGAGACCACCGTCATCCCCACCTCCGGCTTCGCGATCGACGACCGGCAGTACATGTCGTACATGTCCATCAGGCGCTGGAGCACGATTCCCGGTATGTGGTGGACCAACTACGGCGGCATCGCCTACTCGGACGACAACGGGTCGACCTGGGTCAAGGACGAGCATGCCAAGTGGGACAACCTCTTCGGCTTCTCCAAGTTCCAGGTGTCGACGATGGTCCCGGCGGGGGAGTACGTCTACATGTTCGGCACCGTCAACGGACGCGTCGGGCAGGTGGGTCTCGCTCGCGTCCCGAAAGCGGACGTGCTGAACAAGACCGCATACCACTACTGGGTGAACGGCACCTGGGCTCCGGTCGACTCGAACGAGGCCACCCCCATCGCCGACGGTATGGCCGGGGAACTGTCGGTCCATCACGACGAGGCCCGTGACCTCTGGCAGATGACCTACCTCGACCCGATTCGCGGCGATATCGTCCTGCGAGAAGCGAATTCACCGCAGGGGGAGTGGACGCCGCCCAGCACGTTGATCGACACTGCCGAGTACCCGAAAGCGTACGGCGGCTTCATCCACCCCTGGTCGACGCCGAACGAGCTGTACTTCACCATGTCGGAGTGGGACAGCTACAACGTCTACCTCGTCAAGGCCGAGCTTCGCTCGTCGTGAGCGGAAATTCGTAGTGGGCTACGAAGTTTCGTGCACGTGCGCGGGACGCGCTAGTGCGTAGGCCACCACTCGAGCAGCGCCGCTTCGGCGTCCTCGCGGGAGAGTGGTCCGCGATCGAGTCGGAGTTCCTTCAGGAACTTCCATGCCTTGCCCACGTCGGGACCGGCCGGGATGCCGAGCAACTCCATGATTGCGTTGCCGTCGAGATCGGGGCGGACCCGGGCCAGGTCCTCCTGCTCGGCGATGCGGGCGATGCGCTCTTCGAGATCGTCGTACGTCGCCTGCAGCGCGGCCGCGCGGCGTTTGTTCCTGGTGGTCGAATCGGCTCGAACGAGCTTGTGCAACTTGGGAAGTAGCTCGCCGGCATCGGTGGCGTAGCGCCGGACGGCGGAGTCGGTCCACTGACCTTTGCCGTAGCCGTGGAATCGCAGATGCAGGAACACCAGATGCGAGACTTCCTCGATCATCTTCTTGGAATACTTCAAGGCGCGCATACGCTTTCGCACCAGCTTGGCGCCCACGACCTCGTGGTGGTGGAAACTCACTCCACCACCCGGCTCGTTTCGCTTGGTATCGGGCTTGCCGATGTCGTGAAGCAGTGCAGCCCAACGCAATACGAGATCCGGATCGCCGTCCTCGAGATCGATCGCCTGCTTCAGCACCGTCAGCGAGTGCGAATACACGTCCTTGTGTTGGTGATGTTCGTCGATCTCGAGCTTCATGTTGGGAACCTCGGGGATGATCCGCTGCGCCAACCCCGTCTCGCACATCACGTCGATGCCGTCGATCGGGTGCGCGCCGAGCATCAGCTTGTCCAGCTCCACCTGGATGCGCTCGGCCGTGATCCGGTCGATCTGATCCGCCATGTCCTCGATGGCCCGGTGCACCCGGGGCATCAGTGAAAATCCGAGCTGGGAGACGAACCTCGCGGCGCGCAGCATGCGGAGGGGATCATCGCCGAAGGAGACCTCCGGTGCCGACGGCGTGTCGAGTACGCCCTCGAGCAGCGCATCCATCCCACCGAGCGGATCGACGAACTCCTGTGCGCCGTCTGCTCCGAGACGCACGGCCATGGCGTTGACCGTGAAATCGCGTCGAACGAGATCCTCTTCGAGGCTGTTGCCGTACTGCACTTCGGGATTACGAGAGACCTGATCGTAGGAATCGGTGCGGTAGGTGGTGATCTCGATCTGTTGGTCGTCCTTGGCCGCACTGATGGTGCCGAAAGCGATGCCCGTATCCCACTGATGATCCGCCCAGCCCGACAGCATCGCCTGCACGTCCTCGGGTCTGGCGTCGGTGGTGAAATCCAGATCGGTGCCGAGTCGACCGAGAACCGCGTCGCGTACCGTCCCGCCGACGAGATACAGCTCGTGCCCGGCGGCCGCGAACAGAGCACCGAGCGGAGTCAACACCGGAGCGAGCTCGCGCAGCGTCACCGCCGCTCCGGCCAGCAACCTCTCCCGGCGGGCATCGGTCTGCTCGGCGGAAACGGAAGACAGGGACTGATCGGCCACGGTGGAAGAGCCTACTTGCGCCGTGGCGATCGATTGTCCCGGCCTTTACCCCGCGGTGCGGCACGGCAGAAGAGTGCGCATGGGCAACTAGTATGGATCGGGTGTCTGCTGCCGAACGATCGAACAGGAGTCGCCGCAACCCGCGGCGGCGTCAGGCACGCGCCGACACCGAAGCACCCAAGCTGCGGACCGTCCGCGAAACCTCGGCAGGCGGCCTGGTGGTCGACGGCCTCGACGGTCCGCCCGCCACCCGCTGCGCCGCCCTGATCGGACGTACCGACCGTCGGGGACGTCTGCTCTGGTCCCTGCCCAAGGGTCACATCGAGCAAGGCGAAACCGCCGAGCAGACGGCCATGCGCGAGGTGGCCGAGGAAACCGGCATCCGCGGGACCGTCCTGGCGTCGCTGGGCAGCATCGACTACTGGTTCGTCACCGAGGGCCGACGCGTCCACAAGACCGTCCACCACTACCTGCTGCGATTCCTCGGCGGCGAACTCTCGGACGAGGACCTCGAAGTCACCGAGGTCGCCTGGGTACCGCTGAGCGAACTGCCGTCGCGACTCGCCTACGCAGACGAACGCAAACTCGCCGCGATCGCCACCCGCCTCATCGACGACATGAACAGCAGCACGAACAACGGGAACTCGAGCGCACCGACCCCCGGCGAGAAGTGATCGTGCGGGCTCGGAAGGTCACTGCCGCCGCACTGACCTCGTTCCTCCTTGCGGTGGCACCGGCCGTGGGGGTGGCGGCGGTTGTCCCCACGCAGCTTCCGATGGCCGCCGCTCAGCCCGACGCCTCCGTCGGCGATATCGAGTCCACCAGCGCCGTCCCCGACACTCCGATGACGCAGGCCGGCAACCCCTTTCTGACGCTCAGTATCGACACCGTCGCCCCGTCGACCGTCACCACCAGCAGCGACCCGTTCGTGACCGTCCGGGCGACGGTGACCAACACCGGCGATCGACGCGTCGACGACGTCAGTGTCCGCATGCAGGCCTCGTCCGCCATCGACACCACGGCAGGCCTGCGCACCTCGCTGACCCTCGACCAGGAACGGTTCGACCGCGTCGGCGATTTCGTCACGGTGGCCGAGTCGTTGGAGAAGGACGAGAGCCGCCAGTTCGACCTGTCGATGCAACTGCGCAGCACTACCGAGCCCTCGCTCGGGATCGAGGCACCCGGCGTCTACCCACTGCTGCTCAATGTCAACGGCACGCCCGAGTACGGCGGAACCGCACGACTCGACGACGCACGCTTCCTGCTCCCTGTCGTCGGGCTGCCGCGTAACCCGGGCGAGATGGATCCCGCCGCCCCCGACGCGGCACCGTTGCCGCCGAACACCCGAAACCCCGTCGCGATGACCGTGCTGTGGCCACTGGCCGACATTCCGCGCCTCGCTGCGGGAATACCCGGCTCGGTCGACGAGCGAGTGCGACTGATCGACGACGAGCTGGCCGGAGAACTCGCCTCGGGCGGTCGGCTCGACACCCTGCTCAAGGCCGTGGAATTCGCAACGAAACCCGGCCTCGATCCCGGCGGCAACCTCGCGTCGAGCCTGTGCATCGGCATCGATCCGGACCTGCTCGTCACCGTCTCGAACATGACCCGCGGCTATCTCGTCGTCGACAACCCGGCCGATCCCGCCAGCACCGCTCGGGACGGCACCGGAAGCGCGGCCGCGACCGAGTGGCTGTCCCGTCTCGAAACCATCGCGTCGAGCACATGCGTGACTGCCATGCCGTTCGCACAGACCGACCTGGGGGCAGTGGCCGACATCGGCGACGCCTCGCTGATCCAGAGCGCGATCTCCACGCCTGCAGATGTCGTCGACGGCATCCTCGGCATCACCTCGACGCGGGGTTTCACCTGGAGCACCACCGGAGGCGTGGACGCCGACACCGCCGACGCCCTGCGCTCCGCGGGTACCGGAACCGTGCTGGTCGCCGACAACAGCATCAGCCCGCCGACATCGGCACCGATGGCCCAGCTGATCTCGACGAATGTCCCTCCGACCGGAACCCAGCCGTCGGAATCACAGCCGCCCTCGACGCTGGCCGCCGCCCACTACGACGCGGCCACCGCAGCGGCACTGGCCGGAGTGGGCGACACCCCGTCCACTCCTGCCCTCACTCCCGCCGAGCAGCGATTCGACCTCGACACGGACTCCCGTACAGCGCGCCTGCAGGACGCACTCGGTGCTGTCAACTTCCATGCTCTCGTCGGCACCGATCGGCCCGGGCGCACCGTCACGGTCGCACCCCCGCAGTACTGGACCGCAGGGGGAGACGAGCCGTCGGCCATTCTGTCGACGGTGTCCTCGCTGCTGCGTTCCGGTTTGGCGACGCCCCGACCGCTGGCAGAACTGATTGCCGAACCCACCTCGGGCACCCCGGTGAGCAGCGTCGATGCTGCCACCGAACTCGATACCGGCACCATCGACTTGGTGAGAACGCAGAGCGCTCGGATCGAGACGCTGATGCAGTCGCTGGTCGAGGATCCTCAGTCGGCGCTCACCCCGCGCCTGTTCACCGCACCGCTGCGCGAGGACATGCTCCGGGCACTCTCCACGGCGGGTCGAGCCAGTTCGGTGGCCGATGAGACCGGCACCATGGCATTCACCCGACTCGCCGCTACCCGAATCGGCATCGACACCATCTACGGATCGGTGACCGTGCTCGCGCCGGGCGGCGTCTACACCCTCGCCTCCGAACAGAGCCCGTTGCTGCTCGTCGCACGCAACGACCTGCCGATGCCGGTCAACGTGCTGCTGCGAGTCGATGCGCCCCCGGAAATGACGATCAGTGACGTCGGCGTCACCCAGCTCCCGGCCCGTGGATCACGAACCATCACCGTCCCGGCCGAGGTCGATGCCACCCGCAACCTGTCGGTGGACTTCTCCGTGACCGCGCTCGACGGCAGCAGGCTCGGCGAAGTGTCCACGGTGTCCGTACGGTCGAACGCGTACGGCCAGGCGCTGGCCATAATTACCGCCTGCGCCGGCGCTCTCCTACTGTTACTTGCAGGTCGACGACTCTGGCATCGATTCAGAGGCCAACCCGACCCGGCCGACGAAGGGTACGAGAGACCATGACAGGAAACGTCCCGTACGACGGGGACCTGCCGCGGTCGCGTATGCCGGCAGCACAGGTTTTCCGGCGCACGACGCCACCGCGGTCGGCACCCTGGGAGCGGCAGTCGACTCCCGAGCTGCGCTCGTACCCGGCACCGCCCCCGCTCGACGGTCAACCGGCTGCCGACGACGCCGTCACCCAACTCATCCCGCGGTTCCGCGACGAGGACTACCCCCAGGCGCCGTCGGGAACGGTTCCCCCGTCGAAAATTCCGCCGGGCGGGACAGAACCTTCACCGCAGCCCGAGCCGAGGCCGCAGAAGTCGTTGCTGGCCGCGTCGGGATCCATTGCGGTAGCAACCCTGGTCAGCCGCATCACCGGTTTCGCCAAGCAGGTCGCCATGACGGCCACCCTCGGCGCAGGGCTGGCCAGTGCGTTCACTGTCTCGACGATTCTGCCGAACATGATCTCCGAGTTGGTCCTCGGCGCGGTACTGGGAGCGATCGTCGTTCCGGTGCTGGTCCGGGCCGAGCAGGAGGACGCCGACGGCGGGCGGGCATTCGTTCGACGCCTGTTCACGATTGCGGTGGCGTTGCTGGGGACCGTTGCGCTCGGAGCGACCATGGCCGCGCCGCTGCTGGCGCGGCTGATGCTGTCGGGAGATCCGAAGGTCAACGAGGACCTGACCATCTCGCTGACGTACCTGGTACTTCCGGCGTTGCTGTTCTACGGTCTGTCCGGTCTGCTCACCGCGGTCCTGAACACCAGGCAGAATTTCAAGCCCGGCGCGTGGGCACCGGTGTTCAACAACCTGGTCGTACTGGCAGTCTTCGGCATCTACTTCCTGATTCCGGACGACCCCACGTTGAATCCGAACGAAATGACCACCACGCAGGTGCTCGTCATCGGCCTCGGCGTCACCACGGGTGTCATCACGCAAGTACTGGCACTGATTCCCGCGCTGCGACGCGAACGCATCGACCTGCGCCCACTGTGGGGATTCGACGAACGCCTCAAGAAGTTCGGCGCGATGGCCGCCGCCATTGTGCTCTACGTCGTCATCAGCCAGGTCGGGCTGATCGTTGCCACCAACATCGCGTCGGGGACCGACGATGCGAGCAACACGATCTATTCGCAGGCCTGGATCGTGCTGCAGCTGCCCTACGGCATCCTCGGCGTCACGGTACTGACGGCCATCATGCCCAGGCTCAGTCGCAATGCGGCCAACGGTGACACTCCGTCGGTCGTCGACGATTTGTCCGTTGCCACCCGGCTGACGATGGTCGCGCTGGTGCCGATCGTGGTGTTCTTGACCTTCGCGGGGCCGTGGGTCGGCGAGGCGCTGTACGGGTTCGGCCGATTCGCCGACGTTGCGAGCCGACTCGGTGAGGCCGTCAGCTGGTCGGCGTTCTCCCTCATCCCGTACGCCCTCGTGCTGATCCACCTGCGTGTCTTCTACGCACGTGAACAGGCCTGGACACCGACCTGGATCATCCTCGGCATCACCGCCGTGAAGATCGGCCTGTCGCTCCTCGCCCCGATGGTCGCGTCCGATCCGGACCAGGTGGTGCTGCTCCTCGGAACGGCCACCGGCCTCGGCTACACCGTCGGCGCGACCATCGGCGGATACCTGTTGCACAAGAGCCTGGGCAACCTGCGGATGGCCAACGTCGGCAAAACCATCTGGCTGGTCCTCATCGCCTCGCTGGCCGGCGGTGCTGCCATGCTTGCGATCGACCGGATCCTCGGGCTCGACGCAATGACGAACGGCTGGATCGGAAACTTCGTCCGCGTCGCGATCGACGCCATCGTCATGCTCGGCATCACGTTCTCGATCCTCTGGTTCGGCAAGATTCCCGAAGTCCTGGCGGTCACGGTGGCCCTGAGCCGCGTCGTTCGTAGATTCCGTGGCGCGCCTGCCGACCGGGACGCCGATCTGGCCGCTGCAGAAACCGGCGTGATTCCGGTTATTCGAACCGGGCCCACATGGGACACTGCGCGGGATCGGCTCCCGTACCCTGGTCCTCGGCACCCGGGGGCATACGCCCACACGGGTCGACCGTTTGCAGAACAACACGGGGCATATTCGCCTGAAGGAGTGACAGTGACCGACGACGATGTTGCTGGGGGGCCGGCACAGTCTCCAGCAAACGAAGCCGACCGAACGAGCGGCGGAGTCGAAGTCGACACCCAGGACCGCACCGAGCCCGTGAAGGCCGAGCCCAAGACGGCGGCTCCCGCCAAGGCCACCACTCCTGCGTCCTCGGAGGCAGCGAAGGCTGCTGCGGATTCCGAGAAAGGCAGCGATAAGTCGGCAGAGACGGCCGACGCGGTCGAATCGGAGAACAAGGCGACTACCGACAAGACGAGTGCCGAAGACGCCACCACGGAAGAAGCCACTACCGACAAGAGCGCCGCCACCGAGCCAGCTCCGAAGCCGGCCGATCGAACGGTATCCATCTCCAAGTCCGCTCTGGCGTCGCGCCCGACCGACAAGACCATCTCGATCTCGAAGGCACAACTGCCGGTCGAAGAGCCCGCCGACAAGAAGACGACCGACAAGGATACGAAGCCCGAGGCCGTTTCCGAGGCAACGGCAACGGCTCCGACCACGGACAAGGCGACGGAGAAAACCACCGCTGACAAGTCCGAAACGACCGGTGCGGCTGCCCCCGCGCCCGAGCGGACTCTTCGTGGCCCGACGCTCATTCCCGGTGCCTCCGTCGCCGGTGGACGGTATCGACTCCTGGCTCCGCACGGCGGCGCACGTGGACTCAAGTTCTGGCAGGCCCACGACGTCAAGCTGGACCGCGAGGTGGCGCTGACGTTCGTCGACGCCGACCAGCAGTCCACCGCGTCACCCACCGATCGCACCGAGGGTCCACAGGCGATTCTCTCGCGCACACTGCGTCTGGGTCGGATCAATTCGCCCGGGCTCGCGCGCGTGCTCGACGTGGTGCGTGGCAGCTCCGGCGGCATCGTCGTCGCAGAGTGGACGCCCGGCCGGTCGCTACGCGAAATGGCCGACACCGTGCCCGCACCCACCGGGGCTGCTCGTGCGATCAAGGTTCTGGCTGCAGCCGCCGAGGCAGCACACCGCAGCGGCGGTGCCCTGTCGATCGATCACCCCGATCGCGTGCGCATCAGCTCCAGCGGCAATGCCGTCCTCGCTTTCCCGGCCACTCTCGCCGACGCCGATCCGAGTTCGGACGTCCGCGGTCTCGGTGCCATGCTCTACGCCCTGATCACGGCCAGGTGGCCGCTGTCCGACACCACCGGCGGATCGGTCGTGTCCGGTGATGAGGCTCCGGCTCGCAGCGTCGGCGGCATGCGTCCGGCCGACCGAGACGACAAGGGCGCGCCGCTCGAGCCGAGGCAGGTTCGTCCCGACGTTCCGTTCGAGATCTCTGCTGTCGCAGTGCGGGCGCTGGAACAGAACAGTGGCATCCGTACTGCTGCCACCGTGCAGCACGTCCTCGATCAGGCCGCCGTCGTCAACGACAAGACCGATCTGATGCCGGCTCTGCGACTGGGCCAGCGCGCACCAGGAGCCAGCGGGCATTCGCTCGCCGACCCCGAGGAAATCGCCGCCGAGAAGGCCAAATCGACCCGCACCAATATCGCCATCGCAATACTCGGTGCGTTGACGGTCGTCATTCTGGCGTTCGCCGGCTACTGGCTGTTCACCTCGATCGCCGGTGACAGCACGGATGCGCCCCTCGACAGCCAGGAATTCGGCCTCACCACTCCGGCGGCGGCACCTCCCACAGGCGAAACTGCCGCACCTCCTGCCGAGACGGGTGGGCCCATTGCCTTGAACGGTGTCAGCGTCTTCTCGCCGCAGGGTTCGGCCGACAACCCCAGCACTGCTTCCAACGTGATCGACAACGACCCCAGCACGGCGTGGACCACCGACTCGTATTTCCAGCAGTTCCCCGCTCTGAAGAACGGCGTGGGCCTGCTCGTCACGATTCCGGCGACAGCGCTGAACAATGCGTGGATCGAATCGACGTCCCCGGGCACCGTCGTCGAGATCAGGTCGGCACCGAACGACTCACCCAGCCTGAGCGACACCACGCTGCTCGGTGAAGCCACTCTGCAGAACGGACGAACCGACATCGCCCTCGACGACGCCGAGCCCACCGGGAACGTGCTCGTCTGGATCACCACACTCGGAGAGCAGGGCGGCCGCATCGCCACGTCGATCTCCGGGATCGGTTTCGACTCCTAGACCCGACGCTCGGTACGGAATCCGGGCTCGTTTCGTACTTCACGGTCTTCATGGCCTAGGCTCCCCCCAATGCGTTAACACGGGGGGAGCCGTTTTCGTATGACCGAACGTATCGATTCGGCGCTAGGGGAGCGCACGGATGCGGAACTTCTGGCTGCTCATGCGGCCGGGGAGCCGAATGCATTCGCCACTTTGATCTACCGACACCACGAGCATCTGTGGCTGACGGCGCGTCGCACGAGCTACACACCCGAGGACGCCTCCGATGCTCTGCAGGAGGCTCTGCTTTCCGCCCATCGCACCGCCGGGTCGTTCCGCGCCGATGCCGCCGTCCGCAGCTGGTTGCACAAGATCGTCGTCAACGCCTGCTTGGACCGCATCCGCCGCAACAAAGTACGGCCCTCGGTTCCGTTGAGCGAGAACGAAAGTCACGAGCCCGCGTCGCCCAGGGACCGCATCTCCGAGACGGAGACCACCATCCTGGTTCGGCAGGCTCTGATGACGCTGCCGCCCGATCAGCGTGCGGCCGTCGTCATCGTGGACATGGAGGGCTACTCGGTGGCCGACGCAGCCGTTCTGCTCGGCGTTCCCACCGGTACCGTCAAGAGTCGATGCGCACGTGGTCGACTCAAACTCTCGACGCAGCTCGCCTACTTGAAAGACGCAGGGAACCGAATCTAGACCCCTCGCGTCTATATCGTGTGAGAGAGAAAGCAGATTCGGCGAAGGGAGGCAGGAACGTGTCGTCGAGCACCGATGCGCTACCCGATGCCCCGTTCTCACCGGAACTGTTGGCCGAACTGCATGCCGATGCGCTTCCCGAGGATGTCAGCAGCCGGCTGTGGCCGCTGGTCCGTCGCGACGAGCAGTCGATGCAGGTCCTCGCCGGTCTCGACGCGGTGTCGGCTCGGCTGAACGAGATGGGCGAGGATCCGACCGGGACGTTGTCGATTCCGCCCGACGTCGTCGAACGGATCGATCGCACGATCCATTCCGTCGAGCAATCCGGTCCGCAGTTCAGCGATCCGGTTGTCGTTCCGCTCCGGTCCCGCAGGCGTCATGTCGTTCTCGGAATTGCCGCTGCCGCAGCGCTTCTCGCTGCAGGTTCGGTCGTGTTCGTAGCGGTGTGGCGTACCCCGGACGCACCCGAATCCGTTGCCGCAGAACCATCGTCGGCACCCGACGGGTCACTGATCCTCGATTCCGCCGACCTCGACTCCGGTTTCGCCCTCAGCATTCTCGGCAAGCGTGATGCAGGTGCCCTGTCGGATCCGGCGGACCTCGAGGCGTGTCTGGCGGCCAACGACGTCGACCCCGCAACGTCCGTCCTCGGATCCACTCAGGTCAGGATCGACGGCCGAGACGGAACCCTGCTGGTGCTGGCCGGCGCGCAGCCGGCCCAGTTCATCGCCCTGGCGGTGGGCAACGACTGCGGCGGTACCAACCCCGACGTCCTGACTCGACGCGATATCGGCTGACACATCTCTCTCCGGGGAACAACTGCCTCTAGGGTGGTGTTGACCAGATGTACGTCGACCGGCGCGTGCAGTGTGCACTCGGCTGTCGGCGGCCAGTACACGCCGCACAAGATCGGAAGGTCTGCATTGAGTACCCCCAAGGTTCACGATCTCATCATCGTCGGTTCGGGACCGGCCGGTTATACCGCCGGTGTCTACGCGGCCCGCGCAGAGCTGGAACCGATCCTGTTCGAGGGAACCCAGTTCGGTGGAGCACTCATGACGACCACCGAGGTCGAGAACTTCCCCGGGTTCCGTGAGGGCATCATGGGCCCCGATCTGATGGAGCAGATGCGCGAGCAGGCGAAGCGATTCGGTGCCGACATCCGCACCGAGGACGTCGAAGAGCTCGATCTGACGGGTCCGATCAAGACCGTCTCCGCGGGCGGGGAGACCTACCAGGCTCGCGCGATCATCCTCGCAATGGGCGCAGCAGCCCGCTACCTGTCGATTCCGGGTGAGGAAAAGCTTCTCGGCCGCGGCGTCAGCGCCTGCGCCACCTGCGACGGCTTCTTCTTCCGCGACCAGGACATTGCCGTCATCGGTGGTGGCGACTCGGCGATGGAGGAGGCAACCTTCCTCACCCGGTTCGCTCGTAGCGTCACGATCGTGCACCGGCGCAGCGAGTTCCGGGCGTCGCGCATCATGCTCGAGCGTGCCAAGAACAACGAGAAGATCCGCTTCCTCACCGACACCAAGGTCCTCGAAGTCCTCGGCGACACCAGCGTCACCGGCATCTCGCTCGAGCACGCCGAGACCGGAGAGAAGTCGACCCTCGACGTCACCGGAATGTTCGTCGCCATCGGCCACGATCCCCGTAACGAGCTCGTCAAGGGTCAGGTCGAACTCGACGACGCCGGCTACGTCAAGGTCGCGTCCCCGTCGTCGGCCACCTCGGTGGAGGGCGTCTTCGCCGCGGGAGACCTCGTCGATCACGTCTACCAGCAGGCGATCACCGCTGCCGGTACCGGATGTACCGCCTCGATCGACGCCGAACGCTGGCTGGCCGAGCAGGGCGACATCACCAGCAACACGCTCGAACACGCCGACCAGCCGGTCGACGCAGTCAACGCCTGACCGGCCCCGTTCACACACCGCTTCCTACATCGAGGAGATAGAAATGTCCGACGACAAGAGCACAGTCACCATCACCGACGCGTCGTTCGCCGACGACGTGCTGACCAGCGAGAAGCCCGTCCTCGTCGACTTCTGGGCAACCTGGTGCGGCCCGTGCAAGATGGTCGCTCCGGTTCTCGAGGAGATCGCCGCTGAGCACAAGGACAAGTTGACGATCGCCAAGCTCGACATCGACGCCAACCCGCAGGCCGCCCGCGACTTCAAGGTCATGTCGATTCCGACGCTCATCCTGTTCCAGGGTGGCAAGCCGGTCAAGCAAATCGTCGGCGCCAAGGGCAAGGCCGCGCTGCTCAAAGACCTCGAAGGCGTTATCTGATTCACCTCCGAATCGTGTGGATTGCAGCGGAAGGCAGTCTTTCTGCGACAATCATCTGATGTGCCGATGCCCAGCGTCGGCACATCAGCCGCATCGGGATGCGGTGTAGTCAGAACGATCTGGAGGCGTTTCGAGGATGCAGGAACTCAGTCACGGCGATTCCGGACCCGCCGTCGCCGAGGTCCGCGGCACCCTGTCGGCTCTCGGCTTCCTCCATGAGGCCGTGGTTCCGCCCGGTCCCATGGACGACGGTCACTGGACAGCTCCCGGTTCCGTCTTCGACGGCGCCCTCGGTGGGGCCGTACGCGCATTCCAGCAGCACCGTGGTCTGTTGGTCGACGGTGTCGTCGGCCCGGCCACGTATCGCGCGTTGAAAGAAGCGTCGTACCATCTCGGCGCACGAACCCTCATCTACCAGTTGTCCGCTCCGCTGTACGGAGACGACGTCGCCTCACTACAGACGCGACTGCAGGACCTCGGTTTCTACAACGAACGCGTCGACGGCTTCTTCGGCCCTCGCACCCACGAGGGCTTGTCCTCGTTCCAGCGTGAAATCGGACTTTCACCGGATGGCATCTGTGGACCGGCAACGTTGCGTTCGCTCGATCTCCTGGGAACGCGTGTCACCGGTGGATCACCGCATGCCATGAGCGAAGAAGAGCTCGTCCGAAAGTCGGGACCACAGCTGACCGGCAAGCGCATCGTCATCGATCCCGACCTCGGCGGTGCCGATACCGGACGCATCGTCGACGGAGCACTGGGTCGAGTCTCCGAATCGGAAATTCTGTGGGACCTGGCCAGTCGCCTCGAAGGCCGAATGGCTGCGACCGGAATGGATACGTTCCTCTCCCGCGCCCGTGGCACCAATCCCTCTGTGGCCGATCGCGCCGAGACGGCCAATGCCTGGGGTGCCGATCTGATGATCTCCCTCCGGTGTGCCTCGAGCACCAGCCCGGTTGCCAACGGCGTCGCCAGTTTCCACTTCGGCAATTCGCACGGTTCGACGTCCATGATCGGTCAGGTGCTCACCAGCTACGTGCAGCGCGAAATTGTCGCTCGTACACCGCTTCTCGATTGCCGCAGCCACGGCCGAACATGGGATCTGTTGCGCCTGACCAACATGCCGACCATTCAGATCGACGTCGGATACCTCACCAACGAATCCGACGTCGAGGTGCTCAGCGACCCGCGGTTCCGCGACATCATCGCCGAGGCAATTCTGATCGCCGTGAAACGGCTGTACCTACTGGGTCAGGACGATCAGCCGACCGGAACCTTCACGTTCGCCGAATTGCTCGCCGAGGAACTCGCCGCCGCCGATCGTCCCTGATCTCCCGGTCGAGAATCAGCGGGCGCCGACGGTCGACTTCTGTTCGATGTCGACGACGGAGATGCTCGCTGCAATGAGCAACTGTTCCAGCGCAGATTCGACGTCCTGCTTCCATCCGTGATCCCGGTCCAGCTCGAGTCGTAGTCTGGGGAATCTGTGGTGAGGTGCAATCACTTCGAAACCGACCTTCTCGAGAAAGTCGGCTTCGATCATGCACGTCGACGCCGAACATGTCAGATGTGCCGTCGCATTCGGAACCACCGGCGCTGCGTCGTCGGCGTTGTGCCGAATGCCGAATGCCTCCAGGGCGCGAACACCTCGATTGACGAGATCTCCCACCACCGCCTGAATCAGCGTGGCCGAGTGCAGATCGGCATCATCCGGAGAATCGATTCGTAGTTGCGTCAGCAGAACCGCGTCGTGACTGACGGGTGATGTCGGAAACGTACTCGCTCGCGGAACGGCCCGGGGTGGGCAATAGAGTGCGCAGCCGATCGTCTTGCCGTCGACGGACAACAGCTGCCCACATGATCCCCACTCGAGCATGATGGTCGACAACCACACTTCGTTCTCGAACTCGAGGTCGACCGACGAATCCTCCGATGCCGGATCGAGCACCCAGAAGCTACAGCGCCGCGAATGCGACGGCAGATGCTCGAACGAACCGAGAGTCACTCCGGTCACCATCGCCGACACCGCTTACCTCAGCCTTCGTGCATTCGTTCCAACGGGAAAATTCTGTCTCGGAGCCGATCCGTACCTCGACAAGAATAGGCGATCCGATCGTCGACCCTCTCGCGCGGACCGTTTCCCTGAAATATGTTGCATGACAATGTTTTTCGACATCAATCGCGACTTTCGAGACCGTAGATTATGGAGCTACGTCACAGTGACGTTTCGCCCGCGTACGTATGGTCCTGAAAAAACGCCGCTACTTTTTCTTCTGCGCTTCCATCATCTCGACGATCCTTTCGAGGTCGTCCACCGACCCGAACTCGACCACAATCTTGCCTTTTCGCTTGCCCAAACTGACCGTCACCCGCGTATCGAATGAATCGGAGAGCCTGTCGGCGACGTCCTGAAGCCCGGGCATCTGAATCGGCTTACGTCGAGGTGCCGGTTCCGGGCTCGTTCCATCCTCCCGATTGGCCAGGGTGACGGCTTCCTCGGTCGCGCGGACGGACAGTCCTTCGGCAACGATCCGCGCAGCCAACGACTCCTGTGCATCGGAACCTGCGTCCAACGACAGCAGCGCACGAGCGTGCCCGGCCGACAGAACCCCCGCCGCCACTCGACGTTGGACCGGAATCGGTAGCTTCAACAGTCGAATCATGTTGGTCACGACCGGACGTGAACGCCCGATTTTTGCGGCCAATTCCTCGTGGGTCACATCGAATTCTTCGAGCAGTTGCTGATACGCCGCCGCCTCTTCGAGCGGATTGAGCTGTACCCGATGGATGTTTTCGAGCAACGCGTCGCGCAGCATTGCGTCGTCTGCCGTCTCGCGCACGATCGCGGGGATCGTCTCGAGGCCGGCTTCCTGGCTCGCACGCCACCGACGCTCGCCCATGACGAGCTGATACTTTGCGTCTCCGGCGGCAGCGGTACCCGAAACCAGCCGAACCACGATGGGCTGCATGAGCCCGAATTCGCGGATCGAGTGCACCAATTCGCCGAGAGATTCATCGTCGAAGACGTGTCTCGGCTGCTTCGGATTGGCTTCGATTCGATCCGGTGCAATCTCGCGATACACGGCGCCGACGGGGGAGAGGTCGTCTCCGTTGAGCACTGGTGGAGTCGGGGTGGGAGCCGTCGCGGTTTCCGTTGCGTCGTCGGCCGACGGCGCGCGCTTCGGCTTCGTGGACGTATCCGGCTTGTCCTTGGCATTGCGATCCGCCCCGATGATCACGTCTGCGGCTGCGCTGCCGAGGCGCGGCCCGGCATCGGGCCCCGTGGGAATGAGCGAGGCCAGGCCTCGGCCGAGGCCACCTTTACGCGTTTGGCTCATCTACTTACTTCTTTCGTGCTTCGTCGATGCCGGCCGACCGCGCGGCGAGTTCTCGTCCGGCGTCCAGGTAACTCATCGCACCTCGTGAACCGGGGTCGTAATCGAGCACCGTCATGCCGTAACCGGGTGCCTCGGATACCTTCACGCTCCGAGGAATGACGGCCCTCAGGACGGCGTCCCCGAAGTGCTTGCGGACCTCTTCCGCGACCTGGTCCGCCAACTTCGTACGACCGTCGTACATCGTCAGGATCACTGTGGAAACGTGGAGTTCGGGGTTCAGATGCGACTGCACCAGCTCGATATTGCGCAGGAGTTGTCCCACTCCTTCGAGTGCGTAGTACTCGCATTGGATCGGAATGAGTACCTCGGTCGCTGCAACGAGCGCGTTGACCGTCAGCAGGCCGAGTGACGGAGGGCAGTCGATCAGGATGAAGTCCGCATCGATTCCGCCGAGCTCCTCGACCGACAAGGCTGTCTTCAGTCGGCCCTCACGGGCAACCATCGACACCAGCTCGATCTCTGCTCCAGCAAGATCGATCGTGGCCGGAATGCAGAACAGTCGCTCGCTGTGAGGGCTCTGCTGCACCGCATCCTTGGCGCTGACTTCACCGATGAGCACCTCGTAACTCGACGGCACACCGGAGTGGTGCTCGACGCCCAGAGCGGTGCTGGCGTTGCCCTGGGGGTCGAGATCGACCACCAGGACCGTCAGGCCCTGAAGGGCGAGCGCGGCAGCCAGGTTCACGGCGGTGGTGGTCTTGCCAACTCCGCCCTTCTGATTGGCGATCGTCAGCATGCGCCGCTTCGCCGGCTTCGGGAGCGACACCGATCCCGGGTGCAGAACCTGACTGGCTCGATGTGCCGCGGCGCCGATCGGAGTGTCGTCGGGCGAGATCGCGTTGGTGTACTCGAAGTCGGAGCTCTTCTTCACCGCCGGTGCCGACTCGGACGAGTTGGACGCGTTCTTCTTGGATGCTGTTTCACGTGAAACAGTGGAATCGGACCCACCCGACATATGTGCTCCTTAGTGCGGAACTGACTGTGTTCAATACGATCGATAGGGACGAGCGCGGGACTGACGAGTCCGCGACCGAAGGTCAGTGACGACCCGGTCTCCGAGGCTGACGGACCGCTCTGACGACGATGGTTGGAGTAGGCAGCAGGCCCACTCCGCACTCCACTACCTCCAGCTTGCCAGCACCCATCCGAGTGAGGGAAGCCCGGTCTCGCTCGATCTCTTCACCGGCGCTCGATCCCTTCAGAGCCAGCATCCGACCGTGATCGTGAACAAGAGGAAGCGACCACTTGGCGAGCTTCTCCAACGGGGCCACTGCCCGCGACGTCACCACATCGGCGCCGCCCGCCTCCTTCTTCACGCCGGGCTGTTCAGCGCGACCGCGTACAACCAAGACGTTCAGATCGTGTTCTTCGATGAACTCTGCGAGGTACACGGTGCGGCGAAGAAGCGGCTCCACAAGAGTGACCCGTAGGTCCGGCCTCGCGATTGCCAACGGGATTCCGGGGAGTCCCGCGCCGCTGCCGATGTCCACGACGGTCTCGCCCTCGTCTATGAGTTCGCCGATCGCCGCGCAGTTGAGGATGTGGCGTTCCCAGAGTCGTGGAACCTCTCGAGGTCCGATGAGCCCGCGCTCGACGCCCGCAGTCGCCAACGAGCCGTGATATCGCCGGGCCAATTCGATTCGGTCCCCAAATACCTGCTCCGCGATTGCCATCAACTGGGTGCTATCCGAGCGTTCTTGTTCCACGTGAAACATCTTCCCGTGCTCGGGCGCGGAACGCCAAACGACATCGCTGTAAGTATGCGAATCTGCACACTGATTCGGACATCGCTCTCCTCGGAGGGCAATCCGATACTTCTGAAGCCGGGCGGCGCCATCCCGATATCTGTCCAGACCACGTACGGTTCCTGATCTCGCGGGTGGCTTCCGCCGAACTGCTTCCCTGACAATCCGAATCCCATCGGCTCCCAGTTCTCGACGACGCCGAGTGGGGTGAACCCCGGACGAGTCGCCCGAGCGAGAGCCACACGGCTCGATCACCCGTCGCGAGGGTTGTCCAGTGTTGGCGGCGCTGCCAGATGTTTCACGTGAAACTACTTCCCGCCCGACAGACGCTGGGCTCTGCTGTGGCAGCTTCCGACCGATCACTACCGAAGCTCGCCAGAACCGAGCGGATCCGCTCTGGCGGGATCGCGGTCTACGCACCGACCGACACGAACCGTCGACACGTCGAGCAATCCGGTGTGGTGCCTGAGGTTCCGACCAAGTCGAGAAGTCTGCCGATTCTCGGTATCACGATCGATCACCGACGACGATGTTTCACGTGAAACTGCTTCCCATTCGGCGCGCCTGAGACTCTGCTGTTGCAGGCTTCTCTCGATTGCCGAGGCCTCTCGGCCGAGGCGAGCGGATCCAGTCCGGTGAGGACGATGTCGACAAGCCGACACACACTTCACGTTCGACACTTCGAGTGCCATCGTGCGAACACCTCAGATCCGATCAGCTCGAGAAGCCCGGCTGTATTCAGAATCGTTAGGATCGGCGGCGGCGGTCTCTCACGTGAAGCTGACCGATGACACCATCCCCGGGTCGCCCCCCCCCCGCGCGAATGGGTGACACGTGCGGTCGCATCTCGGATTCGGGGCGTGAGGCGGACGGTGAAGATCGTTGCGTTCAATTCCCCGCAGGGACTGATCATCGACCTGTCGAGTGAGCCGGGGGAGCGGTTCGCCACCGGCTCCACCTGATAGCCAACCGCGCGCGGCCGCTCGCACTTCGGTGGGCCCGATGCAATGCGTCCGTGCGGGGCAGAGGCAGCACCGGTCAAAGGAGACCTCGTCGTAGCAACAACGAGGATTACAGAGCAGGCCACGCTGACGGTCTGCACACTCGAAAGTCTGGTCGTTCATACCGCCGAGTGCCGCGCGCACAATTCCGCGGTATCCGAGAACCCGGCAAGCCGGAATTCACTGTTTCTTCGGATAGGTCTCTCCACCATCCCTTGACCGATGGTGGGGCAACAGATCGCGGCAACTGTCCGTTCATCGCTGATCCCACCGCACCATGTCCCCGGTCAAATTCGCGGGTCCCAATTCTTATCCGACGCGAGTCTGGAGATGCCGGTCCGGCGATACCTGGAAAGCCCGGCGTCATGACTTGAACACCCGATGCCGCGAACCGCTTCATGACCGACCCGAGCGACAGTCGAGAAGTTCGATTCTCAACAGCCCTACACGGAAGCCCGGTTTCACGTGAAACATCAAATGTCGCTCGTGACCGTCCCAGGCGCGTACTTCCCCCTCAGCAAGCCTCGAATTCTGAACGCTGCGGAACCGCGCCTCTTCCCGAGTGCCTGGAGACTTCCGGCCGTTGTTTCACGTGAAACCACAACACTCGACTCGCATCAACCGCTAACAACCGAGCCCGCGTACACGCGTCACAGTGACGAAAGCGTCGCGCATACCTGGATCGAAATATTTCGACGAAAAGTTCGACCACAAACCATTCTCGAACCGTGTTGCGCGTTTGAATTACACAGATGACATTCGAGCAGAGCCTGGGCACCAATGTCCACATACGACGATGGCCCCCACCGAAGTAAGGGCCATCAGATCGTGAAGCTGTAAAGATTGTGGAGCTGTTTCAACCGAGAAGCGCTGCTATCCCTTGACGACAACTACCCGCCGAGACGGCTCGACTCCTGTGCTCTCGCTGGCAACGCCGTCGATCTTCGCGACTGCATCGTGCACGATCTTGCGCTCGAACGGAGTCATCGGAGTCAGCTCTTCTCGCTCACCCGATTCCAACACTCGCCGCGCGGCTTCGGCACCGAGATTGCCCAGTTCGGTACGACGCTTCGCCCGCCAGCCGGCAACGTCGAGCATCAGCTTGCTGCGCTCTCCGGTCGACTGCTGAACGGCCAACCGGGTCAGTTCCTGAAGAGCGTCGAGAACCTCACCCTTACGGCCTACGAGCTTGGCGAGATCGTCCCCACCGTCGATGCTGACGATGGCCCGGTCGCCCTCGACGTCCAGGTCGATGTCTCCGTCGAAGTCGAGAACGTCGAGAAGCTGTTCGAGGTAGTCGCCGGCAATTTCGCCTTCCTCGACCAAGTAGTCCTCGTCGTCATCGTCATCGTCATCGTCAGGCGCGGCCTTCGCGGCCTTCGCGGCCTTGTCTTCGACCACCTCGGAGGCGGCGGATTCCTCGATCACGGACTTCTCGTCCGCATCCGCGTCGACCGCGCTGAGCTGATCGGCCTCGACCATCACGTCATTCACTCCATCCCCGGATACCGCATCGACTGGCTTCTGTACTTCGTCGTTCTGAGCTTCTTCTACGTCCGCTGCCATGTTCGTCCTTCTCTCGACGTGTCGGTCAGCGCCGCTTGCGCTTGGTCGACTTGTTCCGGTTCGCCTGCGGTCTGGGCCTGACCGGAGTTGCCGCACCGTTGGCCGAACCCGAGGTGTCACCGCTGTCGGTCGTCGCATCGTCGTCTACCGGCGTCATCTTCGACAGCTTGGGCCGCGCACCCGGCTTCGGCTTGGTCACCGATACCGGCTTGACGCCCGGCTTCGGCGCGTTCTCGGAACGCTTCTCCACGGCAGCGACAGCCTTGGCAGCTTCTTCTTTGTCGATCTTTCCGAATACCAGGTGCTGCTGTGCGTAGGTCCAGGTGTTGTTGCTGACCCAGTACAGCAGGATCGCGATCGGCAGCAGGGCGCCGAAGACCAATACACCCAGCGGGAACACGTACAGCGCAAGCTTGTTCATGATCGCGGACTGCGGATTCGCAGCTGCTGCGGCGCTCTGACGCGCCACCGATGCACGCGAGTTCATGTGGGTCATGATCGCCGCGATGATCATCAGTGGAATCGATACCGCCGCGATGACGAACGTCGACGGAATGGAGGCGCCCGGTCCGACGGCGAACGCGTTGAGCTGCTCCTGCGGCATGGTGATCCATGCCGAAATCGGGGCTCCGAACAGTCGAGCATCGAGGAACGACTGCACATCGGCCACGCTGAACGCATAGTTCGAGAGTTCGCGGTTCTCTTCCGGGCTCAGGCCGAGCTGGCCGACACCGGTGCCGGTGCGGTTGAACGAACGAAGCACGTGAAACAGTCCGATGAACACCGGTGCCTGTGCCAACACGGGTAGGCAGCCCATCAGCGGGTTGAAGCCGTGTTCCTTCTGCAGTTTCTGCATCTCGACGGCCATTTTTTGTTTGTCTTTGCCGTACTTCTTCTGCAGAGCCTTGATCTGCGGCTGTAGCTCCTGCATCTGCCGCGTCGTGCGGACCTGCTTGACGAAGGGCTTGTACAGAATCAAGCGCAGGGTGAAGACCAGGAAGACGACGGACAGTGCCCAGGCGAATCCATTGCTGGGATCCTGGAACACAAAGCCGAAAACCTTGTGCCACACCCAGAGAATCCAGGCAACCGGATAGTAAATGAAGTCGAGCACGGCTCTATGTACTCCTCTGTTCTTCCACTCGCACGAGATCGTGGTGTTCTTCGGTTTCGGTCATCTCGGTGACGCTCGCGCGCCACTTACCGGGTTCAGGCACCGGGTTCCATCCTCCAGAGTGCCAGGGAGCACATTTGAGGAGGCGGACGACTGCCAGCAACGAGCCCTTCATCATCCCGTGCACCTCGAGCGCCTCGATGGCGTACTCACTGCAGGTGGGGGAGAAGCGACAGGTAGGAGGTCTCATCGGGGACACATAGGTTCGGTACAACCCGATGAAATACATGAGAGTTCGAGCAGGAATGGAACGAAGGTTGCCCATGAATGTCATGACGGCGGACCCTTCGGAGCTTCGAGAAGACCGAGCTTCTTCAATCCTGAACGCAGTTGAACCAGTAGATCTGCCGAGGACGCTGTCGCGGCACCCGGCAATGCGCGGATGACCACGTCGGTGGTCTCGGGGAGCTCACCGACCACGTCGGTACAGATATGCCGAAGCCGGCGCGCAACTCGATGACGAGTTACGGCCGGCCCGACTGCCTTGCTGACGATCAATCCGAATCGTGGTCCCCGAACGGTCGATGCGATGTCCTGCTCGTCCCGCACAACGGCGTGAACGACCAGATCAGCTCTACCCATTCGGCGTCCTCGACGCACCGCTACGGAAAAATCACGTGCTCGGTGCAGTCGATTCGGCTCAGGAAGCATCCCGAGCTCCAAGGTCCGGACGAACGAATATCAGGCTGTGAGTTCTTTACGGCCCTTGCCGCGACGTGCGGAAACGATTGCACGACCCGCACGGGTACGCATACGAAGACGGAAGCCATGAACGCGCGCGCGGCGGCGATTGTTCGGCTGGAACGTCCGCTTGCCCTTGGCCACGGTCAACACTCCTCGAGATTCGAAGACGCCGATCTGTCGGCGTCTGCTGTAAAGGTTCCAGCGAGTTCGGATGAAGTCGCTTGCCTCCCGAGCGAGAAATCCGAGTGAAGACAGACTGTGAGCAGCCAGCAAGCATCGGCCACCTCGCTATTGGGTGACTGTTCGAGAGTACTGATCGAGTCACCGGTGGTCAAACTCGCTCCGGACCGATCGGCTCGGCAGTTCATGCACAGGCACCGGAGGATTCGGCGACCGAGGCTGTGATGTGCATCGACAGCGCTCGCCGATGACAGATCGAGCCGGCGCGGTTCGTCCGATCGTACGACAGACAGCGACCATCCATGCAGGTCAGACTGGTGCGTGCGTGATACCACGAGCCGGGAAGAGCCCTGGGCTCACATCGGTGTCGTTTATCCACACCTGTGGATAATTGTGTGGAAACACAGATCAGGTGGCATATTCGTACCTTGCGGGGTCCACCCACGGACCCTGGTCTCAGCCGCGACGACGCACGATCGACGACGCTATCCGACGCCGACATCGCGCGGGCAGGAAACGACGCACGAATTTCGACGCGTCGTACCCGTACGAGACCAATGCTCGGCGGTCCAACCACCGCCGAGACACCGATGCTCGACAACGGAGGGATCGACGTGAACGACGATCCGGATGCGCTCGCGCGTATCTGGCCCGAGGTGGTCGCGGAGCTCACTTCCGACCGTCACAGTGGGTCTCCCCTCACCAAGGGCCAGAAGGCCTGGCTCGCGCTGGTCAAACCGCTCACTCTGACGCAGGGGTTCGCCCTGCTGGCCGTTCCCTCGACCTTCGCTCAGGAAGCCATCGAGCGAGACCTTCGAGAGCCGATCCTGGGAGCACTGGGCCGACATCTCGGCCAGGGTGTCGAGGGACTCGGGGTACGCATCTCCGCTCCCGAGGACGAGAAGATCGACTCCGAGCGGTCGGCCTACCCCGACGCCGTCAGCTCGCCCACCTACCGGCGCCGCGTCCTGACCAGCAGAGACGACGAGCCTTCCGACTCCGAGACCGCCGATTACGAAGAGGTGGACGACGAGCGCGAAGCGCTGGCGAGCGTGCAGAACTCGTGGCCGACGTACTTCACCAAACCCCCTGAATCGTCGCCCCCGTCGTCGGGCGCGAACAGCCTGAACTCGAAGTACACCTTCGACACGTTCGTCATCGGCGCCTCCAATCGGTTCGCTCACGCAGCTGCCGTGGCCATCGCCGAAGCACCTGCCCGCGCCTACAATCCGCTGTTCGTATGGGGTGCGTCGGGATTGGGCAAGACTCATCTCCTGCACGCGGCCGGTCACTATGCGCAGCGACTGTTCCCTGGAATGCGGGTCAAGTACGTCTCCACCGAAGAATTCACGAACGACTTCATCAACAGTCTTCGTGACGACCGCAAAGTGGCGTTCAAACGCCGCTACCGCGAGACGGATGTGCTGCTCGTCGACGACATCCAGTTCATCGAGGGCAAGGAAGGCATCCAGGAGGAGTTCTTCCACACCTTCAACACTCTGCACAACGCCAACAAACAGATCGTCGTCTCGTCCGACCGGCCCCCGAAGCAGCTGGCCACCCTGGAAGAGCGGCTCCGTACCCGCTTCGAGTGGGGCCTGATCACCGATGTCCAGCCGCCCGAGCTCGAGACGCGCATCGCCATTCTGAGCAAGAAGGCTCGGATGGACCGCCTCGACGTGCCACACGACGTACTCGAACTGATCGCCAGCCGCATCGAACGAAATATCCGTGAGCTCGAGGGCGCCCTCATTCGTGTGACGGCATTCGCGTCGCTCAACGGACAAGCGCTCGACCTCACACTGGCGGAGGTGGTCCTGCGCGATCTCATTCCCGATTCGTCGAGTCTCGAGATCAATGCAGCAACGATCATGGCTGTCACGGCGGAGTACTTCAACACCTCCATCGAGGACCTGTGCGGCCCGGGTAAGGCCCGAGCGCTGGCGATGGCCAGGCAGATCGCCATGTATCTCTGCCGCGAGCTCACCGACTTGTCGCTGCCCAAGATCGGCCAGACGTTCGGACGAGATCACACGACGGTCATGTACGCGGACAAGAAGATTCGCAAGGAGATGACCGAGCGCCGGAAGGTGTACGACCAGGTCCAAGAGCTCACTGCACGGATCAAGCAACGCTCGAAGCGGTAGCCCACCGGGCACAGACGAACGCAGAAGACGGCACCGAATCCCATCGCGGGTTCGGTGCCGTCTCCGTTTCTCGTCCATGATCGGCGCCGATTCTCGACTCGATGTCGATCTGTTTTTCGGGCGTCGACCATTGATTCACACCTGTGGATAACCATGTGGACAACATCGAAGTTCTGGGGATGGAGTGTGGGCGCCTGTGCACCGATGGGATTCGTCCACAGGCAGCCGCGCGTCAATCGCATATTGGTCCCGAATTCATCCCCACGACACCACGCGAGGCGACCAGCAGATCCAACCGTCCGTGCACAGATTGCACAGGACCTATTAATACTTCTGTTTTCTCCTTGAAAGAACTTCTTTGAAAACAGGTGTTGGGGAACGATCCGTTCACAGGCCCGAAGAGATCACCCGAATCCCACGTACGGCTCGAACCTCGAGCTTTCGTCTCGGGTTCGGAGGGCATACGGTGTGCTTGCGCTGGATGTGCCACACTCGTCGTTGCATCGGTTCGAGCCGCAACCTTCGTGGTTGCACCGCTCCGGCCGTGAGGACGAACGCCACCGAACGAGAGGAAATGCCGAGCGATGGAGCTTGGAAGTTTGAAGTTTCGCGTTGCTCGTGAAGATTTTTCCGATTCCGTGGCGTGGGTGGCCCGTAGCCTCCCGTCACGGCCGCCCGTTCCCGTTCTCGGTGGAGTTCTTCTTGCCGCCGATGAGCAGGGTCTGACGGTCTCCGGATTCGACTACGAGGTCTCCGCTCAGGTCAAAGTCTCTGCCGAGGTAGCCACGGCAGGCCGAGTTCTGGTGTCGGGCAAGCTACTTGCCGACATCACCAAGTCGCTGCCGAACAAGCCGGTCGACGTCACGGTCGATGGAACCCGCGTTCTGGTCAACTGCGGAAGCGCCAAGTTCTCCCTGCCGACGATGCCGGTGGAGGACTACCCGCAGCTCCCCGAGTTGCCCAGCAACACCGGTTCGCTGGCCGGTGATGTCTTCTCCGAGGCAATTGCCCAGGTCGCCATCGCGGCGGGCAAGGACGACACGCTTCCCATGCTCACCGGTATCCGCGTGGAGATCGACGGCACCAACGTCGTTCTCGCTGCCACCGACCGTTTTCGGTTGGCGGTTCGTGAGGTGGAGTGGGCTCCCGCCGGGGCCGACACCACCACCGCGGTGCTCATCCCGGCCAAGACCTTGTCCGAGTCGGCGAAGACTCTGGGCGGTAACTCCGGCTCGCCGGTCGAACTGGCTCTCGGCTCCGGTTCGTCCATCGGCAGCGACGGTTTGTTGGGCATCGTCAGCGACGGGCGCCGCACCACCACGCGCTTGCTCGATGCCGAATTCCCGAAGTTCCGTCAGTTGCTGCCGGCCGAGCACACTGCGGTGGCCACTCTCGAGATCGCATCGCTGGTCGAGGCGATCAAGCGTGTGGCTCTGGTGGCCGAGCGCGGTGCGCAGGTCCGCCTGGAATTCAACGCCGACGGTGTACTGCTGTCCGCAGGTGGCGACGATGCCGGTCGCGCCGAGGAAGCTCTGCCTGCCGACTTCCAGGGCGAAGCGCTGACCATTGCCTTCAACCCGGGATACCTCATCGACGGGTTGTCCTCGCTGCACAGCGAGAAGGTGACGTTCGGGTTCACGACGCCGAGCCGGCCTGCAGTGTTGCGTCCGACGTCGGACGAAGAACTGGTGGCCGACGACGCAGGTAAGTTCGCGGCGCCGAAATCCGAATACACGTATCTGCTGATGCCCGTCAGGCTGCCGGGCTGATCCTGCCTGGTTACTGTTGGACCCGCGGGAACTTTCGCACCTGACACAGACAAGGACGCGTCATCATGCAGCTCGGCTTGGTCGGTCTCGGAAAAATGGGCTTCAACATGCGCGAGAGGTTGCGCGAGCATGGTCACGAGGTCATCGGCTACGACCCCCGACCGGAGGTGACGGACACCCCGTCGTTGGCCGGTCTGGCTCAGGCGTTGACGGCACCGAGGGTGGTGTGGGTGATGGTTCCATCCGGCCAGATCACCCGCGATACGATCACAGGCCTGGCTGAGGTTCTCGAGCCGGGCGATCTGGTGATCGACGGTGGAAACTCACGATTCACCGATGACAAGCCCAATGCAGAGTTGTTGGACGCCAAAGGAATCGGCTACGTCGATGCCGGTGTATCCGGTGGTGTGTGGGGCTTGAAGAACGGCTACGGGTTGATGGTCGGCGGTCAGGACGAGCACGTCGCCCATGCGATGCCGATCTTCGACGCCTTGCGTCCGGAAGGCGAACGCGCCGACGGATTTGTTCACGCCGGCCCGGTCGGCGCAGGCCACTACTCGAAGATGGTGCACAACGGCATCGAATACGGATTGATGCAGGCATACGCCGAGGGCTACGAGATCCTCGAAGCGGAAGAGCTCGTGCAGGACGTACAAGGTGTGCTGCGGGCGTGGAGCAAGGGCACGGTCGTGCGTTCCTGGTTGCTCGATCTGTTGGTCGAAGCACTCGGTCAGGATCCGGAATTCAGTGCGATCTCCGGATACACCGAGGACTCCGGTGAGGGTCGTTGGACCGTCGAGGAAGCTATTCGCCACGCCGTACCCGCTCCGGTGATCTCTGCCGCGCTGTTCGCGAGATTCGCTTCGCGACAAGAGGATTCGCCGGCAATGAAGGCCGTCTCGGCTTTGCGCAACCAATTCGGTGGGCACGCGGTCAAGAAGGCAGATGCCGACGAGACCCTGCGCGCACCGGCCCCGAAACACGAGTAAGTGTTCGTCCGGTCTCTGCAGCTACACGACTTCCGATCCTGGGACGACGTCACCGTCGACCTGGGACCGGGCTCGACCGTGTTCGTGGGACCGAACGGGCACGGCAAGACCAACCTGCTCGAGTCGCTCAACTATCTGTCGACGTTGTCCTCGCATCGCGTGTCGACGGACGCTCCGATGATTCGGGCGGGTGCTCCCAAGGCGTTCCTGGGCAGCGCCGTGGTCAATCACGGTCGTGAGCTGATCATCGATGTGGAGCTGCTCGAGGGCAAGGCCAACAAGGCTCGGATGAACCGCTCGCCGTTGCGACGACCGCGGGAGATTCTGGGCGTGTTGCAAAGTGTGTTGTTCGCTCCCGAAGATCTGTCGCTCGTGCGTGGCGATCCCGGCGAGCGTCGACGGTATCTGGACGAACTGCTCACCAGCCGAATTCCTCGAATGGCCACTGTCCGTGCCGATTACGACAAGGTTCTGCGTCAGCGCTCGGCACTGCTCAAGACGGCCAGCGGGTCGTTGCGTCGAGGATCGTCGTCGAGCGACGGTGCGAGTGCTCTGGCCACCCTCGATGTGTGGGACGGGCATCTCGCGGCGCACGGAGCTCAATTGCTCGCTGCCAGAATAGGTTTGGTACACGAGCTGATGCCGTTCGTGCAGCAGGCCTACGGGTCCATCGCGCCCGAATCGCGACCCGCGACACTGTCCTATCGCTGCAGCCTTGCCGAAGCATTGCCGCCGGAATTCTCCGACGCCGGCCGAGCCCCGTTACCGGACGACGTCGATGTGCTGGAAGCTGCTTTCCTGCACCAACTCTCGGTGATGAGACAGCGAGAAATCGAACGAGGAGTATGTCTGGTGGGTCCACATCGGGACGATGTGGAGTTGATGCTCGGTGATCAGCCCACCAAAGGTTTTGCCAGCCATGGTGAATCGTGGTCGTATGCTCTGTCGTTGCGGCTGGGGTCCTTCGGCCTGTTGCGCGAGGACGGCACGGATCCCGTGCTGATGCTCGACGACGTGTTCGCCGAACTCGACCGAAAGAGGCGTGCTGCGCTCGCGACGGTGGCGGCCGGTGCCGAGCAGGTGTTGATCACGGCCGCGGTACCGGAGGACGTACCACCCGAGCTCGATGCCCGTCGCTACGGCGTCGAAGCACAACAGAGCTCGGAATCCGGTGCAGCAGGGCGTATCTCGCGTATCACGGATCTGTCGGTCACCGTCGACGCCGCACGCGAGGAGAGTGAGGTTCGATGAACGACGACGAAGGCGCATCCGCAGACAAGGGCGAGACGCCGGAGTTGAAGGGCGTCGATCTCGCGCGTCGTGCACTGGAGGACGCGCGCGCCGCGGCCAAGGCCAGTGGCAAGTCGGTGGGGCAAGGGCGGTCGTCTCCGACGGGTGGCGTCCGTGCGCTGCGGGGGCGTCGGCGACGGGGTTGGTCGGGAGCCGGGCCCGACGACCGAGATCCGCAGGCATTCGGTGCCCTCGCCAATTCGATCGCGTCCAAGCGTGGATGGTCGGCCAAGGTGTCCGAAGGTGCAGTGTTGGGGCGGTGGGCCAGCGTCGTCGGTGAGGACATCTCGGCGCACGCCGACCCCACTGGGCTCAAGGACGGAGTGCTCAGTATCTCCGCCGAGTCGACGGCATGGGCGACGCAACTGAGGCTGATGCAGTCGCAGATTCTGGCGAAGATCGCCGCGGCGGTGGGCCACGGTGTGGTGACCTCACTTCGTATCACCGGGCCGACCACGCAGAGCTGGCGAAAAGGTGAACGTCACGTCCGCGGTCGGGGTCCCCGAGACACCTACGGATAGTGATTGTTCCCAAAGTCGGGTTGTCGTAGTGCCTGGTCCACGTGATCCTCAACAGATGTTGGGGGCACTGTTGCTGTGAGACTGTCGGTGTGCGTAGCGTGATTCGGAACACGCGACGGTCGGGGGACCGAATACTGTTACACGCGGCCATCGGACGAGGAGAAGTTGTGTCTGCACCTACGAAGAAGGCGTCGACAACGGCGGTCGACGTCGATGGGACCCCCGAAGACAGAGTGGTTCTGCACGCTCGGAACGTCGAATTCGATTGGAAGACCCTGCCGCTGCACTATATGGACGGCAATCCGCTGGCCACGCACCTGATCAACGTGATGCACCTGCTTCTGCCCGAGGGCGAGGAGTGGTTCGTGCGCACGTTCAAGGAGGCGTTGCCGCTGATTCACGACGATCAGTTGCGCGACGACGTGATCGGCTTCATCGGCCAGGAAGCCATGCACGCACAGGCCCACACCGATGTCCACGACCAGCTTCGTGCACACGGCATCGATGTCGATCCATATGTGGATCAGATGAAGTTCCTGTTCGGCCGTGCTCTCGGTAATCGTTCGGGCCACGGACAGAACAGTCTGGTCGAGCGGCTCGCCCTGATCGCTGCAGCCGAGCACCTGACCGCGTTCCTCGGCGACTGGGTTCTCAATGCGAAGGAGCTCGACGCCGCCGACGTCCACCCGGTGATGCTGGACCTGCTGCGTTGGCACGGTGCCGAGGAAGTCGAACATCGTTCGGTGGCATACGAGGTTATGCGCTACTTCGACGTCAGGCCGGCACGGCGGATTCGTACCTACGTCGTCATTGCACCCACCCTCGTCTGGTTCTGGACGCGCGGCGTTCGCTACCTGATGAGCCAGGATCCGACGTTGGCGCATCTGTCGCCGAAGCAGCGCACGCCGTCGTTCCGCGAGTTCCGACGAGTGGCCAAGGCTGGTCTGTTTCCTACCCCGATGTCCATGGTCAAGGCGTCGTTGCGGTACTTCAAGAGCACCTATCATCCGTCCCAGGAAGGCTCGACGGCTCAAGCCGTGCAGTATCTCGCCACCTCCCCGGCGGCGCGGTCCGCTGATCGATGACCAGACGCACGTTGCGGAGCAAGCTCGGCGCAATGGCTCAGAAGGTCGACTCGTTTCGAGTAGGTCGTACGATTCCTCGGAATCTGTACGGGCGTGACGAGCCGGATCAGACGGTGTCTCTGGTCACCGACGCGCTCGACAAGTGGTTCGCCCTACTCGACAACGAGAAGTACGACGATTCGTTCGCGGCACCTCCGGTAGCGCGCACCCGAGAACTGACGCTGGTCTCCCGGGAGGTGCTCTGCGTCGACGAGCAGGTGGTGCTGTTGACCTTTGCCGCGGCCGACGGGTCTGCTCTGCCGGCGTGGGCGCCGGGGATGCACCTGGATTTCTACCTTCCGTCCGGTCGTCGACGTCAGTACTCACTGTGCGGTCTGCCGAGCGAGAACACGTACTCGATCGCAGTGCGGCTGGTGCCCGACGGCGGCGGTGGATCTCCGGAAATGCATGCTCTGACGGTAGGCACGCACGTGTCGATTCGGGGACCGCGCAACGGATTTCCGTTCGTCCCGTCCGAACATGCTGTGTTCGTGGCGGGCGGAATCGGTATCACCGCGATCATCTCGATGGTGCGCAGAGCTCGTGATCTCGGGATGGACTGGCACTTCGTCTACTGCGGTCGCTCGCGTGAGTCGATGCCGTTCCTGGACGAGATCGCCGGCTGGGATCCGGCACGGGTCACCGTTCGCACCGACGACGTGGAGGGCATGCCGTCGAGCATGGATCTGCTCGGATCGACGGCGCCCGGCGGATCGGTCTACGTATGTGGTCCGCCGCCCATGATCGATCTGGTTCGCGCGTCGTTCGATGCCCTCCCGGCCACACATCTGCACTTCGAGCGCTTCTCGCCGCCGCCGGTGAAGAACGGTACGGAATTCGAGGTGCAGCTCGTCGACTCGGGACAGATTCTGTCTGTCGGTGCGGAAGAGACTGCGCTGCATGCCATTCGACGGGTTCGGCCCGATATCGCGTACTCGTGCCAGCAGGGGTTCTGCGGTACCTGTCGGGTGCGAGTACTCAACGGAACACCGCAACACCGAGAGAATCGCCTCACGTCCGAGGAGCAGAAGAACGAGATGTTGATCTGTGTGTCGCGTTCGGACGGACAGCGGATCGTTCTCGATCTGTAGCCGAATCGCCGGTTTTACCCTTCATCTTTGCCGTCCGGTATCGAAAAAATGCGTCTGTGAAGCAATCAGGGGCCTTTTAGGGGTGTCATCGTGCCCATGCTGTCGCAGCCAACCAGTACTATGGACCGGTACGACATCAAGCCCGGAACAAACGCATGGAACGCGCACGGTCGAAAGACCGTGCCGACCCTCTGCGGTAGCACCTGGTACAGGTGTGAGCGGGGTAGTGGACGCGTAGAAGGAGAACCAGCTAACCGTGGCTGCCCAGAAGTCAGGTAACAGTGAGAACAGCAAGGATTACGGCGCGTCTTCCATCACGGTCCTCGAGGGCCTGGAAGCAGTTCGTAAGAGGCCCGGCATGTACATCGGTTCCACCGGTGAACGAGGCCTGCACCACCTGATCTGGGAGGTCGTCGACAACTCCGTCGACGAGGCCATGGCCGGTTATGCCTCCACCGTCGACGTCACCATCCACGAAGACGGCAGCGTCGAGGTCAAGGACGACGGCCGCGGTATCCCCGTCGCCATGCACTCCTCCGGTGTTCCCACCGTCGAGGTCGTCATGACCCAGCTCCACGCAGGCGGCAAGTTCGACTCCGACTCCTACGCCGTCTCCGGCGGACTGCACGGCGTCGGTATCTCCGTCGTCAACGCCTTGTCCACCAAGGTCGAATTGCAGATCGCGCGTGACGGGCACCGCTACAAGCAAACCTACGACTACGCAAAGCCCGGCCCTCTCGAGACTGTCGGAGACACCAGCGAGACCGGCACCACGGTTCGCTTCTGGGCCGATGGCAAGATCTTCGAGACCCTGGACTACAGCTTCGAGACCGTGCACCGTCGCCTGCAGGAGATGGCGTTCCTGAACAAGGGACTGACCATCAACTTCACCGACGAGCGTGTCGCAGCGACCGACGCGACCGAGGAAGAGCTCGGTGAGACCGCCGAGGCGCCCAAGACCGCAGAGGAAGAGCAGGCCGACGCGGCCAACGCGAAGCCGGCCAAGGTGCGCAAGCGGACGTACCACTACCCGGACGGCCTGGTCGACTTCGTCAAACACATCAACCGCACCAAGACTGCGATCCACAATTCTGTCGTCGGCTTCACCGGCAAGGGTGAGGGCCACGAGGTCGAGATCGCGATGCAGTGGAACGCCGGTTACTCCGAATCGGTGCACACCTTCGCCAACACGATCAACACGCACGAGGGCGGTACCCACGAAGAGGGCTTCCGCACCGCTCTGACGTCGACGGTGAACAAGTACGCGATCGAGAAGAAGCTGGTCAAGGAGAAGGACGTCAAGCTCACCGGTGACGACATCCGTGAGGGCTTGGCTGCCGTCATCTCGGTGCGGGTCGGCGAGCCGCAGTTCGAGGGACAGACCAAGACCAAGCTCGGTAACACCGAGATTCGCTCGTTCGTGCAGAAGGCCTGCAACGAGCATCTCTCGCACTGGTTCGAGTCCAACCCCGCCGACGCCAAGACCATCATCAACAAGGCCGTCTCGTCCGCACAGGCGCGGATGGCTGCCCGCAAGGCACGAGAGTTGGTGCGGCGCAAGAGCGCAACCGACATCGGCGGCCTGCCGGGCAAGCTGGCCGACTGCCGTTCCAACGATCCGAGCAAGTCCGAGATCTACATCGTGGAGGGCGACTCCGCAGGCGGCTCGGCAAAATCGGGCCGCGACTCGATGTTCCAGGCGATCCTGCCGTTGCGCGGAAAGATCATCAACGTCGAGAAGGCTCGCATCGACCGCGTCCTCAAGAACAACGAAGTCCAGTCGATCATCACCGCGTTCGGCACCGGCATCCACGACGAGTTCGACATCACCAAGCTGCGCTATCACAAGATCGTGCTGATGGCCGACGCCGACGTCGACGGCCAGCACATCTCGACGCTGTTGATGACCCTGCTGTTCCGGTTCATGCGTCCGCTGATCGAAAACGGTCACGTGTATCTCGCAATGCCGCCGCTGTACAAGCTCAAGTGGAGCCGCGGAGAGCCCGATTTCGCGTACTCCGATCGTGAGCGCGACGGACTGCTCGAAGCCGGTATCGCCAACAAGCGCAAGATCAACGTCGAAGACGGCGTCCAGCGGTACAAAGGCCTCGGCGAGATGAACGCCAAGGAACTGTGGGAAACCACCATGGACCCGGCAGTGCGAGTGCTGCGTCTGGTCACCCTCGACGACGCCGCTGCTGCAGACGAACTGTTCAGCGTGCTGATGGGCGAGGACGTGTCCGCACGCCGAAGCTTCATCGCCCGCAACGCGAAAGATGTTCGCTTTCTTGACGTTTAGTCCTTCCCTTCACGCGCCGACGAGTGCTCTCGGCGCGTGAAGGTGACCGTTTCTCGAGGAGATTTGCATGTCTGACATCACCGAACCGCCGGTAGGACCCCCGCCGGGTTCGACCACCAATGCCGAGGGTGGAGACCGGATCGATCCGGTCGACATCCAGCAGGAAATGCAGCGCAGTTACATCGATTACGCGATGAGCGTCATCGTCGGCCGTGCATTGCCCGAGGTCCGCGATGGTCTCAAGCCGGTGCACCGACGCGTGCTGTACGCGATGTACGACTCGGGCTTCCGTCCCGACCGCAGTTACGTGAAATCCGCACGCCCCGTTGCCGAAACGATGGGTAACTACCACCCCCACGGCGACACCTCGATCTACGACGCGCTCGTGCGTCTGGCTCAGCCGTGGTCGATGCGCTACCCGTTGGTCGACGGCCAGGGCAACTTCGGTTCGCGCGGCAACGACGGCGCCGCCGCCATGCGATACACCGAGGCGCGCCTGACCCCGCTCGCAATGGAGATGCTGCGCGACATCGACGAGGAAACCGTCGATTTCATCCCCAACTACGACGGCAAAACCCAAGAGCCGACGGTACTTCCGTCGCGTGTCCCCAACCTGTTGATGAACGGCTCCAACGGCATCGCCGTCGGTATGGCCACCAACATCCCCCCGCACAACCTGCGTGAACTCGGCGACGCGGTGTTCTGGGCCCTCGACAACTTCGAGGCCGACGAGGAAGCGACCCTCGCGGCCTGCATGGAGCGCGTCAAGGGTCCCGACTTCCCCACCCACGGCCTCATCGTCGGCGGTCAGGGTATTCAGGATGCGTACTCGACCGGACGCGGTTCGATCCGCATGCGCGGTGTCGTCGAGATCGAGGAAGACTCCAACGGTCGCACCACGATCGTCATCACCGAGCTGCCGTATCAGGTCAATCCGGACAACCTGATCACCTCGATCGCCGAGCAGGTCCGCGACGGCAAGCTGTCCGGTATCTCGAAGATCGACGACGAGTCGTCCGATCGCGTCGGTATGCGCATCGTGGTCACGATCAAGCGCGACGCCGTCGCGAAGGTCGTGCTCAACAACCTCTACAAGCACTCGCAGCTGCAGACCAGCTTCGGTGCCAACATGCTCTCGATCGTCGACGGCGTTCCGCGCACTCTGCGTCTGGACCAGATGATCCGCTTCTACGTCACTCATCAACTCGATGTGATCGTGCGGCGCACCCGGTACCGGCTGCGCAGAGCCGAGGAACGCGCCCACATTCTGCGCGGACTCGTCAAGGCGCTCGACGCGCTCGACGAGGTCATTGCCTTGATCCGCGCGTCGCAGACGGTGGATCTCGCCAAGCAGGGCTTGATCGATCTGCTCGATATCGACGAGATCCAGGCCCAGGCCATTCTCGACATGCAGTTGCGCCGCCTGGCGGCTCTCGAGCGCCAGAAGATCATCGACGAGTTGGCCGAACTCGAGCGGACCATCGCCGACTTGCAGGACATCCTGGCCAAGCCGGAGCGTCAGCGCCAGATCGTGCGCGACGAACTTGCCGAGATCGTCGAGAAGTTCGGTGACGACCGTCGAACGCGCATCATCGCCGCCGACGGCGACGTCAACGACGAGGATCTGATCGCCCGGGAGAACGTGGTCGTCACGATCACCGAGACCGGATACGCCAAGCGCACCCGAACCGATCTGTACCGCTCGCAGAAGCGCGGCGGCAAGGGCGTGCAGGGTGCCGGCCTCAAGCAGGACGACATCGTCAGCAAGTTCTTCGTCTGCTCGACGCACGACTGGATCCTGTTCTTCACCACCAAGGGCCGCGTCTACCGGGCCAAGGCGTACGAACTGCCCGAGGCGAACCGAACGGCTCGCGGACAGCACGTTGCCAACTTGCTCGCGTTCCAGCCCGACGAGCGCATCGCGCAGGTCATCCAGATCAAGACGTACGAGGATGCTCCCTACCTGGTGCTCGCCACCAAGGGCGGTCTGGTCAAGAAGTCACGGCTGACCGACTTCGACTCCAACCGCAGCGGCGGCATCGTGGCGGTCAACCTGCGCGGCGAGGACGAATTGGTCGGCGCAGTCCTGGCCTCTTCCGACGACGATCTGCTGCTCGTCTCGGCCCAGGGTCAGTCCATCCGGTTCTCCGCCACCGACGAGGTGCTGCGACCCATGGGCCGCGCGACGTCCGGTGTGCAGGGCATGCGATTCAACGGTGAGGACGAGCTGCTCTCGCTCAACGTCGTCAGCGAGAACAAGTTCCTGCTGGTCGCGACGTCGGGTGGCTACTCCAAGCGCACTGCGATGGAGGATTACCCGCAGCAGGGCCGCGGCGGAAAGGGAGTACTGACAATCCAGTACGACCCCAAGCGTGGCACGCTGGTGGGAGCTCTCATCGTCGACGACGAGGACGAGCTGTATGCCATCACGTCCAGTGGTGGCGTCATTCGGACTGCTGCCAAGCAGGTCCGGAAAGCCGGCCGACAGACCAAGGGCGTGCGGTTGATGAATCTCGGTGAAGGCGACACACTGCTCGCGATCGCGCGCAACGCCGACGAGATCGAACCGGATGCCGTGGGCACCGAAGACGATGCAGCGAAGGAGTCGTAAGTGAGCACTCCCAACCGGCCTGGTAGCAGGCCCGGCCCCAGCGGCGCACCGGACGGCCGCGAGGTGCCGCGGGCCGAACAGCCCGCGCGGCCTGCGCCGCCCGAGGGAGCTCGTCCGGGTAGCCGCCCGCAGCCTGCCGCTCGTCCGGCACCCGCTGCCGGCCGCGGACCGGCTCCCCAGGGGAACTCCCGGCCGCCGGTGCGTCCGGCACAGGGTGCTCCCAACGGCCCGGCACGACCGACACAGGGCCCGCCCCCGCAGCGGCCGCCTGCACCTCAGGGACCTGCTCCTCAAGGACCCCCTGCACCTCAGGGACCGCCGCCGCAGACTTCGCCGGGAGCGGCACAGCAGGGCCCCCCGTCGGCTCGGCCGGTTCAGCCCGGTTCCGGCCAGCCCACTGCGGATCGACCAGCAAACGGTCAGCCCCCACAGCGACAGGCGCCGCCGGCAGGACCGCCGTCTCGTCCGGCTCCGCCGCGGGGCCCGGCACCCACCGAGGTGTCGCGCGCACCGGAGGGGTCGGCCGAGGGCGGCGGTGACGCGACTCGCGCCAATCGATCGGTTCCCCCGGCTGCTCGCGAGCAAGACCACTCCGCACCGGCCGCCACCCAGGCAATGCCTGCTCAGCCGGTCGAGGGTCCGCAGGGCGGGTCGGGAACGCCGCCGTGGCAGCGTGGTGCCGGTCAGCGTCCGCCGCAGCAGGGCACGGAGGACCGTCAGCAGCCGCAGAACCAGCCGCAGACCAATCTCTCCGGTCGAGGCGCAGCCCTTCCACCGAATGCTGAATTCGACCGGTCTGCCCGCACGACGGCCGAGCCCGTTCAGCGTGAGTCCACCGAGGACAAGACCGAACGGCGCGAGGCCGCTCGGTCGAAGGCAGCGGTGATCGACGGGCCGACCCGTCATATCGAACGCAAGGATCTGGCAAAGGACATGCCCGATCTGTCCGCCGTCCGGCATCCCGAGCAGAGCCAGGCCGACCGCGCCGCGCCCGCCGCCATCACGGCAGTGCCCAGCGCGGACGGCAATCCTTTGCGCGCAACCATTCAGATCCGCAAGATCGATCCGTGGTCGACGCTCAAGATTGCGCTCGTCATCGCGGTGTCACTGTTCTTCGTCTGGATGGTGGCCGTCGGCCTGCTGTACGCCGTGCTGGACGGTATGGGCGTATGGGACCGGCTCAACAGTGCGTTCACCGAGATCGTCAACGAATCCGGTGACGGTGGACTCGTCAGCGCCGGACAGGTGTTCGGCTACGCAGCGGTGATCGGTGTGATCAATGTCGTACTCTTCACCGCTCTCACCACAATCGGCGCATTCATCTACAACCTGTCGTCGGACCTGGTCGGTGGCGTCGAGGTGACGCTGGCAGACCGCGACTGACCTGCACAACGAGTAGCCGTATCGGGCCGTTTTGGAAGACAGCGGCCCGATACGGTAATCTCATCCCTCGGTTCGAGGAGAGGAATTCTTCGGCCGAAAGCAGTGATGAGGGCCTATAGCTCAGGCGGTTAGAGCGCTTCCCTGATAAGGAAGAGGTCGGAGGTTCAAGTCCTCCTAGGCCCACACCGAACGAACGAAAAGAGGCAGGACGTGAAAATCCTTCTTCTCGTCGCATCGGTGGTGATCGCAGTGCTGACAGTATCGAAGGTGCGCTCGACGCGCAGCTCGGACGGTGTCTGGCACAGTATCTCCACCGGGTGACAATCGCTCGGATCGAACGTGTAATGTTCGTGCACGTTCAACCGCAACACCCGGGGCCTTAGCTCAGTTGGTAGAGCGCTGCCTTTGCAAGGCAGATGTCAGGAGTTCGAATCTCCTAGGCTCCACAACAAAAGGACGTCCACTTCGTGGGCGTCCTTTTTCGTGTTCGCACCCGCACTGGCGGCCCAAGTCCACTCGATGTGCCATTGACCCCCGAAAAGGCCACCACATGTGACATCGAGTGCCGAGGAAGCCCGGGGATCCGAGGCGGGCCGATCGCGAGGGTTGTGACCGCACCCAAGGGTGCTCGTCGCCGGCGCCCACATGTCCAGACCCTCGACTGTTTTGTTTCGCATTCGGAGCGTGGTCCTTAGCGTTGTCGGTGTGCAAGAACGTCGGTCGCACGACCGGCGTGAACGGTCGCGACGGCACACCGCAGGGGGGTGTGCCGTCGCTGCTGTCCTGGCGGACATTGTTCGCCCCTGTCTCGAATCGATTGTCGGTTCGGGCACCTCGATGTTCGAAGGAGCCCCGCAGATGACACGTGTTCTCGATCATGAAGAGCTGTTGACCGAACTCGACGGCACCCTGGAAGCCAACTTGAACCGCCATCTGTCGATGGCGAAAGAATGGCATCCGCATGACTACGTTCCGTGGGATCTGGGCCGGAATTTCGCGGCGATGGGTGGGGAGGACTGGTCTCTCGAGCAGTCGTCGTTGTCGGAACTGGCCCGCACGGCGATGATCACAAATCTGCTCACCGAGGACAATCTGCCGTCGTATCACCGGGGATTGGCAGACAATTTTTCGTTGGACGGTGCCTGGGGTACGTGGGTGGGGCGTTGGACCGCAGAAGAAAATCGCCACGGGATCGTGATGCGCGATTATTTGGTGGTGACGCGTGCAGTCGACCCGGTGGAGTTGGAGCGGGCTCGGATGCACCACATGACTGTTGGCGTGGATGCGCCGATGGACGGGGCAAACTTCCTGCATTCGGTTGCATATGTGACGTTCCAGGAGTTGGCGACTCGGGTGTCGCATCGTAATACGGGGTTGGCGTGTGGTGATCCGGTGGCGGATCGAATGTTGGCTCGAGTTGCTGCGGACGAGAATCTGCACATGATCTTCTATCGGAACCTCGGTGAGGCGTCGTTGGATCTTGTGCCCGATCAGATGGTTCGCGCCATCGCCGATGTCGCAATGGACTTCCAGATGCCCGGCCTGAACATGCCGAATTTCCGCAAGAACGCCATGATTCTGGCCAAGAATGGAATCTATGATCTCCGGCAGCATCTGGACGAAGTCCTGATGCCGGTGCTGCGCAAGTGGAAGATCTTCGAGCGCAACGATTTCACCGGTGAGGGCGAGCGGGATCGTGATCGGCTGGCTGCATTCGTCGAGGACTTGGAGTCCAAGGCGACCAAGTTCGAGGAGTCGAGGGATCGACTGCTCGCCAGGGAGGCTGCGCGCGCCGAGAAGGCGTCCTGACCTGCTGCGTCTTCCCCGCGCAGAGTCGTGGTCGCGCCTCGAAGGTGTTAGAGTCCGGGCATCGTTTGGGTCATGTGAGGCGATGGCCGTAGTGCGTGGGGAGGGCCGATGGTGCCTGGGGGGTATCAGGTGAGTGGTGTGGTCCGGTTCGGTGTGCGTTGCCGCGAGCACGAGCAGGCATTGCCCGACGCAACCGGCACCGACTGGTGAGCAGGCCGAGGTTCGACGAGTCCGGCCGCATGCTCGCGGTTTTCGCGGCTGTGACCACCGTCCTGTACGCCGCGAGCGCCGTCGCCTCGTGGTCCAATCTGTCCGGTCCCCAGCAGGTTCTGGCGGCGCTGGCCATGCTGATGGGCCCATTGGCGATCGTGGTTCTGGTGCGGGCGGGTGTGCCGAGCCCCAAACGAGCGGTGGGTTGTGCGACAGCGCTGTCGGTGGTGGGACTCGCGTGTGCGCTGGGTAGCAGCGACACCATGCCTGCCTTCTTGATCTGTGTGCAGGCCGCGATGTTCCTCGGAATGCACATCGGCGCCTTCTGGTCCGAGCGAAACGCCGGCATCTGGGTTGCGGTACTTGCTGTTTCAGCAGTGATCGGTGCCGCGATCGCGCCGTACGGAACACCGTTCATCTCCTACATTCTCGTCGCTCTCGGAATTGTCGGTGCCACCGAGGTGTTCGGTGTCTTCGCACGCCGGATGCGGTATTTCTCGACCCACGACGCATTGACCGGACTTCTCAACCGCTTCGGTTTCGAGTCCAAGATCGAGAAGATGCTTCCGGCCTGCGCTGCCCGCGGACTCTCGGTCAGCCTGGCGGTGCTCGATCTCGACAATTTCAAGGAGATCAACGACGAGTACGGCCACATCGCGGGTGACGTGCTCCTGACTCGGGTCTCGAAAGCGTGGAAGGGGCAGCTGACCAAACGAGATGTTCTCGGTCGCCTCGGTGGAGACGAGTTCGTGTTGTTCATGCCCGGGGTTCTCGAGAAAGAAGCCTTGCAGATCATCGATCGGTTGCGCCGTGCCCATCGGGCCGAATGGAGCGTCGGCCTGGCGTGCATGCCCGCCGGTCGTCGTTGGGGTGAGATCTATCGGGCAGCCGACGCAGATCTTTACCGGGCCAAGCGAAGCAGGCCGCCTCGGACCAGTCGCCCGACCGACCCGGGAGACGGCTTCAGCGGACCGGTTCACAGAATCGCGCGGTGACGTGCACAGGACTCCTCAGCTCGCGTTGATCCCCAGATTTCATCCACAGGCTGGGGATAGATTTCACGGCCGGGCTCGTCTGTCGCGTTGACTCGTCGGATACGACGACGCTGCGGGGGATTCACGATGGTCACACTCGACGAGTTCAGATCGTGGAACAGCCGTGAGTTGATCACGGCCTCCGACGGTCTGATGCGGCAGTGGCGCGAACTTGTCGTCGTACATGGTTCGTTCGTGGACGCCGTGTTCGGCGACGACTGGGTCGGTGCGGCCGCCGATGCTGCCCGAGAGGCGATGAGAGGCGTCCGATCCGATGTACGCGGTTCCTCCGACGAGCTGCTCCGGATCGCGAGCTGCGTCGCCGACGCCTCGATCGACATGGCGAGCCTGATCGCAGCTCTGCGCACGGTGGAGCAGGAGGCCGGCGAATCTCGGTTCGGAATCCACTCCGACGGTTCGGTGACCGACACGGTCGGGTCGTACTCGGTTGCGCTCTCGGACCTATGGTCGACGACGCGGGATCGTCGGCGTCTCCGTGAGGAGTTGGCGGCGCGCGTCTCTCAGTTGATCCGCACGGCAACGGCTTTCGACGAGACCCTTGCTCGACGCCTCGCCGGGGGAACCCCGGAGATACAGGTCGCGACCGCAGTTGCGGCCTCGGTGACCCCGGGCGCAACTCCGACTGCCAATTCTGCGTTCTGGAGCGCGCTCTCGCCTGCTGCGCGAACCAGGTTGATGGTGGAGCAGCCCGCGCTGATCGGCAGTCTCGACGGTCTGCCGGGGCGGGTGCGAGACAGTGCCAATCGGCGGGTTCTGGCCGCTGAGCGTGTTCGCCTCCTCGCTGTCGAGGCCGAGTTACGGAAGGAGTTGGACGACAACATGTTCGGAGGAATCTTCAGCGACGCAGATGCGGGGCTGGAACAGACGCGCAAGCGACTTCGGTCGCTCGATGCGATCGAATCTGTCCTTGCGCAGGGAGATCGGCAGCTTCTGGTGTTGGACAACTCCTCGTACGAGGAGACCACAGCGGCTGTTGCGGTGGGTGATGTCGACACAGCCACGCATGTGGCCGTGTTCGTACCCGGTCTCGGATCGACCGTGCACGGAGACCTCGAGAGCTACGACGGCGATATGGAAGGATTGCAATCGACTGTGCAGCAACTATTTACAGGAGATCAGGCTGAGAGTGCGGCGGTCGTGACGTGGATGGACTACCAGGCCCCCCAACTCGGCTGGGGACTGCTCGATCCTGACCGAACCGTGATGTCCCCGCTGGCAGCGGAAGCGGGGGCAGATCGGCTCGGTCCATTTCTGGACGGACTCGACGCAGCTCGTGCGAGCGATCCGCACCTGTCGGTGCTGGCCCACTCGTACGGATCGCTCACCGCGGCGTCGGCGCTTCGAGCCGACACCGGGGTCGACGACTTCGTGGCGCTCGGGTCCCCAGGACTGGGCACGCACACGGTCTCGGATCTTCGGCTACCCGACGGACACGTGTTCTCCGCCGAAGCCGGTGGCGATATCGTCGCCGACCTCGGTGCCTTCGGCCCAGACCCAGGCGCGATGGACGGGGTCACGCTGCTCTCGACCGATCACTCCGACGGCCGCAGCGGATCGATCGGTCACAGCGACTACTTTGCCGAGGGATCGACCAGTCGTCACAACGCCGCGCTTGTCGTGGCCGACCGCAGCGAGGACGCCGTGGTCAGAACCAGGCCGGCATTGTTCGACCTGCTGCAAAAGATTCTGTATCTATGACGAGCCCTCGTCGTAGTCGGCCAGGCTCGGCGGAACGTCGGCGGGCGGAGGTACCTCGTTTCGGCGACGGCCGAGGTAGAACACGACACCACCGATCACGGCAGCGGCAACCCCGAACACCAGAACGCGGCGCTTGTTTCCCGACTTCGGGTCGACCGTCAGAGCCGTCCTGGTGAGGTTGGCTTCGGCGATCCGTTCCGCAGTCGCGACGCGACGCTGTGCAGCCTGTTTGCGTGCCAGACCGTAGCCGCGCTTGGCGAACAGCAGACCCACTCCGGCAGGGCCCTTGCTCACGGCGGAAGCGGCGCCGAGCAGCGCCGATGCCGCCGTGCCGGTGGAGGAGTGAACCTGCTCGGTTTTCGTAGTGCTCGTCATACCCTCACTGTTCCACAACAGCACCCCGATCGACCCTCCCGATACACCACCTGTGAACTACCCGAACGCCCGAGATGGCACGATGGTGGGCGTGACTTCACCAAACAAGACCCAAACGGCAACGCTGCACACCAACCGCGGCGACATCGTCATCGAACTGTTCGGCAATCACGCCCCCAAGACCGTCGCGAACTTCGTCGGTCTCGCGGACGGGTCGAAGGAATACACGACGCAGAACGCGTCGGGTGCCAAGACCGGACCGTTCTACGACGGCGCAGTCTTCCACCGCGTCATCGACGGTTTCATGATCCAGGGCGGCGACCCGACCGGCACCGGCTCCGGTGGACCGGGCTACAAGTTCGAGGACGAGTTCCACCCCGAGCTCTCGTTCGATCGCCCGTACCTGCTGGCCATGGCGAACGCAGGCCCCGGCACCAACGGCTCGCAGTTCTTCATCACCACCGGCAAGACCCCGCACCTCAACCGCAAGCACTCCATCTTCGGTGAGGTCACCGACGAAACGTCCAAGAAGGTCGTCGACGCGATCTCGAGCACCCAGGTCGGCCGCGGCGATCGTCCGGTCGACGAGGTCGTCATCAACAGCGTCACGATTGCCTGATCTAGTTCCACAGAAAGATTCACGATGACGAACCCCGGCTGGGGTGGCCCGTACGGCGACCAACCCAACCCACCCCAGTCGGTGTGCGTCCGACATCCCGACCGCCCCACGGGCCTGGCATGCTCGCGCTGCGGTCGCCCGGCGTGCCCGCAGTGCTTGCAGGCCGCCGCTGTAGGTCAGCATTGCGTGGATTGCGTGCGGGAGGGCAACAAGAACGTCCGCACTGCGCAGACGGTCGCCGGAGCGCCGGTCACGCGATCTGCCAAGACCCCGTTGACCTACGCGTTGATCGCGATCAACGTCGTGGTCTTCGGCATCACTGCCGCTCAGTCCGGCAATGTCACCAGCAACTTCACCGGCTCTGCTCTGGCTCAGGCGTGGTCTCTTAACAGTTTGCTCGTGGCGAACGGTGATGTATTTCGCCTCATCGGCAGTGGATTCGTGCACATCGGGCCGATTCATCTGCTGGTCAACATGTTCGCGCTGTATCTCATCGGTCGCGACGTCGAACTGGTCCTGGGCCGCAGCAGGTATCTCGCCGTCTATTTCCTGTCGCTGCTCGGCGGTAGCGCGTCGGTCATGGTGTTCGAGAACCCGCTGTCTCTCACCGCCGGCGCTTCCGGTGCGGTGTTCGGGCTCCTGGGTGCCCAGGCCGTCATCCTGCTCAGGCTCAAGCGAAGCCCGGCGCCGGTTCTGATCGTCATCGCACTCAACATCTTCATCAGCATCTCGATCCCCAGCATCTCGCTGTGGGGTCATATGGGCGGACTCGTCGCCGGTGCCGCCGCCACCGCCGGTTTGGTGTTTCTCCCCAACCGACGCCGCGGACCGGAGAGTGGACGTACATCGGCCGGTGTGTCCATGGCCTGGATCTCGGTGATCGCTGTCGCTCTGGTGACCCTCGGCATCATCGCGGTACGAATGCTCGACCTCCGCGCGCAGATGGGCATCTGACCGCCCGCCCTGTGCCGACCCGAGTCCACTCGATGTGCCATTGACCCCCGAAAAGGCCACTGAACGTCACATCGAGTACCCCCGGGCCGCTCGGCGATCAGGAGTTGGGTGGCACCAAGCCGCGTGTGTTCAGGGCGTCGAACACATCCCGTGGGTCGGTGCCGAGGTCCCATCTGCCGAAGATGATCAGTCGGTCGTCGTCCTCGCCGGGTGGGCGGATGTCGAGTTCGAGCATCGGGACGCGTCGGCCGAGTCGTGGGTAGCGCACTATTTTGACGCGCACGATGTCGGCGCGGGAGAACGTGCGTATGCCGCCGAGGCGTTTCATCGTCAATGACCCGTCGCGCGTGATGGCCAGACGGGGACGCTGTGCGGCGGCGAGTGCCGCGATCACCCACATTCCGACGGCTGCCAGTCCGACGAGGAACGTTCCCGCGGCGTCGGTGGAGGACAACACGGCACCGATTCCGAGGGCAAAACCGCCCACGACCAGTGCTGCGATGGCGACGACGGGTGTTGCCCAGCGCTCTTCGTACACACCCTGTGGATCGTTCGAGAAGTTATCCACAGGGTTTATCCACATTGGGGATGAATGACATCGGTGTAACTCGCTCGCCTGTCAGCGCCACCGCATGGTCATGACGAGCCCGACGACCATGAAGCCGAAGCCGATCAGGAAGTTGTAGGCGCCGAGGTTTCCGATGAATGCGATGTCGTCCGCAGCGAGGTAGTAGACGATCAGCCACAGCAGGCCGACCAGCATGAATCCCAGCATCAGGACCACGTACCAGACCGGAGACGGTCCGGCGTTGACCTTCACCGGCGTGCGGTTCGCCGGGTTGATCGTGTAGTCGTTCTTCTTCCGTACCTTCGACTTCGGCATTGCTTCCTCTTCGCGTTCTTGACGGCTGTCGGTCCTGCGACCGACCTGTGGACAACTGACGACGGGAACCTGTGGATCGACGGGTGTCGCGCATCCCCAGGCTATTGTCTCCTCGAGGACCGTGACAGTGATCGACCCGGTTGCTGTACACGCTAACCCAGGTGAGCCCAGCACCGACCCACCGGACAAATTGCGAGCACCCGTGACACGACGATCGACCCGCGCCGACACCCGCTGGTGGGTTCTCGCCGTCGCGGTGTGTGCAGTCGTCGGCCTGCTGCTCGGTACCACCAGACATATCTCGGACGGCACCGAACTGCGCAGCGGGGACACCACCCGTCTGGCCGATCTCGTCGACGCGGCTCGTGGCAGCAGCGAGGATGCCCAACGCAGCAGGGACGCGCTCGAGCAACAGGTCGACACGATCCAGCAGCGCACCGCCTCCGGCGACACCGACGTCGCCGACGCGTTGGCCCGCATCGATTCCCTCGCCGACGCGGCGGGACGCGAGGCCGCGTCCGGTGCCGGACTGACCGTGACGATGGCCGACGCGTCCCGGGGCCCCGACGGCGCGTATGCATCCGACGCCTCGCCCAACGATCTGGTGGTCCATCAGGTCGACGTGCAGAGCGTGCTCAACGCGTTGTGGGCCGGCGGTGCCTCGGCGATCGCGATGCAGGATCAGCGGCTGGTGGCCTCGTCCGCTCCGCGCTGCATCGGCAACACCTTGTTGCTCGGCGGCCGGACGTACAGTCCGCCGTACGTGATGACCGCGATCGGCGACCAGGACCGGCTGCGCGCAGCGTTGAAGAACGAGCCCGGCGTGCGGTTGTACGAGCAGTACGCGCTGCGCTACGGCCTGCGCTACGACGTCGAGACCTCCGCGGACGTCTCGGTGCCCGCATACACCGAATCGGTGCGCATGCGGTATGCGCAGCCACGCTGAGTACGCTGTCGACATGCGCATTCTCGTCGTCGACAACTACGACAGCTTCGTCTTCAACCTCGTCCAGTACCTGGGCCAGCTGAACGTCGATGTCGAGGTCTGGCGCAACGACGACGAACGGCTCACCGATCGCGATGCGGTCGCGGCCCAGTTCGACGGAATTCTGCTCAGCCCCGGGCCGGGTACGCCGCAGCGCGCCGGTGCCACGATGGATCTGGTGTCGGCCGCCGCCCGCGCGAAGACGCCGCTGCTGGGAGTCTGTCTCGGACACCAGGCCATCGGAGCCGTGTTCGGTGCGACCGTCGAGAAGGCCCCGGAACTCCTGCACGGAAAAACGAGTCTCGTGCATCATTCGGGCGTCGGGGTGCTCGAAGGGATGAACGATCCCTTCACCGCCACTCGGTACCACTCACTGACCGTCCGTGCAGACACCATTCCGGCGGAACTCGAGGTCATCGGTCGCACCGAGTCGGGTCTCGTGATGGCCATGCGGCACACCGAGCTGCCGATTCACGGGGTTCAGTTCCACCCGGAATCCATCCTCACCGAGGGCGGGCACCGTATGCTGGCGAACTGGCTCGCCGTCTGCGGCATGCCCACCGACTCCGGCCTCGTCGCCAAGCTCGAAGCTCAGGTATCCGAAGCCTTCGCGTGAGTTAGCGATCAGCCGGTGGGAATCCCCAGCGCGCCGATGCTCACGGAGAGAGTGTCGGTCTTGCTGATCTCCGAGCCTGCGGGCTGAGTCTGGTTGACGATTCGCCCGACCATCAGCGGGTCGAGCGTCGACTGCCTCGACGTCGACAGGTTGGACGCGGTCCCGGTCCATCCCGCCGATTCCAGTGCCGTCAGGGCCTGAGCTTCGGTGAGTCCGGACAGGTCCGGCATCGGGATCTTGTCACCGTTCGAGACCCGCAGCGTGACGACGGTGTTCTCGGCGATGTTGGTTCCTCCGGCGGGATCGGTCGACACGACCTGACCCACCGGCTGCGAGGAATCGATGTTCTGGACCTGCACGCGGAGGCCGGCGCCCTCGACGTTCGGCTGTGCGACGTCGACGAGCTGGCCGACGACGTTGGGCATGCGTACCTGCGCCGGTCCGGATCCCAGGGTGATGCGCACCTGTGAGTTGGCGTTCATGCTCACGCCCGACGACGGATTCTGCTCGACGACCTTGTCCAGGTTCTCCGGCGTCGACGGTGCACGGGCGATCGTGGGATCGAGTTCGAGTCCCACCTCGTTCAACGCGTCGGACGCCTGCTGTTGCGTTCGACCGGTCAGTCGCGGAACCTGCACTTGCTGAGGTCCGGAGGACACGTCGAGCGAGATGGCTCCGGGTGACTCGGTCTGCGACCCGGCCGCCGGATTGGTACCGATCGCAGATCCTTCCGGCACCGACGCATCGGGCTTCTCCTGGATCGTGACCCGGAGTCCGACGTCTTCGAGCTGGCGTTGGGCTTCGTCCGCGGCCAGTCCGACGACGGTCGGCACCGTGACGGTCTTGGGGTCCGCACCGGGTCCGAGCGACCACAGGAAGGCACCGACGATGGCGACGACGATCACGGCCGCGACCGAGACGAGCCCGATCTTCAGGCCGCGTCGGCTCTGGCGCTCGTCGTCGGGTCCGGCGTGCCGCGAGGGGCGCGATGCTTCGGCGGCCGCAGCGGGCTTGTCCCGTCCGGAGAAGTCGGCCTGACGGGAGTCGACCGAACCCAGAATCGTGGTGCGGTCCTCGTCGTTCATGACCATCGGCGCGCTCGGCCGTTGACCACCGAGAACGCGAACCAGATCGGTACGCATCTCGGCAGCGCTCTGGTAGCGGTTGGCCGGATTCTTGGCCATCGCCTTGAGAATGATCGAGTCGAGTTCGCGCGGCACAGTGTCGTTGACGAGCGAAGGTAGCTGGGGATCCTCGCGCACGTGCTGGTAGGCGACGGCGACCGGTGAGTCTCCTTTGAACGGCGGTTCTCCGGTGAGGATCTCGAAGAGTACACAGCCGAGCGAGTAGACGTCCGATCGAGCGTCGACCTGTTCGCCGCGCGCCTGTTCGGGAGAGAGGTACTGCGCGGTTCCGATCACGGCGGCGGTCTGGGTCATCGGCGACGAGGAATCGGCGATGGCGCGCGCGATGCCGAAGTCCATCACCTTCACAGCGCCGGCGTTGTTGATCATGATGTTCGCGGGCTTGACGTCGCGGTGCACGATGCCGTTGCGGTGGCTGAAATCGAGCGCGGCACAGACGTCGGCGATGACCTCCATGGCCCGGCGCGGCGGCATGGGTCCTTCGGCGCGGACGATATCGCGCAGGGTGTCGCCGTCGACGTATTCCATGACGATGAACGGGAGCGGACCGGCTTCGGTCTCGGCTTCACCGGTGTCGTACACGGCGACGATGGCGGGGTGATTCAAGGCAGCAGCGTTCTGGGCCTCGCGTCGGAACCTCAGGTAGAACGTGGGGTCGCGGGCGAGATCGGCGCGCAGGACCTTGATGGCGACGTCACGGTCGAGTCGGGTGTCCCTGGCCAGATGGACCTCGGACATACCGCCGAAACCGAGTATCTCGCCCAGCTCGTAGCGAGAGGAGAGCGTACGGGGAGTCGTCATCGTTGTCCTTGTGGCTCTTGCTGAAACGGATTCTCGAATAGCGGCCGGGGGGTAGTGGTCGTCGTCTGCGTCGGCTCCTCCGACGTCGTGGTGGGGCTCGTCGTCGTGGTGGTGGGTTCGGTGGTCGTGGTGGTTGTTGTTGTGGTCGTCTCTTCGGTGGTCGTCTCTTCGGTGGTGGTCGTCGTGGGCTCGGTGGTCGTCCGAGTGGTCGTGACCGGCTGCGTCGTGGTGGTCGGCGGCACGAACGGCGTCTGCGTGTCGTCTCGGCCCCCGGTCAGCAGTACGTAACCGCCGATGAGGATGGCGAGCAACAGCAGGGCGCCGCCACCCCAGGCGAGTGCCTTCTGCGCCGAGGACATTCCGGTGGGCTCGGGCACAGCTGCAGCAGCCGTTCCGGTGGCCGGTCCGCGGTACTCGCGTTGGGACGTCGGCATCATCTGGGTGCTCGACGGCGGAGGCGGCTGCGGACTCGGCACGACGCCGGGCATCATCACCCGGCCGGTGCCCGAGCCGCGGGAGTTCCCGGGTGCAGGGGGTCGGCGACCCGCGCGGACCGCGGCGACCGCGTCGGCGAATTCGCCGCCGTTGGCATAGCGCGTGGCCGGGTCCTTGACCATCGTGATCTCGATGAGTTCGCGAACGGCAGGCGGCAGGTCGACCGGCATCGGTGCCGGCTGTTCACGGACGTGCTTCATCGCGACGGTGAGGGCACCGTCTCCGACGAACGGCCTCGTGCCTGCGAGCACTTCGTATCCGACGACGCCGAGCGAGTAGACGTCGGAGGCCGAGGTGGCCTCCTCGCCGAGTGCCTGCTCGGGCGCGATGTACTGCGCGGTGCCCATCACCATTCCGGTCTTGGTCACCGGGGACGCGTCGACGGCCTTGGCGATGCCGAAGTCGGTGATCTTGACCTGCCCGGTGGGGGTGATCAGGATGTTGCCGGGCTTGACGTCACGGTGCACGACGCCTGCCGTGTGTGCGATCTGCAGAGCGCGGCCGGTCTGCTCGAGCATGTCCAGGGCATGGCCGAGTGGCAACCTGGACATACGGCCCAGCACTGCGTTCAGCGGTTCACCGTTGACCAGTTCCATCACGAGGTAGGCCAGTGATTCGCCTGCGCCGTCGCGAGTCTCGCCGTAGTCGTAGACACCGGCGATCCCCGGGTAGTTCAGCTGCGCTGTGGTGCGAGCCTCGAACCTGAAGCGCTGCAAGAACTCCGGGTCTTCGGAGAACTCGGCCTTGAGTACCTTGACCGCCACTCGGCGATCGAGACGATTGTCCATCGCCTCCCACACCTGCCCCATACCGCCGGTGGCGATGAGGCGCAGCAGTCGATAGCGCTGGGCGATTACGGCTCCGTTGCTCAATGGCACCTTATGTCACCTCCCCTGCAATGCGGCTGCGATGACGGCGCGCCCGATGGGTGCGGCCACGGATCCACCGGTTGCAGCCAGGGCTCGGTCTCCGCCGTCTTCCACGATGACTGCGATGGCGACCTTGGGATCGTTCGCGGGCGCGAATCCGATGTACCAGGCATGGGGTGGGGTGTTGCGTGGATCGGAACCATGTTCTGCGGTACCGGTTTTCGAGGCGATCTGGACTCCGGGGATCTTTCCCTCGCCGCTGGTGTTGTTCTCGGAGCCGATCATCAGATCGGTCAGGGTCGCAGCGGTATCGGAGCTGATGGCCTCTCCCATGGACTTCGGCTGGTAGCTCGACAGGTCGGACAGGTCGGGAGATTGCAGCTGCTGCACCAGGTTCGGGGCCATCCGCACGCCGCCGTTGGCGACCGTGGCTGCGATGACGGCGTCCTGCAAGGGGGTCAGTGCAACGTCGCGCTGGCCGATGCTGGACTGGCCGAGGGCCGCGTCGTCGTCGATCGGGCCGATGGTGCTGTCGGCCACGGGGAGCGGAATGGAGGTGTCCTCTCCGATACCGAAAGCGGCCGCGGCGTCGCGCATCTTGTCCACTCCGGTGTCGATGCCGAGCTCGACGAAGGCGGTGTTGCACGACCGTGCGAACGCTTCGCGCAGGCTTGCCGTCTGGCCGCCGCCACACGTCGAACCGTTGTAGTTCTCGAGGGTCGTCGAGGTTCCCGGCAACGTGATGTTCGACGCGGCCGTGAGCTGAGTATCAGGCGTCGCGCCCGCCTCGAGTGCGGCGGCGGTGGTGATCACCTTGAAGGTGGATCCGGGGGGATAGGTCTGCGAGATCGCCCGGTTCACCATCGGCTTGTTCGGGTCGTTGCTCAGGTTCTCCCACGCCGTGGTCGTCGTGCTGCCGTCGTGGCTGGCCAACAGGTTGGGGTCGTAGCTGGGGGTGCTGGCCATGGCGAGGATGTTGCCGGTGGCGGGATCGAGTGCCACCACCGAACCGGTGTACCCCTTGGCCGTGAGCTGGTCGTATGCGACCTGTTGGACGACGGGGTCGATGGTGGTGACGACGTTGCCGCCCCGCGGATCTCGGCCGGAGATGAGGTCGAACAAACGCCCGCCGAAGAGGCGGTCGTCGGATCCGTTGAGCACGGGATCCTCGGCCCGCTCGAGGCCGTTGCTCGAGTACAGCATCGAGTAGTAGCCGGTGATCGGCGCGTTGGCCTGGGGGCTGGCCGGAGAGATCGAGTTCTGCGGGTAGGTCCGCAGGTACTTGTAGCGGTCGTCGGTCGCGACGGAGGACGCGAGAACCTGGCCGCCGGCCGAGATCTGACCGCGCTGGCGTGAGTACTCGTCGAGCAACACACGTGAGTTGCGTGGGTCGGTTCGCAGATCGTCGGCCTTGATGACCTGGAGGTAGGTGGCATTGGCGAGCAACGCGACCACCATGACCATCACGGCGATGGACACGCGGCGTAGGGGAGTGTTCATGGGCGCTTCACCATTTCGGTCGGAGCGTCCGCGATAGGTGCTGCAGGAGCGGGCTTCTTCTTGGGGGTTGCCGGCTCACGGGCCGCATCGGAGATCTTGATCAGCAATGCGAGCAGCAGGTAGTTGGCGAGAAGCGAAGATCCTCCGTAGGACAGATACGGCGTGGTGAGACCGGTGAGCGGAATGAGCTTGGTGACGCCGCCGACGACGACGAACAGTTGGATTGCAATGGTGAACGACAAGCCGGCGGCCAGCAGTTTGCCGAAACTGTCCCGGACGGCCAGCGCGGTGCGCATGCCGCGAATGATGAACAGTAGGTACAGGATCAGCACCGCGGTCAGGCCGATGAGGCCGAGCTCTTCGCCGACGGTCGCGATGATGAAGTCCGTCTTGGCGAACGGCACCTGGGACGGGCGTCCGCTTCCGAGGCCGGTGCCCGCCAATCCGCCCGTGGCGAAGCTGAACATCGACTGGACGATCTGATATCCGGTGTCGTTGTAGTCGTCGAACGGGTGCAGCCAGGTGTCGGTTCGGATCTTGACGTGGCCGAATACCTGATACGCGAACAGGAATCCGACGATCAGCAGGCCGAACCCGATGATCAACCAGCCGACGCGCTCGGTCGCGATGTAGATCATCACCAGCACGGTTCCGAAGATCAGCAGCGACGTGCCGAGGTCCTTCTCGAACACCAGGACTGCGACCGAGACGACCCAGACGACCAGGATCGGACCCAGATCGCGGGCTCGCGGGAAGTCCATGCCCAGTACGTGCTTGCCCGCGACGGTGAACAACTCGCGCTTGGCGACCAGCAGCGAAGCGAAGAAGATGAGCAGCAGAATTTTCGCGAACTCACCGGGCTGAATGCTGAAGCCGGGCAGCCGGATCCAGATCTTCGACCCGTTGACCTCCGAGAATGCGGACGGCAGCATCGCCGGGATTGCGAGAAGAATCAGGCCGGCGAGACCGACGGTGTAGCCGTAGCGGGCCAGGGTGCGGTAGTCGCGGAGCAGCACCAGCAACGCCACGAAACCGGCGATCGCCAGTGTCGTCCACAGCACCTGCTGGTTGGCGTCGGGTGAGGGGATCGGGTTACCGAGATACTGCGCCTGCTGCTGATCGGCGAGGTCGAGTCGATGAATGAGCACCAGACCGAGGCCGTTGAGGAGTGCCACGATCGGGAGCAGTAGCGGATCGGCATGAGGCGCGAAGCGTCGGACGGCCAAGTGCGCCACCGTCATCAGCGCGAGATACGCGAGCGCGTACTTCGCCAGATCCCAGGTGATGGTCTGCTCCTGGCTGGCCTCGACCAACACCAACGAGATCGTGGTGATCAGAACCGCCGCTCCGAGCAGAAGCAACTCGACACCGCGCCGGTTCGATTGGATCGGTGCAGGAGCGAAACCCCCGGGCGGACTCGGAAAGGACCCTCCGGCAGAGGTAGGGGAACTCATCGAGTACCGGTCCTGCAGTTCTGGCCGGGAACCTGCGGCACCGTCGGTGTCGGCACCGCGGTGGTCGTCGGCGCGGCCTCGGGAACGGGATCCGCAGTCGGCGGCAACGGCACCCCGGGCGGCGGGATGATCGTCGTCGTGGGGGTCGGTTCGGGGGTGGTGGTGGTGACCGCGGGCTCGGTCTCGCAGACCGGCAACAGGTCGCCCGAGGCCAGACGCTGCACCTGGCCACGCGCATCGTCGAGGGATCCCGACGGCAATCCGGCCGTGACCTGCTCGCGGGCGGCGGGCAGAAGGTCGTCGATCTCGAAAGGAACGCAGTCGGCAGGCTCGGCATCGGGAGCGGTCAGTGTGACGGCTCCGTCGCCATCGAGGCATCCGGTCAGTTCCACGCTCTGCAGCGAGTACCCCAGCACTGAGCCGGGCAGGCCCCGCAGCACCGTGACCTTGCTGTTGTCGGCACCCACGTAGTAGTTGCCTCTGATGATCGAATTGGCAACGAGCGCACCGATTGCGGCGAGGACCACCAGGGTGAGGGCAATCAGCGTCCAGCGCAGCTTGTGCGACTTCTTCTCCGGGGTGACCACCGGGGTGGTGACGCGCTTGGGTGTCGAGCGAGGTGGCCGCATCGCCGCGGCGCGTCCTGCTGCGGTGTTGGGGGGAGGAGCGTCCTCCTCGTCCTCGGTGCTGGCGGCGCCACCGAGGATGGGATGGCTCTGTCCGTAGTCGAGGTCGATGACATCGGCGACGACGACGGTCACGTTGTCGGGTCCACCGCTGCGCAGTGCGAGTTCGATGAGACGATCGGCGCAGGGACCGGTTTCGCCCTCGTTCATCGTGTTCTCGATGGTCTCGTCGCTGACGACATCGGACAGGCCGTCGGAGCACAGCAGGTAGCGGTCGCCTGCGCGCACCTCTCGGACGGTGAGCGTCGGCTCGATCTCGTTACCGGTGAGGGCACGCATGATCAGCGATCGCTGCGGGTGCGTGTGCGCCTGCTCGGCGGTGATGCGGCCCTCGTCGACGAGTGATTGGACGAAGGTGTCGTCGCGGGTGATCTGGGTGAGCGATCCGTCGCGCAGCATGTACGCACGTGAGTCGCCGATGTGAACGAGCCCGATTCGCTTGCCCGCGAACAGGATTGCTGTCAACGTGGTGCCCATACCGTCGAGCTCGGGCTCGTCCTCGACCTGATCGGCGATGGACGCGTTGCCTTCACGGGTGGCCGCTTCGAGCTTGCCCAGCAAATCCTCACCCGGCTCGTCGTCGTCGAGGTGGGCCAATGCGGCGATCATCAACTGGGAGGCCACTTCACCGGCAGCGTGACCGCCCATACCGTCTGCCAGTGCCAACAGTCGAGCTCCCGCGTACACGGAGTCCTCGTTGTTGGAGCGGACCAGACCGCGGTCGCTGCGGGCGGCGTAGCGGAGAACGAGGGTCACGGGCGCAACTCGATCACGGTCTTGCCGACACGAACCGGGGTTCCCAGGGGTACGCGCACTGCGGTGGTCACCTTGGCTCGGTCGAGGTAAGTCCCGTTGGTCGAGCCGAGGTCTTCGACGTACCAATCTCCGCCACGAGGTGAGAGACGGGCATGCCTGGTGGACGAATAGTCGTCTGTCAGAACGAGAGTCGAATCGTCTGCACGTCCGATGAGGACGGGCTGCGTACCGAGTGAGATGCGCGTTCCGGCGAGACCGCCCTGGGTCACCACGAGGTACTTGGCCACCTTCTGCTTGTTGAACGACGGAAGAACTTTGGAGCCACCGGTGTAGCGCGCTGGTACTCGCATGCCTGCGGCCGCGTAGATGTCACTGCGCAGGGTGCGAAGGACGGCCCAGACGAAGAACCACAGCAGAAGCAGGAAGCCCGCCCTGGTCAATTGCAGAATCAATCCCTGCACGACGATTCACCTCCTCCTTCGCGATCGGACCTGCTCCCCACACGCCTGAACGTTGCGGCGCGGCAGACATGGTTGTCTCGCAGCATCATAGGGTGAAGCCGCTCGGGTGGACGACATTCGGGTGGACGAGCACGAGAGTCGACCATCGCTCGTGCCTGGCAGCCCTTGTGTCAGACGATCCGGACCAGAATCTCGGAATGTCCGGCCCTGATGACGTCACCGTCGGCCAGCTGCCAGTCCTGAACCGGGGCGCCGTTGACGGTGGTGCCGTTGGTGGAGCCGAGGTCGGAGAGCATGGCCACTCGGCCGTCCCAGCGAATCTCGATGTGCCGCCGCGAGACACCGGTATCGGGCAGTCGGAACTGCGCGTCCTGGCCGCGGCCGATGATGTTCTGACCGTCACGGAGCTGGAAGTAACGGCCGCTGCCGTCCTCGAGCTGCAGTGTCGCTGCGAGCGCCTGAGCCTGACCGGCGTACGCGGCGGGCTGGTCGTAGCCGTACCCGTCGTTACGATCGCCCCCGCCTTGCGGGTAGCCGCGACCGTAGGCAGCCGGGGCAGGTGGGTAGTCGTATGCAGGCTGCTGGTAGCCGGGCTGCTGATATCCGGCGGCCTGGGGCTCGGCGTACTGCCCGGCCGGGTCGCTGTAGGCCTGCTCCTGGTACGGGGACTCGGAGTAGGCGCTGCCGTCGGCACCGTTGTACTGGTAGCCCTGGGCGTCGTACCCCTGCGCGTTGTACCCCTGTGCGTCATAGCCTTGCGAGTTGTAGCCCTGGGCGTCGTAGCCCTGGTCCTGACCGTTGGCATTGCCGTAGGCGTGCGGGTCGTAACCCTGGTCCTGGCCGCCTGCCGCGCTGTATGCCTGACCCTGCTCGGCGTACTGCTGCTCGTCGTAGCCCTGACCGTTGTACGGCTGCTGCTGGTCGTAGCGCGGATCGTAATCGGCAGGCGCGTAGGCCTGGGCGTCGTAGCCGTTCTGCTCACGCGCGGCGTAGCGGGGATCTTGGCCACCGGCGTAACCGTTGCGAGCGCGCGGATCGGGACGATGACCGTCCGCGGGGTCGCGCTGCGGGTCGTAGCCTGGGTTCTGCGTCATGTGGCCGGCTCCTGGTATCGACATCGGTGGGGCAGACGGTCGCTGCGTAGCTGAAGGGACGGGACTTCGTGCCGGCTTGGCCGATACGTTCTGCTGGGCCGATACGTTCTGCTCGGCCGACGCGCCGTGCTGCGCAGACGGGTTTCGGGCAGCAGTCGCCGATCGTCCCACATCGGGGTCGACCGAGCCACTGGCCCGAAACTGACCGGTGTGCAGAGTGGGCGACGGTTCGAAGCGAACCACCACGTCACCGTAGGTCTGCCACCCCTGATCGCGAATGTAATCGTCGAGGTGGCGGGAAAATGCTTTGACCGTGAGTTCTCGATCGCCTGCGAGCTCGTCGTGGTCCGAGCTGTTGATGGTGATCACGTAGCTGTTGGGTGCCAGGTAATGGCCGCCGTCGAGGGGCCGAACCAGATCCGACGCTTCTTGTTGGAGCGCCGCTTCCACCTCGGCCGGTACGACGCCACCGCCGAACACGCGGGCGAAGACGTCGCCGACAGCGCCCTGGAGCTTGCGCTCGAAACGTTGAACGATGCCCATCGTGACCCCTCCTCTCACTGTGTTCTTCCACCGTGTGGTGCCTGCAGGTGCGCAGGGTGCGACAGCCGCGTGTCATCACGAGGTCGCGCTTCAAGCATGATATACGGTGCCGCCGACGCAGACCGCCTGCCGCCGTTCGCTCCGAACGACGCGAGGCCGCGATTTTCGAGCGCGGCAGGGTGCGTGTTAGTGTTCTCGCCGTCACCCGGGCGGGTGGCGGAATGGCAGACGCGCTGGCTTCAGGTGCCAGTGTCCTTCGGGACGTGGGGGTTCAAGTCCCCCTCCGCCCACCACACTGGCCGCAGCTGATCTCGATCGCTGCGGCCAGTTTTTTTCGATGCTGTTGCGGCCCGATCGTCTTACACGCGTGTACTTTTCGGCCGTCGCGTCCCCGCCGTCTCGGGAAGGGGTCGATACGTCGACCGATGTCGGGAAATTCGCAGGTGAGAGCCCACAATAGGCTTACCTTATTTGCGGGGGTACCCAGGTGCTGACTTATCGTTCGTAGTTGGATCGGCCTCACCACGGCCGGATCCGTCGAGACCCTCACTTTTCTACCATGAGCTCACCCGCTCGTGCAGAGGAAAAGCGTCGACGATCGACAGGTGCTGCTTCAACGGCGAGGACGCACCGCAGGCCGTTCGAGCAGCCGGTTACACCACACCGTCGCCGACGAGTTTCAAGGCTGGACTTATCCGAAGGCTAGGTATGAAGCACACTCCGGGCCCGCAAGGCCTCTACGATCCCGTCAACGAGCACGACTCCTGTGGTGTCGCGTTCGTGGTGGACATGCACGGTCGCCGCAGTCGCGACATCGTCGAGAAGGCGATCACCGCACTGGTCAACCTCGAGCACCGCGGTGCCGCCGGCTCCGAACCGAACACCGGTGACGGTGCAGGCATTCTGATCCAGGTTCCGGACGCGTTCTTCCGCGCCGTCGTAGATTTCGAGCTCCCCGCTCCCGGTGCCTACGCAACCGGTGTCGCATTTCTGCCGCAGGGCCGCAGCGACGCGGCACGTGCCTGCGAGGGTGTCGAGCGCATCGTCGAGAGCGAGGGCCTGACGGTTCTCGGTTGGCGTGAGGTTCCCACCGACGACTCGTCGCTCGGCGCGCTCGCGCGCGACGCGATGCCGACCTTCCGTCAGCTGTTCCTCGCCGCTCCCGACGCATCGGTCACCGATCTCGACCTGGAGCGCCGCGCGTTCGTCATCCGCAAGCGCGTCGAGCACGAGCTGGGCGAAGAGGGTGCGGGCAAGGACGGCCCCGGTCGCGAGACCGTGTACTTCCCGTCGCTGTCCTCCCAGACCTTCGTCTACAAGGGCATGCTGACAACTCCTCAGCTCAAGGGCTTCTACCTCGACCTGCAGGACGAGCGCGTGGAAAGTGCACTCGGGCTTGTGCATTCGCGCTTCTCGACCAACACGTTCCCGTCGTGGCCGCTGGCGCATCCGTTCCGACGCGTCGCGCACAACGGCGAGATCAACACCGCCACCGGCAACGAGAACTGGATGCGCGCCCGCGAGGCGCTCATCACCTCCGACGTGTTCGGTGGCTCCGAGGCGCTCGAGAAGATCTTCCCCGTGGTCACCCACGGAGCAAGCGACACAGCACGTTTCGACGAGGTGCTCGAGTTGTTGCATCTCGGTGGACGAAGCCTGCCGCACGCCGTACTCATGATGATTCCCGAGGCGTGGGAGCGGCACGAGTCCATGGACCCCGCGCGTCGGGCGTTCTACAAGTACCACTCCTCGCTGATGGAGCCCTGGGACGGACCGGCGTCGGTGTGCTTCACCGACGGCACCGTCATCGGAGCGGTCCTCGACCGCAACGGCCTGCGCCCGAGCCGGCTGTGGGTCACCGACGACGGCTTGGTCGTCATGGCGTCCGAGGTCGGCGTTCTCGACATCGACCCATCCAAGGTCGTCCGCAAGGTTCGGCTGCAGCCGGGCCGGATGTTCCTGGTGGACACCGCACAGGGTCGCATCGTCTCCGACGACGAGATCAAGGACGAGCTCGCTGCCGAGCATCCGTACCAGCAGTGGCTCGACGAGGGTCTGACCTCGATCGACGATCTGCCCGAGCGCCCGCACGTGCACATGCCGCACGATCGCGTGCTCATCCGTCAGCAGATCTTCGGGTACACCACCGAGGAACTGAACGTGCTGGTCTCGCCGATGGCGAAGTCCGGTGCCGAGGCCATCGGGTCCATGGGTACCGATACCCCGATTGCCGTGCTGTCGGCTCGCCCGCGGATGTTGTTCGACTACTTCTCCCAGCTTTTCGCGCAGGTCACCAACCCGCCGCTCGACGCGATCCGCGAGGAGATCGTCACCAGCCTCGGCGGCACGATCGGCCCCGAGGGCGATCTGCTCAACCCGGATGCCGAGAGCTGCAAGCAGATCGTGCTGCCGCAGCCGATCCTGCACAACGACGATCTCGCCAAGCTCGTGCACATCAACGACGAAGGAACGCAGGAAGAACTTCGTTCGGTGGTCGTGCGCGGCCTCTACCCGGTTGCCGAGGGCGGCGAAGGTCTCCGAAAGTCGTTGGAGGCCATCCGAGCTCAGGTCTCCGCTGCGATCTCGGGCGGGGCACGGATCATCGTGCTCTCCGACCGTGAGTCGAGCGAGAAGCTCGCTCCGATTCCGTCGTTGCTGCTGACCTCCGCGGTGCACCATCACCTGGTGCGGGAGAAGACCCGTACCAAGGTCGGCCTGATCATCGAGTCCGGTGACGCCCGCGAGGTCCATCACATGGCTCTGCTCATCGGTTTCGGTGCCGCAGCGGTCAACCCGTACATGGCGTTCGAGTCGATCGAGGACATGATCGAGCGCGGCGCACTCACGGGCATCGAGTTCGACAAGGCCGTCGGCAACTACATCAAGGCCGCAGGCAAGGGCGTGCTGAAGGTGATGTCCAAGATGGGCATCTCGACGCTCGCGTCGTACACCGGAGCGCAGCTGTTCCAGGTCATCGGCCTCTCGCAGGAACTGGTCGACGAGTACTTCACCGGCCTCAACAGCCACCTCGGCGGCATCGATCTCGATCAGGTGGCCGACGACGTCGCGGCGCGACATGCCGTCGCATACCTCGACAACCGTCAGGAACGCGCGCACCGTGAGCTCGAGACGGGCGGCGAGTACCAGTGGCGCCGCGAGGGGGAGTACCACCTCTTCAACCCCGACACCGTGTTCAAGCTGCAGCACTCCACCCGCACCGGTCAGTACGACGTCTTCAAGGAATACACGAAGATGGTCGACGACCAGTCCGAGCGACTCGCGTCGCTGCGCGGTCTGTTCCGCTTCAAGACCGAAGAGCGACAGGCCATTTCGATCGACGAGGTCGAGCCGGCGAGCGAGATCGTCAAGCGTTTCTCCACGGGTGCGATGAGCTACGGCTCCATCTCGGCCGAGGCACACGAGACCCTCGCCATCGCGATGAACCGTCTCGGCGGACGCTCGAACTCCGGTGAGGGCGGCGAGGATGTCTCGCGGTTCACCCCCGACGAGAACGGGGACTGGCGACGGTCGGCCGTCAAGCAGGTCGCGTCGGGACGCTTCGGTGTCACCTCGCACTACCTGACCAACTGCACCGACATCCAGATCAAGATGGCGCAGGGAGCCAAGCCCGGTGAGGGCGGCCAGCTTCCGGCGCACAAGGTGTACCCGTGGGTCGCCGAGGTTCGGCATTCGACGCCCGGCGTCGGTCTGATCTCGCCGCCGCCGCACCACGACATCTACTCGATCGAGGATCTCGCGCAGCTGATCCACGATCTGAAGAACGCCAACCCAGAGGCCCGCATCCACGTGAAGCTGGTCTCCGAGGTCGGCGTCGGAACGGTCGCGGCCGGTGTGTCCAAGGCCCACGCCGACGTGGTGCTCATCTCGGGCCACGACGGCGGCACCGGCGCAACGCCGCTGACGTCGGTCAAGCACGCAGGTGGACCGTGGGAGCTCGGCTTGGCCGAGACCCAGCAGACGTTGCTGCTCAACGGTCTTCGTGACCGCATCGTCGTTCAGGTCGACGGCCAGCTCAAGACCGGCCGCGACGTGATGGTCGCCGCGCTGCTCGGTGGTGAGGAGTTCGGCTTCGCCACCGCTCCGCTCGTCGTCTCGGGCTGCATCATGATGCGTGTCTGCCACCTCGACACCTGCCCGGTCGGCGTTGCGACGCAGAACCCGTTGCTGCGCAAGCGTTTCGCGGGTAAGCCCGAGTTCGTCGAGAACTTCTTCATGTTCATCGCCGAGGAGGTTCGCGAGCTCATGGCCGAGCTCGGGTTCCGCACGCTCGACGAGGCCGTCGGTCAGGTCGGTCTGCTCGACACCACCGCTGCCAAGGAGCACTGGAAGGCGTCGAAGCTGGATCTGTCGCCGATCCTCGAAGAGGTCGAATCGGCCTTCATGAACCAGAACCTCTACAACACCGGGGTTCAGGATCACGGCCTCGACAAGGCTCTGGATCAGCAGCTCATCGCGGCCAGCCGCAACGCATTGGACAAGGGCGAGAAGGTCGTCTTCGAATCCAAGATCACCAACGTCAACCGCACCGTCGGAACGATGCTCGGACACGAGGTCACCAAGGCGTACGGCGGCGTCGGGCTCCCGGACGACACCATCGACATCACGTTCACCGGCTCGGCCGGCAACAGTTTCGGTGCGTTCGTCCCGTCGGGAATGACGCTCCGGCTGCAGGGTGATGCCAACGACTTCGTCGGCAAGGGACTGTCCGGTGGACATCTCGTGCTGCGTCCGTCGTTGAGTGCTCCCAAGGGATTCGTCGCCGAGGACAACATCATCGGCGGCAACGTCTTCCTGTTCGGTGCCACCAGCGGCGAGGCTCTCATCCGGGGTGTCGTCGGCGAGCGTTTCGCCGTACGTAATTCCGGCGCGGAGGCCGTCGTCGAAGGCGTCGGCGACCACGGGTGCGAGTACATGACCGGCGGCAAGGTGGTCATCCTCGGCACGACGGGCCGCAACTTCGGTGCCGGCATGTCCGGCGGCGTCGCGTTCATCTTCGATCCGAACAAGACGTTCGAGGCCAACCTCAACACCGAGCTGGTCGACATCGACGAGCTCGAGGGCGACGAGTTCACCTGGTTGAAGGACATCGTCACCCGTCACCAGGAGCAGACCGGCTCCGAGGTGGCCGAGCGGATCCTCGCGGACTGGTCACAGCAGGTGAACGATTTCGTGAAGGTCATGCCTCGCGACTACAAGAAGGTACTGCTGGCCATCTCCGAAGCCGAGAAGAACGGCGCGGACGTGGACGAAGCGATCATGGAGGCAGCTCGTGGGTGACCCACAGGGATTTTTGAAGAACACGGTTCGCGAAGTACCCAAGCGGCGGCCCGTCGATCTGCGCCTGATGGACTGGAAAGAGGTCTACGAGGACTTCTCGAAGGACACTCTGCGTACCCAGGCCAGCCGGTGCATGGATTGTGGTATTCCGTTCTGCCACAACGGTTGTCCGCTGGGGAACCTGATTCCCGAGTGGAACGACCTGGTGTTCAAGGATCGCTGGCGCGACAGCATCGATCGCCTGCACGCCACCAACAACTTTCCGGAATTCACCGGACGGCTGTGCCCGGCTCCGTGCGAGGCGTCGTGTGTCCTGGGCATCAACCAGGATCCGGTCACCATCAAGCAGGTCGAGGTCGAGATCATCGACAAGGCCTTCGAAGAGGGCTGGGTCACGCCGGTCTACCCGACACACCTGACCGGTAAGACCGTCGCCGTCGTCGGGTCCGGACCCGCGGGACTTGCTGCCGCGCAGCAGCTCACCCGCGCCGGCCACACCGTCACGGTGTTCGAGCGTGCCGATCGCATCGGCGGACTGCTGCGGTACGGCATTCCCGAGTTCAAGATGGAGAAGCGCCACATCGATCGACGGCTGGCGCAGATGGAGGCCGAGGGCACCGTCTTCCGCACCAACGTCGATGTGGGCGTGGACATCTCGGCCGACGAGCTGCGTGAGCAGTTCGACGCGGTCGTGCTGTCCGGCGGTGCCACCGCGTGGCGCGACCTGCCCATCGAGGGCCGCGAGCTCGACGGCATCTACCAGGCCATGGAGTTCCTGCCGCACGCCAACCGCGTCCAGCAGGGCGACTTCGCTGCGCCGCCCGTCAGTGCCGAGGGCAAGAAGGTCGTCATCATCGGCGGCGGCGACACCGGTGCCGACTGCCTGGGTACCTCGCACCGACAGGGCGCGGAGAGCGTGCACCAGTTCGAGATCATGGCGCGGCCGCCCGAGGAGCGGGCAACGTCCACCCCGTGGCCGACGTATCCGCTGATGTACCGCGTCGCGTCCGCACACGAGGAGGGCGGCGAGCGCGTCTTCTCCGTCAACACCGAGCGTTTCGTCGGCGAAGACGGCAAGGTCACCGCACTCGAAGCCTGCGAGGTCGAGTTCAAGGCCGGCAAGTTCGAGAAGGTCGAAGGCAGCGAGTTCACGCTCGAAGCCGATCTCGTTCTGCTCGCCATGGGATTCGTCGGACCCGACAAGGGCGGTCTGCTGACCGACCTGGGCGTCGACTTCAACCAGCGCGGCAACGTGGAGCGCACCAACGAGTGGGTCACCAACGTCCCCGGCGTCTTCGTTGCCGGAGACATGGGCCGCGGCCAGTCGCTCATCGTGTGGGCCATCGCCGAGGGCCGCTCCTGCGCGGCCGCCGTCGACACCTTCCTGCAGGGAGCAACGGCACTACCGTCGCCGATCGTGCCCACCCAGGCACCGCAGCGGTAGACAACACTCGACCGCCCCCCGGGGGATCAATGTCTCTTTGTTGCACTCTGAGCGACTGAATCTCACATTGATCCCCGGGTGGGTGCCGAGAATCCCCCATACGGTTACGTCCGTTAACCATGTAGGCATCTGATGGTCACAGGCCCCTGGCATTGTCGGTATCGAACAACGAAGCGTTCGATCACCCAGTGAGGCCCCCTCCCCATGAGTGTCAAGAAGATCTGCGCCGGTGTCGGCGTCGCTGCAGCGGTTGCATCCGGTCTGGTCGTCGGAGCATCGCCCGCCGCCGCTGATCCGGGCGATTGCCCGTCCATGTACGTCGTGGCCATTCCGGGAACGTGGGAGACCAGCTCGGGTGCCGCACCGAAGCCGGGGATGCTCACCGACGTCACCGATCGTCTCGGCGACGACATTCGCACCGACTACGTCTCGTATCCCGCCACCGCGTTCCCGTGGGAGGGCGAGGTCTACGGGCAGTCGCGCGCCGCTGCGGTCACCAATGCCGGCGGAATGTTGAAGGCGATGGCAGATCGTTGTGGGGCAACAAAACTCGGCATCATCGGATACAGCCAGGGAGCCGACGCGGCCGGTGATCTCGCCGCTGCGATCGGCACCGGGGTCGGCGTTGTGCCTGCCGACAAGGTGGTGGCGGTGGGTCTGATCTCGGATCCCAAGCGCTCCGACACCGACGCTCTGGTCGGTCCTGCCGTGGTGGGCACCGGGGTCGGTGGACCTCGCGTCGGAGGATTCGGTTACGTCAGCCCTGTGGTGCGGACGTTCTGCGCCGTCGGCGATCTGTACTGCTCGACGCCGAAGGACGACTACGTGGCGCGTCTGGCCGGCTTCCTCGCTGTCTCCTCCAACCCCGCGCCCGATGTAGCCGATCAGTACTCGCAGGAAGCGCAGTCGTTGATCGCGGACTTGGCGGCGGCCGGGGGCCTTCCGGTTCTGCAGGGTCAGCTGACCGACCAGGCGAACGAACAGCGCAGCCGGGAGATCGAAGCGTTCTACCGCTCGGGAATCCATCAGGAATACCAGAGCTACGACGTCGACAACGGCCAGTCCGCGACGCGCTGGTTGGCGCGCTATCTCTCCGACGCGGTCTGACGGCGAAGTAGCACGAAGACAGCCACCGCACTGACGGCCATCAAACCAGCGCTCCACCCGGCCGCCAGATTGAAGCCGTCGATGAACGACGAGTTGGCGACGGCAGTCAGTTGCGAGCCGAACGGCTCCGGTAGGTAGTCGGCGACGGCGATGGCACCGCCGATGGTTTCTCTGGCGGGATCGGCGATCTCGGCGGGCGTGCCGACCGGGATGACGTCTTCCATGCGGTGGCGGTAGACGGTGCTGCCGATCGTGCCGAGGATCGCGATGCCGACGGCCCCGCCCAATTCGGCTCCGGTTTCCGACAATGCCGATGCAGCACCGGCTTTCTCGGGTGCGGCGGCGGTGAGAACAATATCCGAATTGAGGGTCGACGCCGCTCCGATACCGAACGTCAACAGGGCCATCCCGGTGAGCAGTAACGGTAGGCCCGAGTCGGCAGCAACGAAGACCATTGCCGCGCAACCGAAGGCGATGAACAGCAGGCCACCGGCGATGATGGTGCCGGTCCTGATCACCTTGCTCAGTGTCGGCGCAAGGACGGCGCCGGCCGCCGCCGCAACGGCAGGTATCAGCAGCCACAGTCCGGCTTCGAGCGGTCCGAGGCCTACGACGAGTTGCAGGTACTGCGAAGCGAACAGGCTGAACCCGGTCATGGCGAAGATGACGAGGAACTGCACCACAACCGCTGCGCTGAAGGCTCGTTCGGCGAAGAGCGTCACGTCGATGAGCGGATTCGCTGCCTTTCGTTGCCGGATGACGAATACCGTGCCCAGCGCCAGCCCGAGCACGGCCGTGGTGATCGTTGCTGCGTCGATACCCTCCTGCGCGCCGTGTTTGATTGCATAGACGATCGAGAGCATCGAGGAGATTGCGAGTATCACGCTGATCGGATCGAATCGTCCGGGGTCCGAATCCTTGAACTCGGGGACCAGCAGCGGTGCCGCGACGAACAGCACCACCATGATCGGAATGTTGATCAGAAACACCGAACCCCACCAGAAATGTTCCAGCAGAACACCTCCGATGACGGGGCCTACTGCTGCTCCGCCGGCGAACCCTGCGGTCCACAGTCCGATTGCTTCCTTACGCTGAGCGGGGTCGTGAAACATGTTGCGTATCAACGACAGTGTGCTCGGCGCGATGGTCGCTCCGCCGATTCCCAGTAGGGCCCGTGCGACGAGAAGCATCTCGGGAGATGTGGAGAACGTTGCGGCGAGTGACGCCGCACCGAACACGACTGCACCGATCATCAGGAGGGTCCGCCTGCCGATGCGGTCACCGAGAGAACCCATGGTGATGAGCAGGCCGGCGAGGAGAAATCCGTAGATGTCGAGAATCCACAGCGTCTGATTGCTGGTGGGTTCGAGATCGGCCGTCATGAACGGCAGAGCCAGATAGAGCACCGACATGTCCATCGACACGACGAGAATGGGTACCACCAGTACTGCGAGGCCGAGCCAATCCTTCTTCGTGGCGCGCTGCTCGGTGGTCCTGTGGCTCACTGTGACTTCCCTTTCCGTACGGACACCCCAGCTTAGGGGTGTCGGGAGTACGTTCGGTGAGGAAAGTGGGACTCGCCGAAAGAAGGAAACATCACCTCATGAGCAACGATCTGCAGGTTGTCGCGACGATCATCGCCAAGCCCGACGCTATCGACGCGGTGCGCGACGGCTTGTCTGCCCTGGTGGCCGAAACCCGGAAGGAAGAGGGCAACATCTCGTACGAGCTGTTCGAGTCCGCAGTCGAGCCGGGGACCTTCGTCACCGTCGAGTTGTGGAAGTCGCAGGAGGACCTGGACGGTCACATGCAGACTCCACATCTGCAGCAGGCTCTAAGCGAGTTCGGTGCCCATCTCGCGGCCCCGCCCGCTATCCACCCGCTCCGGCCCGTCGGCTGAGTCACCCCGCGCGCTGACGTACACGAGTGCCGAGACAGCCAGCAGAGCAACCGTGGCACCGATCGCCAGCCACCCGGTCCCGCTCATCTCGCCCGACGCGATGATGCGGGCACCGGCGGCGGTGTAGCTCATCGGCATGAATGCGGCGAGGTCGCCCCAGATCGGTGCCGTCGATGCGTATGCAAAGCCGCAGACGACGACCTGCACCGCGAGGGCAACAACGTTGACGATCTGTCCGACGACGGCACCGAGTACGCGTTGAATTGCGCCCGCTGCAGCGAGATATGCCGCGGCGGAGACGATCAGGAATACGCCTGCTCCGATCACCGGTCCGATGGCGGCGTCGGTGGCGAAGGCGAACGCGAATGCGGCGCTGATGCCCACTGCGGCGACGGCCGCTCCGACGGCGAGCCAGCGCGGCTTGGTGTCCCTGCCCAGGACCCGCACGAGGCTGACGCAGCCGAGAGCTCCGAGGGCCACCAGGGCGGCGATCAGGTACGGGGTGGCACCGGTGCCGGTGCTCGTCGACGTGGCGGCGACGTTCTGATCGGCGGTGGCGCCGTCGGTGGCGGCTGCGGCTCCCTGTGGAAGTGCCGCGGAGGCGTCGCGCACGTTGGTCGCGATGCCGTTGACGATTCCCTCGACCGGCTTGACCGACGTCACGAGCTGATCGGTGCCGGCCTTGAGCTGCTGGCCACCGTCGTCGAGTTGACCGAGTCCGTTACGCAACTGCACCGTCGCGTCGCCGAGCTGCGCGGTGGCACCGAGGAACTGACTGTTCGGGTCGTTCAGTTCGGTCGAGAGCTGCTGAGCGCCACCCTTGAGGGTCTGCAGCTGCGCGAGCGTATCGGGACCGAAGGCTTGCGTGTTCAGGGTGTCGATGACGCCCCGGATTTCACCGGAGATGGCGTCTGATCCCGGGTGTGGAAAGCGATCGACCTGGTCCGCGGTGGCGGCGAGCTTTGCGGTGAAGTCGGCCTGCAGAGCGCCGAATCCGGCGAGCTGGTCGACCACCTGGTCGACGCCACCGCTGATCTGCGATGCGCCGTCACCGAGCTGGCCGATGCCGTCGCGGTACTGCCCGAACCCGTCGGCGAGCTGGATGGTTCCGTCGTGAGCCTGGGTGATGCCGTCGGCGAGCTGCCCGACGCCGTCGTTGAGCTGCGTTCCGCCGGCAGTCAGCTGACCGATGCCACTGGAGAGAAAGGTGATGGGAAGGGACGCGCTGTTGAGGCTGGTCCGCGCCGCAGCCAGGGGATCTGCCGACGCCTGCTCGGATGCCGGTGCCTGCTCGGTCTCGGCCGCGACGGTGGTCGTCTCGGTGGCGGACTCGCCGCCGAGGTCGTAGCCGGTGCCGAGTGCGAAAGCACCGACTGCCACCAGTGGAAACGCCAGTGCGGTGAGAGCAACGGCAGGACGTCGGAAGATACGCAATTCACCCATGATGAGTTCGAGGCTAACTGCCACAGACGGCGTTCTTGACCGACGCGTGTTCGCAGACGCCGTGTTCGGTGGTGCTGACCTGGGATTTTAAGAGGTCTCTGTGGATTGCCGATTGCGAGGTAGCAGGTCCCATACGTGCTCGGTTTCGTTCACCGAGGACACCGATCGCGCACCGCTCCGGGAGAACAGAATGCGCGTCACCGAGCAGTAGTCGATCGGAAATCCGAGGACCTTCGGGGTGTGCAGAATGTCCTGCAGCAGGATGTTGATGACGCCGCCGTGGGCGAAGAGTGCGACCGTGTCGTTGTGCCTGCCGGCCGACACGATGTCGGCTACTCCGGCCAGCACGCGCTGCCGAAACGCGTGCTCGTCGACCTGTTCGGGGAGATGCCCGGCCTTGATGCGATCGAAGGCCTCGCGGAATTCGGTCTTGGCCGTTTCGATCGGGACGTAGCCGCCGAAATCGCGATCGTATTCGGTCAAGCGCTCGTCGGGTTCGACGGTCAGACCGAGCCGATCGGCCAACGGCTGTGCCGTCTGAACGGCGCGGAGCTGGGAACTCGCGACGACTCGAGAAATCGGGAACCGGGCCACGGCATCCGGCACCCGCTGGGATTGTTCGACGCCGAGCTCGGCGAGAGCAGGATCGGCCGAGGTCTCCGAACGCTGCGGCAGCGCATGCCGCACCAGAACCAGTTGCATCGACTCACCTAATCACGAGTGTTCGACCGCTGCGTTGCACCATCGCCCGAAAACTGGCCACCTGGCGCGGAAGGTCGGCTCGGGGATTCCACACCATGCCGATGCGCCTGCGTGCCGCGGGTTGGGTGAGGCCGATGTCGACGGTCCCGCCCTCACCGCCGTGCGCACGGATTCGCGGCAAGATGGCTATCCCGAGACCGGCGCCGACCAGTCCGCGCACAGTGTGGGTGTCCTGGCCCTCGAATGCGATGCGCGGGCTGAAGCCGGCGTCGGCCCACAACTCGTCGCAGATCGATCGCATTCCGAAGCCGTGGCCCATCGCGATGTAGTTCTCGTCTGCAGTGTCGGCGAGATCGACGGTTCTTCTCGACGCAAAGCGGTGATCTGAGGGCACGACAAGCATCAGCCGCTCGTCGTAGAGCTGGAACGAATTGGCGTCGGTGTGCTCGGCGCTGAGAGATACGAACGCCAGGTCCGACACCCCATCGGCGAGCCGCTCCAGGCAGCGCGCGCGTGCGCCCTGGTCCAGATCGAACGTGACGGCCGGGTGGTCGACGCGGAACTGACGGATCAGTGCGGGTACGACGTCCTCGCCCAGAGTGTTCTGGAACGCCACGGCGATGCGGCCCCTGGCTCGGGCGTCGTGCTCGGTCATGGCGTCGATGCCGGCGTCGAGGTCGCTCAACGCTCGCTGCAGGTACGGGATCAACACGCGCCCGGCGCTGGTGAGCACGATGCCGCGGCCGCGTCGTTCCACGATGTCGACGCCGAGGATCGCCGACGCGCGAGCGACCTGACGGCTGACGGTGGGTTGTGGAACGCCGAGAACGTGGGCGGCGTCGGTGATGTGCTCGGTGTCGGCTACCGCGACGAGCGTCGGCAGTAGGGGCAACAGCTCGATCGTTTCGCGCCGCATGGTCGAATCATAGCTCTGCCGTATCGATTGGACACGTCTCATGCATTGGACGAATGTAGTGAGCACTTCTAACGTGATCGGTATGACTACGACGCGTACCGACGTCCTCGAATGGGAGGGACACCCCAGGGGATCGCGCGAGTACCGACGGTTGGTGCTGGCATTGCTGTTCGCCGGAGTCGCGACCTTCGCTCAGCTGTATTCGGTGCAGGGAATTCTGCCGCTGATCGCCGCGAACCTCGACATCACGCCGTCTCAGTCGTCGCTTGCCGTCGGTCTCGCGACGGTCGGGGTGGCAGTGTCGGTGATTCCCTGGTCCGTGGCCGCCGATCGCGTCGGCCGAGTGCGGGCGATGACCGCCTCGATCCTCGTTGCGACGACGCTGGGTCTGCTGGTTCCGTTGTCGCCCTCGCTCGAGGTGCTGCTTGTCGTTCGATTCTTCGAAGGTGCTGCGCTGGGAGGACTTCCGGCGATTGCGATCGCGTACCTCAGTGAGGAAGTCCACCGCAGTCACACCGCACTGGCCGCCGCCACCTATGTTTCGGGGACGACGCTGGGCGGATTGCTGGGCCGCATCGTCGCCGGACCCGTTGCGGAATACACCAACTGGCGCATCGGCACGCTGACCGTCTCGGTGATTGCTGCGCTGGCCGCCGCGCTCTTCGTGTGGCTGGCCCCGAAACCGCGAACGACACTGGCACACAGCGAAATCCGTGACCTGCCGGGTCGGCTGTGGGTGAACCTACGCGAACCGGGAATGCTGGCGCTGTACGGCCAGGGCTTCCTGCTGATGGGCGGGTTCGTCGCGATCTACAACTTCCTCGGATTCCGGCTCGAGGCCGTGCCTTTCGGGCTACCGCAATCGCTGATCAGCCTGATCTTCGTGGCGTATCTGAGCGGTACCGTCTCCTCCCGAGTGGGCGGGAAGCTGGCGACGAAGCACGGACGATCAGCAGTTCTCGCCGGAGCCACCGCCACGATGATCGTCGGAGTGGCGTTGACGATGGCGTCGAACCTCGCCGTGATCCTGATCGGCCTGGTGATCCTGACCATGGGCTTCTTCGCCGCCCACGCCATCGCGTCGGGTTGGACCGGGCAACGCGCAGTGCACGGCCGCGCTCAGGCGACCTCGCTGTACAACCTCTTCTACTACGGTGGCTCGTCCATCGTCGGCTGGCTCGGCGGCGTGGTCTTTCAGTCCCTGGGATGGAACGCGTTGGCGCTGTTCGTCATTGCGTTGGCCGTCGTCGCAGGAATCTGGGCTACGTGCCTGGGCGGTCGGCTGGCGCGGCCGGTCTCAGTAGGTCGATGAGGTCGACGCCGCCACCGCGAACAGAATGATGGCCCCCACCACGATGACGAACAGCGCGATCGATACGTACCCGACCACCAGCCCTGCCGTAGCGAACCCGGATCCGCCCTCGCCGGTGCGCTTGATCTGACCACGCGAAATGTGGCCGCAGACCACGGCGCACACCGACGCGATCAGCGGCAGAAACGTCAGACCCAGAATCGCCAACACTAGGGAGACGATCGCCAGCGTGTTGGTGGGTGCGGGCGTCTGATATCCCCCACCGGCATACGGTGCATTCCCGTACTGCGGGTTGGGATACTGGGGGTTTTGGTATTGGGTGTTGGCGTACGGGGGATTCTGGAACTCGGGATTTTGGTACTGGGGGTTCTGGTACGGCGGGTACTGCTGCTGGCCCGGGTACGGCTGATCCTTGTCGGATGCGTCGAACGGATCGCTGCCCTCGCCCTGCGGATTCACCATTGCGGGAGTTTGACACTTCGACACCGCCGCCGCAAGAGCGCACGCATTGGCTACGTCCCGAGCTTGCCCCAGCCCACATACGCGTCGACGGTCACGTATCCGGTCACCCGAGGCTGATCCCGAACCGGATACGGATTGCCGGTGTAATGCGTCGAAATGCGATCGATGTCCACCAGATTCGGGTCGTCCTGCAACTCGATCGAGCCGTGCACCGTCACATGCGTGTACCAACTGGCCTCGTCCAACACCGAAATGGAGACCTTCGGATTGGCCCTGATGTGCTCGAGACGCTTCCGAGACGCGTCGAAATTGAGCACGATCTTCCCGTCCTCCCACAAATACCAGGTGGGTGCGGTGATCGGCGTTCCATCGGCACGAACCACAGCCATGACTGCGGGATTCGGCTTCTTCAACAATTCCACAGCATCATCGGGCAACGGGGGCTTCGGCATACGACAACCTTACGACTCGACCCCCGCTCTGGTCTTGCTTCCGCCCACACCGACCCCCGAAGTCCACTCGATGTGCCATTGACTGCCAAAAAGGCCACTGAATGTCACATCGAGTGCACTGGGGGATCCGGGCGCGGTGGGAATCGAGTCGAGTCCAGGTGGGGGCGTCGACTACAGGTTGGGGAGTTTGACTACCTGTCCGGCGTAGGAGAGTCCGGCACCGAAAGCGAGCAGCAGTGCGGTATCTCCTGCTTTTGCTTTGCCGGTGCGCAGCAGTTCTTCCATGGCGAGGGGAATCGAGGCTGCCGAGGTGTTGCCGGTTTCCGCGATGTCGTTGGCGACGGGAGTGCTTTCGTCCAGGTTCAGGCTCTTGGCCAGCAGGTCGGTGATACGGCTGTTGGCCTGGTGCGGGATGAACGCGTGCAGTTCGTCGGTTTTGATGCCGGCGACGTCGAGTACCTTCTGCGCAGCTTTGCCCATTTCGAATGCGGCCCAGCGGAAGACGGAGATTCCGTTCATCCGGATCCAGGGTCTTTCGAGGTCGGCTTTGGTGATGTAGTCGTACCAGTCGGTGGTCTGGACGATGGCGTCGGATTGCGAGCCGTCGGATCCCCACACGGCCGGTCCGATTTCGGTTTCGTCGCTCTGTCCGACGACGACGGCACCCGCGCCGTCGGCGAAGATGAAACGCGTGGTGCGGTCGTAGGGGTCGGTGGTGACGCTGAGCTGCTCCGCGCCGATGACCAACACGTACTTCGATGTTCCGGCCTTGACCAGGTCGGATGCGACGGCCAGGGAGTAGCAGAATCCTGCACAGCCAGCGCAGATGTCGAAGGCGGCCGGTCCCTTGGTGCCGAGGCCGTGTGCCACCTTTGCGGCGGCCTGAGGGGTCAGCTCGAGATGAGTCGACGTGGCGACGATGACGGTGTCGACCTGGTCGGCCGTGATTCCACTTGCCTCGAGGGCCTTGCGCCCGGCCGAGATCGACATCTGGACGACGTTTTCTTCGGGTTCGGCGAATCGGCGGTTCTTGATGCCCGATCGCGTCTGAATCCACTCGTCACTGGAGTCGATGAACTCGCAGATCTCGTCGTTCGTGACTATCCGTTCGGGTCGGTGAACGCCCAGACCGAGAAGTTTCGACTGCCGGCCCTGCGTTGTGCTGATCGCACCCATCTTGAATTTCCTCTCGTGCTACCGCGCCATCGCCGAGCTTCGGCTCGGGTCTTGGGCTACGGGCTCGGTGACACACGTTACGTGCGCCGCCTCGAGAGGTTCACACCAGTTCGGCGATGATGGCTGCGACCTCGGCAGGTTTGTCGATCATGGCGTGGTGATGTGCGGGGATCAGCACCGTGAAATCGGCTTGCAGGTAGGCAGCGAGTTTGCGCTGCGTTCGTATCCATCTCTTGCCCCACGGGGACGGTCGTCCGGTATGTGCGGCTGCCACGATGACGGGCACGTCGAGTCGGAACTTCTTACGAATGCGATTCAGTTCGACAGCGAGATCTGGATACACGACGTCCTCGGTCAGGGCGGCAGCCAGATAGGTGGGCCGGCGGTAGATGTCGTCCACCCAGTCGAACGTTTCCTGCGGTATGCCGTCGGGTGGGGTTGCTTGATTGAGGACGCGTCGAACGCGGGGGCCGACCAGTTTCTGCAGGCCGGTTCCACTGAGCACCGCTGCGATCCTGCGTGCGGCCTCGATGCGTACGGCCGCCGGGATAATGCGTCGAGGGTCGGATTCGGCGCTGGAGTCGAGAAGCAGAACCCCGCGGATGCGCGACGGGTACAGCCGGGCGACAGCCTCGGCATAGAAGCCTGCGATCGAATGGCCGGCAACCACCGCCGGTTCGGTGACGCCGAGCGCGTCGAGAACTCCGAGGATGCGTTCGGCTTCACCCCGCACGGTGGGGGTGACACCGGCGGGAAGCGGATCACTGAGTCCGAAGCCGGGACGGTCGATCACCACGACGTGGTGCTTGTGGCCCAGAATGTCGACGGTGTCCTGCCAGTCGAACCAGTTGCTGCCGAGTCCGCCGCACAGGACGACCGTGGGGCCGGAGCCGCGCACGAGTACGTGGAGGCGCTGGCCGTCTACCTCGACGAACCGTCCCGGTGGATGTTTCACGGGAAACAACGCACTGGGCTCGATTCTGTCTCCACGGTCCATGTTCTCTCCAGGGCGATAGCGGTGACGCGTTTCCGGTTTTCGCCACTGTTTACAACCATATTCCCTGTTTTACGTCGTTCAGTCCAGTCGGAACTGTCAACACAGGCGTCACTGACGTGGCTTGGCCAGCGGGAAAGCCAACGTTTCACGGATGCTGCCTCCGGTGATCAACATGACCACCCGGTCGACACCCATTCCGAGACCGCCGGTCGGCGGCATTCCGTGTTCGAGCGCCTGCAGAAAATCCTCGTCCAAGCTCATCGCCTCCTCGTCGCCACCGGCCGCCAGCAGTGACTGCTCGGTGAGGCGCTGCCGTTGATCGACGGGGTCGGTCAGTTCGCTGTAGGCGGTACCCAGTTCCACACCCCACGCGACGAGATCCCACTTCTCTGCCACGCCCGGAATGCTCCGATGCGGTCTGGTCAACGGTGACATCGACGTCGGAAAGTCCTTGTAGAACGTGGGGAACTCCGTGTAGTCCTCGACGAGATGCTCGTACATACCCTGAGCGAGCGCCCCTGCGTCCCAGGACTTCTCGTACGGGATGTCGTTCTCGTCGCACAGTCGCTGCAGCTCCTCCAGTGGAGTTGCCGGTTCGACGGGTACCCCCAGCTTCTCGGCGACGGCACCGTGCAGTGTCTTGACGGGCCACTCGCCGGAGATGTCGATCTCGATCATCTCCCCGTTCGGGCCGTCGGGACGCAGGATGATCTCGCGACCGTGCGCCGCAACGGCTGCACGCTGAATCAGCTCGCGGCACAACACCATTGCGCGTTCGTAGTCACTGTGCGCCTCGTAGGCTTCGAGGATCGTGAACTCGGGATTGTGCTTGAAATCTGCGCCCTCGTTGCGGAACACCCGGCCGATCTCGAACACCTTCTCCATACCGCCCACGCACAGGCGCTTGAGATACAGCTCCGGGGCGATCCGCAGATACAGATCCAGGTTGTAGGCGTTGATATGAGTGACGAACGGTGCCGCGTTCGCACCGCCGTGCACCTGCTGCAGGATCGGGGTCTCGACTTCCATGTAGCCGCGCTCTCCCAACGAATCACGCAGGGATTTCACAACATTGGACCGTGCGATGAGTAGGGAGCGAGCATCGCGATTGATCGCCAGATCGACGTAGCGTTGCCGCACCCGCGCCTCCGGGTCGGTCAGACCGCGGTACTTGTCGGGCAAGGGATGTAGGCATTTGGCGTTCATCCGCCACTCGGTGGCCAGCAGCGACAGCTCACCACGCCTGCTGTACCCGATGGTTCCGCTGACCTCGATGAGGTCACCCAGGTCGAAGTCGGCATCGAATTCTTCGATTCTGTCGCCGACGCGTTCGCGATCGAACAGCACCTGGATATCGGACGACCAGTCCCGGATGACGGCGAAGGACACGCTGCCGTAGTCGCGGATACGCAGTATTCGGCCCGCGATCCGGACCGTTGTTCCCTGAGGCGATGCCGCCGCGTCGCCGACCGTGTGGGTCGGGGGATAAGCGACGGGATATCCCTCGATACCCTCGTTCCGGAGGCGTTCGAGTTTCGACATGCGGACGCGCACCTGGTCCGGACGTTTGCGGCCGGGCACGGGTTCGTCTGCGAGAGTGTTCGGTCCGCTGCCGTCGGGATGGATGTCCTCGGCGTCGGCCAGAGCGGCGGGCACCGCGACATGAGACCCGGTGTGCTTCGATGCACGCCGGAACGTCGGGAGCGTGAGGAAGCCCTCGGCGATGGCCGACGCGATGCCGACCTTGGGCAACACTCGATTGTCGGCGAAGCACAGGTAGCGCGGCTCCCACTCCGGTAGATACTTCACGTTCGATCGATACAGCGCCTCGAGCTGCCACCACCGAGAGAAGAAGACCAGCATGCTGCGCCAGATCCGCAGCACCGGACCGGCACCGATTCGGCTGCCCTCCTCGAATGCAGCGCGGAACACCGCGAAGTTCAGCGAAATCTTGCTGACACCGAAATGATCTGCACCGGTGGCCAATTCGGTCACCATCAGTTCGATCACTCCGTTCGGTGACGCTGGATCGCGGCGCATCAGATCCAACGACGCGCCGGTTCGACCCCACGGCACCAGGGAGAGAACACCCACCACCTTCTCGCCCTGAACCGCCTGCACCAGAAGACAATCGCCGTCGAGCGGATCACCCAACCGGCCCAACGCCATCGAAAATCCGCGCTCGGTCTCGGTATCGCGCCACGCATCCGCGCAGGAAATGATCTCTGTCATCTCCTGCGAGGAGATATCGCGATGACGACGCACCGTGACCACGACACCCGCCTTGCGAGCCCGGTTGACCGCCTGACGCACGGGGCGCATCTCGCGTCCATTGAGGTTGAAGTCCTTGGTCTTCAGGATTGCTTCGTCGCCGAGTTCGAGGACGCTGAGCCCGGCGCGCTTGTAGGCGGTAGCTCCGATCTCGCTGGCCCCCATGACAGCTGGGGTCCAGCCGTACTTCTCGGCCAGGTCGAGCCATTCCGAAATGGCATGCGGCCAGGCCTCGGGGTTGCCGATCGGGTCACCGCTCGCCAGACACACTCCCACCTCGACGCGATACGTCACCGCCGCCTTGCCGCTGGTGGCGAAGATGACGCCCTTGTCGCGGCGCGTCGCGAAGTAGCCGAGGGAATCGTCGGCACCCCATTTGTCGAGCAGGCCACGCAGCGCCGATTCGTCGCGACCGGTGAGCGCGTTGCTGGACCGCTGCGATCGGAACAGCGTGACCACGGCCCCCAACAGCGCCAATGCGCCGAACAATCCCAACGCCGTGTTGACGAAGCCGTTGGGCCTGCCGTCGAACTGCTCGTTGTCCACGGTCGCCAACGCCGTGACCCGGTTGAAGGCCCACAGAAATGTCTGACTTTCCGGCAGCGATCCAGGGAACAGCGCCACCAACGCCCACCCGATGATGGTCCCGACGGTTGCCCCGAGAACGAGTACGCCGAGCGCCTTCCACACCGCACCGCGACGGACACGGGTGTAGAACTCCTTGCGCGCCGCGATCAGCAACCCAGCCGCTACGACGTGGACCGCCAGCGCGATCCATGAATTGACATCCTTGTCCTGGATACCTTCGACGACATTGGTGATCGCCAACAACACCACATAGATGGTCAGCAACCACCACGCAATTCGCTTGCGACTCGCCAACGCCGCCGCCAGCAGCCCGACAACGAGCGCCCAGGACAAACTCGTATCCGGCGCATCGAAGTAGTACCTGTCGACGTATTCGCGAGGGGCATGAACGAGATAGCGAAGAGTCGGCGACAGACTCCACAGAAACAACGCCGCCGCGAACACCCCGAGCACCAGCCCCGCGATGTGCGGAACCTCGCGCAAACGACCGCGCTCGGGTGGCGAAAACGACCGGGGAACCGAGGATCCGGACCGCTCCGAGGGAACTGCTGTCGCCGTCATATCTCACTCCCGAAGTCAGAATGCACCTATGCAAGGTAGACGGTATCCCCGTCAGCCCCGAGTCAGGCGACGGATTCCCACCCCGCTCGCCACTCAATGTGACCGACGGTGGCCTTTTCGACGGTCAATGTCACATCGAGTGGCCCCTGACTCCCGACTGGACGCCGATTGTGGGATCACCATCGCCCGGTGCGGCATCGGAGGGTCAGGCGTTTGTCCACAGGGTGTGAGTTATCCACAGCCCAGCACGTTCACTGTCGTTTTGTGAGATTGCGCCCGTGCGGGCAGAGCACCATCAGGGGTATGAAGCGGGGCGGCGCAAAGATCGATGCGAAGGTGATCGCGGCTGCGTCGGACCGTGGATTGGTGCGGACGGCGCATCTGCTGGAGCTCGGGGTGGCGTCGAAGACAATTGTTCGACGCACCCTGCCCGACGGCATCTGGTCTCGGGCGCTGCCCGGACTGGTGTTCTTGAAGAACCGGTCGTTGACGCCGATGGAACGAGCGACTGCGGTGTCGATCTACTGCGGCCGCGATGCCGTGATCAGCGGTCGGGCGGGGTTGGCGTTGCATGGATTGGGGTCGGCCGGGTCGTTCGAAGAAACGTTTGCACTCATTCCCGAGTCGCAGCATCGTAAGTCCGTGGGTTTCGCAGCGGTGGAGCGTACGTGGCGGATGCCGACCCCGGAGATCAAGTCGGGGCTGCGCGTCGCACCGGTTGTTCGGTGCCTGTGCGATGCGGTACGGCGGATGAGGAATACCGAACAGTGCATGGGTCTGATTGCGAGCGTCGTTCAGCGGGGAGCAGCCACCGTGGACGCGATCATGAAGGAACTCGACGCCGGCAGCACCCGAGGGACTGCGATGCCTCGGCGAGTGTTGCGGGAATTGGCTGCGGGCGCACATTCTGTGGCCGAAGCCCAAGCCCAGAAGCTGTATCGACGCAGCGGACTTCCGGCGATGCAACACAACGTGGCTGTGTACGACGCGCAGGGAAAGTTCCTCCTGATCGCTGACAATTGGCTCGATGACGTTGCATTGGACTGGGAGATCGACTCGCTCGAGTACCACCTGTCGCCAGTGGCCCACAGAGCGACTGTGGAGAGACGCGAGCGAGCGCAGAACGCCGGCCTCATCGTGGTGACACACCTTCCGAGCGACATACGCGACGATCCGGAACGGGTGCTGTCGGACCTGCGGTCACGTTACGAGCAGGCCAAAGCACGGGAGCGTCCCGACGTCAGGGCGCGCCCGACACCGGACCGGACCTACCGACGATCCGGCTGATACACCCACACCATGTGTCGGCCGGTTTCGGACGCCGCCGCAATCGATCGATGCTCGATGCGGTCCAGGGCGAAGCCGAGCCTCTCGGGTACGGCCCGGCTCCTCGAATTTGCTGCATCGCAATGGATTTCGACCCGTGTGATGCCGTCGAGTTCGAGTGCCTGCCGCACGAGCGCCGCTGTCGCCTCCGTCATCACTCCACGTCCTTCGGCCTCGGCGTCGAGCCAGTACCCCAATTCGATACCGTGCGGGCCGATTCTGCGATGCATACCGATCTTGCCCATGAAGGACCCGTCGACCAGGTCGAAGATCCCGTAGTCGAACATCTCGCCGGCGTCCCATTGCTCACGCGCGTCTGCGATACGAGCAACCTGCGTAGCGACCTGGGCAGATTCATCCGTCACCCACCCCATCCACGGAAGTAGCCGCGTGTGATTGCGAGCGATCGCATCGGCAACGGCGACGGAATCGTGCGCCGACTCACGACGAATCACGAGGCGTTCGGTCTCGATCCAATCGGGAGGTGCGACGGCCATAGTGATCAGTCTGACGACCGTGCCGCATGTCGGCGAACGATTTTTGTTGGACGTTCGCCCGCTGTCATGTCCACTCGATGTGTCATCGACGGTCGAAAAGGCCACCGGATGTCACATTGAGTGGATGGGCCGATCGCGTGTCAGGAAGCGGACCAGGATCGCCAGGACAGTTTTTCGATGATGATCACCGGGCCCTCAGGTCTGTTGTTTTTGTATTGACTGTATTTCGCGACCAGGGCGTCTATGGCCGCTGTGCCGTCGGTGCTGGAGGATTCGGCGATGTGGGCGTTTCCGTCGGCGCGGATCCACCAGAGTTGGGACCAGTCGTCGGTGTAGTGGTCGACGATGAGGCTGACGGCGGAGTCGGCGCGGATGTTGTCGAGTCGCTGGAGTTTCTGGGTGGTTTTGGGTTTCCAGTCGATGGCGGTGACGATGCGGTCGCCGGTGTCCGCGACGGCGAAGACGATCGGTACCAGGTGTGGTGTGCCGTCGGGGTTGATGGTGGAGAGCTGAGCTCGGGGTGCGTCGGTGAAGCGTTGAACTTCGTTGTCGATCTTCACGTTCGGTTCCTCGGGTTATGCGGATTCGCTGTGGGTGCTGTGTCGGGCGATGAATTGTTCGAGTGCCGCACTGGACATGGGGCGCCCAAGCAGGTGTCCTTGGCCGAACGTTACGCCCATGTCGGTGCAGATCTGGAGTTGTTCCGCGGTCTCGATTCCCTCGATGACGGTGTCTTTGCCGAGGGTGGAAGTGACGTCGACGAGGGCGGTACACAGCGTCGTCATGGCGCGGCGCCGGTGCAGGTTGTCGCTGTCGAGGTGTTGGGTGAGGGATTTGTCGATCTTGAGGATGTCGACGGGAAGGGTGGCGAGTCGCTCGAGGGAGGAGAACCCGCTGCCGAAATCGTCGATGGCGATGAGAACGCCGTGGCGTTGAACGTCGCGAAGTTGGTAGTGCACGGCATCGAGGTCGTGCAGTGTCTGCGATTCGGCAAGTTCGAGCGCAAGCCGTCCGGGTTCGATGCGATAGGTGTCGACAATGTCGATGACGTCCGTGGCGAGGGTTCCGGTGGCGAAGTGTGCGGGGCTGACGTTCACCCCGATCTGGAGGTGGATGTCGCGGGCCTGCCAATCGGCGATCGTGCCTGCGACCTCGGTGATGATCCATATGCTCAGTGGGACGATGAGGTCGGCGTCTTCGGCGAGGGGTATGAAGGTATCGGGCATCAGCAGGCCGAGTTCGGGGTGGTTCCATCGGATGAGCGCTTCCGCGCCCACAACGGTTCCCGTCGCCAGTTCGACGATGGGCTGATAGGCCATCGTCAGTTCACGCTCGACCATGGCGACGCCGCGGAGCCGTTCGATGAGTTCCAGTCGGGTGCGGTTGGTGTTGTGCAACTCGTCGGTGAAGACGTGATGCTTGTTCCGCCCGACGGCCTTCGCGGCGTGCATCGCTGCGGTGGCATTGTGAACCAATTGCGTTGCGCTGATGTCTGTGTCGGTGCTGGAGGCGACTCCGACGCTGGCCGTGAGGGTCAGTTGCCGATTGCCGAGCTCGAAGGCGGGTTCGAAGATGCTCGCGAATCCTGCGGCCATTGCCCGGGCGGCGATGGAGTGGCATCGGCGTGCGATGACGACGAATTCGTCGCCGGCGAGTCGGCCGATGGTGTCGCCGGGGCGCAGAGACGCGGTGAGTCGGTCGGCGATCATGCACAGCAGTTCGTCACCTTTGGCGGGCCCGAGTGCGTCGTTGAATTCTCGGAATCCATCGATGTCGACCAGCAGGACGCTGAAGTGTCGGTCCGAGCTCTGGCAATCGAATTCTGCGGTGATGAGGGTAAGAATCTCGTCACGGCTCGCAAGTCCGGTCAGCGCATCGTGGCGGGCGGCGACATGACGGGGCGGCGCGTCGTGCTCTCGGCTCACTGTTCCCCCTCATGGCCGGATAGCCACAACGGATACTAGCTGAGAGTTTGCTTTAACGCTATAAACCGGGGACATCCCCTTTTTATGACTTATTAGATCACGCTGTTCACGGTTTGTGGCCCGTTTCGGCTCCTGTCGAGCCTCGTTCTTCGACCCTCCAGGCCGCGGGGTCCACGGAGTCGTCGAGCCCTAGTACCCACCGAGCCGCCGAGCGTCCCTGGTCGAACAAGGACTGCGCCACCGTGGTCAACCCCGCAGCCGCTGCAGCGGTGGAGTCGTCCCATCCAGTGACGGCCAGCCGTGATGGAATCTCGACACCGGACGCCGCTGCAGCGTCGAGAGCTCCGAGAGCGAGTTCGTCGCTCATCACGAGCAAGGTGTCGATCACGTTCTCCTGTAGCAACAGTCGCACAGCGCGATCGCCCTCTGCGCGCGCGTTGTGGGTAGTGAACAGAGTCGGCACCGTCGACCAGTCGATACCCACGCGCAGGCATGCGTCGCGATAACCGTCCAATCGAGCGCGCGTCACCGGCATCGAGACGTCCGACGGGTCCGCGCCGCGCACCACGGTCGACGTGCGTAGGGAATCGGGTCGAAGGGCCACGATCGCCGGGTGTAGTCGGTCCTTCAGCGCAACAGTGGCCACGGCGTCGGCCGCTGTGCGGTCGTCGATGGTGATCCACTCCAGACCCGGATGGTCGGGCCCACCCTGGATGCACGTCGGACGGCCGGTGTCGACGAGTACGTCGAGGAGGGGGTCGGCGATCTCGGTGGTCCACACCACGTATCCGTCGACCTGGGCGTCACGGATTCGATCGATGTCATTGTCGCGATGCAGGTTCGGAAGCATCACGAGCGCGGTGTCGGCGTCGAGACACGCGTCGGCGATACCCGACAGGAAGCGTCGAGCCTGCGGATCCTCGAAGGCGTAGGTCAGCTTTTCTCCGAGTACGACGCCGATGCTGTTGTGCTTGCCGCTCCGCAACGAGCGGGCCGCGCGGTTGGGACCGGTGTAACCGAGATGCGCCGCTGCTGCGTGGACGCGGTCCTTGGTGGTCTCCGAAACGCGGTTCGGTTGGTTGTAGGTATACGACACGCTCATGGTGGAGACGCCTGCCGCCGCGGCGACGTCCGCCATGGTCACCCGAGTGTTCACCGGGCAACTGTAGCGCGATACCGCCACGTTGTGTAACGATACACAGCATGTCGTCACCACTACCGAAGCTTCTCGTGCTCGCCGCGGCCGCCTTCATCTACGTCACGGCGGAAACCCTGCCCGTGGGCTTGCTCCCGGAGATATCCGGCGATCTCGGTGTCAGCGAAGCGGCCGTCGGGCTCCTGCTGACCTTCTACGCCTACGGCGTCGCTGTGATGACGATGCCGCTGATCAGGTTCGTGCGCGAGTGGCCACGTCGCCGAGTCGTCGTGATCACCGTTGCCGCGCTGGCACTCTCGCAACTGCTCTCCGCAGTGTCCGTCGGCTATCCGATGTTGGTGATATCGCGAATGCTCTGTGCCGCAACGCACGGCATATTCTGGGCCGTCGTTGCGCCCGTTGCGGCGTCACTGGCGCTGCCCGGCAAGCAGGGCAAGGCAATCGCCACCGTATACGCGGGCACGTCGTTAGCATTGGTTGCCGGCAATCCGCTCACCGCTGCCCTGGGTCAATGGCTCGGATGGCGCACCGCGGCAACAATTCTCGGAATAGTCGCGGCAGCCATCGCGGTGGCGCTGTATTTCGTACTTCCGCCCCTACCGGTCAGCCGAACTGTTTCGGACAAGAAAACGACACCGCGGGTTCTCGACGGCACCCTGGCGATTCTGTGTGGTGTGACGTTTCTGGCCGTCCTCGGTCATTTCGCCGCGTACACCTATTTCGCTCTGATCGTCGATCGGGCAATCGGTTCGGCCGGAACCACACTGACGCTGATGTTGATGCTGTACGGCCTGTTCGGAGTGGTCGGGATCTGGGTGATCGGCAGAACGTACGACCGTTGGCCCCGTCACTCCACCATCGCGGCCCTCGGTGCAGTTGCCGTCGCGGTGGCGATTCTGTGGTGCACGCTCAGTGGAGCACCGGGGAGCTTCGCCGTGTTCGCCGTCGTGGCCATCGCGTTGTGGGGGCTGGCATTCACCACGCTCCCGGTGTGCATTCAATCTGCGGTTGTGCGGGCGGCACCGGGCGACGCGGACAAGGCGTCGGCGATCTACGTGGTCGCGTTCCAACTGGCGATCGCCACAGGCGCCCTGGTGGGCGGTGTCGTCGTCGATGCCAGTGGCATCGTGGCCGTCACCGCTGCTGCAACGGTTCTGGTTGCTGGTGCCCTCGCGGTGGTTCTACTGGCGCGCAACACTTTCCCGCGAACCCACGCACAGGAGCCGGTGAGAGCTGCGGCACGCTGACCGTTGCGGTACCCCGCACGATAGGGTCAGCACGCGACGAACGAGGGAATCCGGTGCAATTCCGGAGCTGGCGCGCAACGGTGACGGGTGAGAGCTCGAAGTCCGAATGCTCGGACGTCGTGATTCAACCCCACCCGCGGCTCCGCGACACGAGCCCCAAGCAGGAAGCCCTTCGATGCGCACCACTCTCGCCGCATTCGGCGCTGTCTCCATCCTCCTCGTTTCTGCCTGTTCGACGGCACCGACGCCCGAAGCGTCCACCGACCCGACCGGCAGTTATCCGCTGACCATCGAGAATTGCGGCCGCGAGGTCGTCGTCGACACACCGCCGCAACGCGCAGTGTCGCTGAATCAGAGCTCGACGGAAATCCTCCTCTCCCTGGGACTCGCCGACCGCATGGTGGGCACTGCCACGTGGACGGACCCGGTTCGGTCCGATCTCGAACCGGACAACGCCAAGGTTCCGAGGCTGGCGGACAACAAGCCGTCACTCGAGGTCGTGCTGGACACCGAGCCCGATTTCGTGTCGGCGTCGTTCGGCGGGACCCTCGGTCCGGGGGGTGTGGCCGACCGAAGCCAGTTCGATCAACTCGGTGTACCGAACTACCTCTCACCGACCGACTGCAACGGAAAGACCGACGAGAGCGTCAATTCCGACGGTGCTCGCACTCAGCCGCTCGAGATCGAGACCGTCTATCAGGAGATCCGAGACCTGGCGGCGATCTTCGACGTGCGCGACCGCGGTGAGCGCTTTGTCAGCGAGCTGCAGGACCGCTTCGCGAAGGCTTCCGGTGCGGTCGACGCCTCGGGTACGACGTTGGCCTACTGGTTCGCCGACACCGATACCCCCTACATGGCGGGGTGCTGCGGGTCGTCGGGCATCATCACCAATTCTGTCGGCGCCGAGAACATCTACGCCGACACCACCGACGAATGGCCCCAGGTCAATTGGGAGAGTGTTCTCGACCGAAATCCGACCGCGCTCGTCCTCACGGATCTGAGCCGCCGCAGCATTGCCGGAGATGCCCTCGACAGCAAGATCGAGTTCCTCGAGTCGAATGCCGTCACGAGCCGCCTGACGGCCGTCGAGAACAAGCGCTACATCGTCGTCAACGGTGCCGATCTCAACCCGTCGATTCGTACTGTCGACGGAGTCGAGAAAGTGGCTGCTGCTCTGGAGAATTGGGGACTGAACACCCGATGATCCGAACCGATCGCGGGTTGTTGATCCCGCTTCTGCTCGGTGGTTGTGCGGTGTTGGTGCTGTCGATCGGGGTGGCCGTGACGATCGGCCCGGCGTCGGTGTCGGTATCCGATGTGTATCGAGTGATACTGGGGCACATCGGGATCGGGACGGCAGAGGTCAGTCGCATCGAGGACGGTATCGTCTGGGAGCTGCGGCTGCCCAGGACGTTGCTCGCCGCCGTGTGTGGTGCCGGGCTGGCGCTGTGCGGCGCAATCATGCAGTCGCTGCTGCGCAATCCCCTGGCCGACCCGTTCGTCTTGGGAATTTCGTCGGGAGCATCCACCGGCGCCGTCGTCGTAGCTGTGCTCGGAGTCGGCGGCGGCGCACTGTCGCTGTCGACCGGAGCGTTCGCGGGTGCGCTGCTGTCCTTCGTCCTGGTGATGCTGCTCGCCGTCGGAGCGGGCGGCGGGAACGACCGGGTCGTACTGGCGGGAGTGGCTGGTACGCAACTGTTCTCGGCCCTGACGTCGTTCATCGTCATCTCCTCGGCCGATGCCGAGCAAACCCGTGGGGTGCTGTTCTGGCTACTCGGCTCCCTGAGCGGTGCCGACTGGACGGACGTGGCACTGTGCGGTGCGGTCACGCTGTTGGGAATGACGGTGTGCCTGTTCAACACCTCTGCCCTCGACGCCTTCACGTTCGGGCACGACGCGGCCGCATCTCTCGGCGTTCCGGTGAAATGGGTGCGAATCCTGTTGCTGATCATCACTGCATTGATCACCGCTGCGCTCGTCAGCGCGGCAGGGGCAATCGGCTTCGTGGGGCTGGTCCTGCCGCATGCCGCCCGCTTTCTCGTCGGGGCGCGGCACCGCCGACTGCTGCCGACGACGGTGGTCATCGGCGCCATCTTCATGGTCTGGGTCGACACCATTGCCCGAACAGTGTTCGCACCCCAGGAAATTCCCGTGGGAGTGGTCACTGCACTGATCGGAGTGCCAGCCTTCGCCCTCATTCTGTTCCGGCTCAGGAGATCCCGATGACACTGCACGCCAGAGATATTCGCTGGACACGCAGCGGACACCCCATTCTCGACGGAATCAGCTTCGAGCCGGAGCCAGGGGAGACCATCGGTCTGATCGGCCCCAACGGATCGGGCAAGTCGTCCCTGCTACGAATCCTTGCGGGCATCGTCGCCCCCGACAGTGGCGACGTGCTGCTCGACGGAGACAGCCTTCGTACGTTGCGTCGACGGCGCGTCGCCCGGCGCGTGGCGATGGTCGACCAACACTCCGACACCGACGTCGACATCAGCGTCCGCGATGTCGTGCGTCTCGGGCGAATACCGCACCACGGAATCCTCGGCGGAGACGCGGCGGACGACGACATCGCAATAGCCCGAGCATTGACCGACACCGCCATGGCGTCGAAAGCCACCCGGCGCTGGCACACACTCTCCGGCGGCGAGCGCCAACGCGTCCAGATCGCGCGCGCCCTGGCTCAACAGCCCACCGAACTACTGCTCGACGAGCCGACCAATCACCTCGACATCCAACATCAACTCGACATCCTCACCCTCGTCGCCGGCCTACCTCTGAGCAGTTACATCGCCCTGCACGACCTCAACCTCGCCGCGATGTTCTGCGACCGCATCGTCGTCCTGAACAACGGCACCATCGTGGCGTCGGGAACCCCGGAAAACGTGATCACCGAGCACCTGGTCCGCACGGTATACAACGTGCACGCCAGCGTCACGAATGCCGACAACTATCCACAGGTGACCTATCGACGTCCCTGATTCCTCCCGCTACCGGGCCCCATGAGTCCACTCGATGTGCCATGGACCCCCGAAAGGGCCACCAAATGTCACATCGAGTGCAGGCGGAAATGGTGCACCGGAGGAATCGGCGGGCGATTTCAGAGTTGGCGGAGTTTCTTTTCGAATGCGTCTATGCGTGTGGTGTCCTCGAAGAAGTCTTCCTGCGAGACGATTTTCCCCCAGCTCGTACGGACCAGTAGCACCGTGCGGTTGCTGTAGAGCTCGGCACCTTCGGCTGTGTGGGCGTGGTCGTCGAAGCGCACGAGCAGGGTCATTCGCCAGGGTGCCCCGCCGCTGTAGATTTCGGTGATCTGCCCCTTGATGCCGGCGGCGACGAAGTCCTGGAAGAATTTTTCGATGGCCGGGCGGCCGCGGTGGGTACCAGACCAGCGGCTGTCACCGTCGGCGAATTTGAGTACCGCATCCCGGTGGAACGACGACAGCAGGGGTCGGTAGTCGCCGTTGTTGAGTGCCGCGATGTCTCGCTGCAGCTTGAGTGTCAGCGCTCGCATCACCAGGAGCTTGACTGCAAAGGCCGTAGAGACGCCGGCCAGAAATCTCAGTTGCATACCCATACGTTTGCCTACCGTTCACCGACGTGTCAATCGAGATGGCGGTACGTTCGTTCGATGATTCACCATGTGCAGGTCGCATGTCCGGCGGGCGGCGAGGACCGCGAGCGTGAGTTCTACGTGGGCGCTCTGGGCTGGCAGGAGATCGCGAAGCCGCCGCTGTTGGCTGTTCGCGGGGGCTGTTGGTTTCGTGTGCCTGGGGTGGGCGGTCCGGACGGTGAGGTCCATGTCGGCATCGAGGACGACTTCCGGCCGGCACGGAAGGCTCATCCGGCCTTCGTCGTCGATGTCGATGCGACTGCTACGGCGTTGTTGTCTGCCGGCTATCCGGTGGACTGGGCCGACTCGGACGAGATCCAGGGGCGAAGACGGTTCCATACCAGCGACGGGGTAGGCAATCGCATCGAATTCGTAGCAGCACAATAGATCACAGACCCACCGAGATGGCTCCGGTCAGTATCGCGAAGACGATGTACATCAGCGACGCGGCCAGAACCCACAGGAATGCGAAGCGCTGGAAGTCGCCCAATGACGCGCGGACCAGGCCGAGCAGAACCCACAACGGTGCCGACGCGGGCCCGATCGAGTGAGCCATCTGTCCGATCACTGCGGCGCGCGCCATCTCTTCGGGTGGGATGGCGTACTGCGCAGCCGATTCCGCGAGGACCGGCACGATCCCGAAGAAGTAGGCGTCGTTGGCCATGAAGAAGCTCAACGGTATGCCGATCAGTGCGGCGGCGGCAGGGATCATGCCCTCGGCACCGTCAGGAATCAGCGAGATCAGCGCGTCGGCCATGGCGGTGGTCATACCGGTCTCGGTGAGGATTCCTGTGAACACGCCGGCACCGAGGACCAATATGACGACGGGGACGGCGTTGGCAGCATGCGATCGGATCACGTCGCCCTGATCGGAGGGCTTGGGGTGATTCACGATCAGTACGATGATGAACCCGAGCATGAACAGCACCAGTAGGTCTGCAACTCCCAGTACCAGCAGTGCCAGCAGTGTGACCGTGAGTGCTGCGTTCACCCACGTTCGCCAGGTTGCCTTCGTCAGAAGTGTTCCCTCCGGGCCTCTTTCGTGCCTACCGGAAGACACGTGTGCGGTGGCTTCGGCAATGCGTTCCGGGGAAATCTTCTTTCGTGCACTGCGGCCCAACAGGTATGCGAGTCCGATGATCGCCGCAGACATCAGCAGCATGGCCGGCAGCATGTGCACGAAGTAGTCGGTGGCGTCGATCTGCAGCACACTGATCGCTCGGGTCGCTGCCCCACCCCACGGTGTGGTGCCGGATATCGTCCCGAGAGCCATCGTGGCGATTGTGGCAATCACCAGGGGGTTGATTCCGAGCTTGCGATAGATGGGGAGAAATGCGGAGCAAATGATCATGTACGACGTCGTGCCGTCACCGTCGAGTGCGACCAATAGTGCCAGAACCGCTGTGCCGACGCAGATTTTGACGGGGTCGCCGCCGGATAATCGGATGATGCCACGTGAGATGGGGTCGAAGAGTTTGGCGTCCATCATGATTCCGAAGTACAGAACGGCAAAGAGAAGAAGAATCGCTGTGGGGGCGACGGTTTCGATACCCTCCGCCACCATGTCGGGCAGCGCTGCGCCCTGACCGCTGATCAGCAGAACGGCGATGGGGATGGTGACGACGGCTACGAGCGCCGTCGCCCATTTCTTGATGACGACCAGCATGAAGGATGCAAGAGACAAGAATCCGAGTACTGCCAACATGATTCAGTTCTCCGAATCGAGATGCTCGATCACCGCGCGCGTGAAGTGCTCGGTGGTCGCGGTTCCGTGGAGGTCCGCGGTGCGCGTCTCGGGCCTGCCCACGCCTGCGTCGATGGCACGATGAATCGATCGTCCGGCTGCAGAGAGTCTTTCGTCGCCCCGCTGCTGACCGATCCAGTCCAGGAGCATGGCTGCAGAACCGATCAAGGATGCCGGGTTGGCGATTCCTCGCCCGGCGATATCGGGCGCCGATCCGTGCTGGGCTTGCGCAACGGCATGACTGTCGCCGACATTGAGCGACGCTGCCAGCCCCAAGCTGCCCGAGAGTTCGGTCGCCTCGTCGGACAGGATGTCCCCGAACATGTTGGTGGTGGCGATGACGTCGAACGACTCCGGTCGACGGATGAGCAATGCGGCGGCTGCGTCCACCAACAGCTCCTCGTAGTCGACGTCGGGAAAGTCCTGCCGGACGGCCCTGGCCGCCTCGAGGAAGAGCCCGTCGCTCAGCCTGAGAACGTTGGCCTTGTGTACCACTGTGACCTTCGATCGACGCGTCTGTGCAAGCTCGAAGGCGCGGCGAACGATCCGTTCGGAACCGTGTCGAGTCACTTTTCGGACGGCGAGGGCAAGGTCCTCTGTCGGCATGAATTCGCCTCCACCTGCGAACATGGTGCGATCGGCGTAGAAGCCCTCGGTGTTCTCTCGGGCGATCACGAGGTTGAAACTCTTGTTGAGCGGATTCGGCAGAGCCGAAACGGTCCTGGCCGGACGGATGTTGGCGTACAGGTCCAACTTTCGCCGCAGAATTCCCGACGGGTTGACGCCACCCTCCGAGGTCGGGGGATAGTCCAGATGGGACACCGGGCCCAGGACGACGCCGTCGGCTGCGCGTGCGAGGTCGACGATTGCGTCGGGCATCGTCGTCCCTGATGCGCGAAGTGCGTCGAATCCGATGGTGCCGTCGGTGAACGTAGCGCTGATGCCGTTGCGTGCGAGCGCGGCCTCGACGACCGAGACCGTCGAGACGCTGATCTCGGGACCGATGCCGTCCCCGGCGAGTATCACCAGGTCGACGGTGTTGGTAGCGGTGTCTGCGGAATGTCCGGATGTCACGATGTCTCCAGGTGTTCACGTCCGCACCGTTGCGGACTCGGTCATCGTTGTGACCTGTGGCATACCTTGCCGGGCCGCGAGCGTGAAGACCAGAGACTGTTTCTTACATCTGACTTAAGCCGAATTCATAGCTTGGAACAATGCGACCAAAACCGATCGCATGGCCTGTGCGGCGGGTGACGGCGTTCGTTGATCGAGCCGGCACAGCAGGATTCGACGCCTCGACAGGTCGTCCAGGGCGATGGAGTCGACGCCGTCGCGCAGATAGCGAGTGGTCATGGCGGGTGCCACGGTGAGTCCCAGCCCGGCGGCCACCATTGCCTGAGACTCCATGTAGTCGTTGGACTCGACCAGGACCCTCGGCTCGAAACCCGCTTTGCGACAGGATGATCGGAATATCGAGGTGATGGGGTGCTGCGATGCGCGGACGATCCACTGCTCGTCTGCGAGCGATTCGAGCAGAACCGGACCTCCGCGCGACCAACCCGCTGGAACGAGAAGGACCGTGGCGTCGTCGGCGATGACTTCGGTCTCGACGTCGTCGACCACCATCGGCAATTCCGGGTAGTCCCATGCCAAGGACAGATCTACTTCACGTCCCAGCAGCATGGCGTGCAGGTCGCGCAGTCGTGACGACCGTATGCCCAGTTCGATCCCCGGGTGCGCCGAGCGAAATGCGCCCATGACATCAGGCAGAAGAGATGCAGCGAAGGAAGGGAAGACGCCCAGGGTGACGTGGCCGCTGCGGGCGTCGAGCAGATCGTCGAGGTCGGCGCGCAGGGCAGACAGTTGCGTGTCGATCGCGGACGCTCTCCCGGCTACGAGCCGACCAGCCTCGGTGAGGCGCACTCCGCGCGCGTGTCGCTCGAGGACGGGGGTTCCGACAACGGCTTCGAGCCTCTTGACCTGCTGCGACACCGCTGAAGGGGTGAACATGAGCCGTTCGGCAGCGGCCGTCATCGACCCACTGCGGTCGATTTCCACCAGCAACTTGAGAAGGGACAGTTCCACATCCATCTGTCGAGACTAGGCGGTGTCTGCGACGATGGAGCACGTGACGACAGGAGGAGACAACGTGGACCCGGTAGCGGCGTTCTGGCGCGACGCAGACGACGCCGACCCCGTCCGGATGCGAGTCGAGATGGAGCACTTGTTCTCGGCCACAGCGTATTCGGATGCTCGAGTGCTGTTCGAGCGTGCATCGCTCGCAGACTTCTTGGGCGACGAAGCGGGTGCGGTCCCGTTGTACGAAGCCTCCCTGTCAGCTGGTCTCGACGGCGACCGGGAGAATGAAGCCCGGATCCAATTAGCGAGCTCATTGCGCAACGTGGGGCGATTGCACGAAGCGCTTCAGGTGCTGCGAGATTTCGAGTTCTCGAACGAATACATCTCTGCACGTGACGCATTCGTGGCGCTGACCCTCTGGGATCTCGGGGATGCGGCGCAGGCGCTACGAAGTGCACTTCAGGCCGCAAACCCGGCGACGGGGAAATATCGTCGAGCAATCGGGGCATACGCGGCCGAGTTGTCCACACGACCTGAGGGGAATCAATGACCGACAGCGCATTCGATCCACACGATCTTCTCGAGCAGAGCCGAATCGGCGTGCTGGCCACCATCAAGTCCAGCGGACTTCCGCAGCTGTCGCCGGTGACGCCGTTCTACGATCGCGCCGCCGACACCATCCGGATCTCGGTGACCGAAGGACGAGCGAAGACGGCCAACTTGCGCCGAGATCCACGTGCCGCTCTCGAAGTGACCAACGCCGACGGCACGGCATGGGCAACGGCGGAAGGAACTGTCACCCTCACCGGCCCGGGTACGTCACCGAACAGCCCCGAAATCGACGCTCTGGTCGACTACTACCGCGCCGCGGCCGGCGAGCATCCCGACTGGAACGAATACCGAGCAGTCATGGTCGCCGACCGACGAGTGTTGGTGACGATCTCCGTGACCCACGTCTACGGGCAGTCCCTCACCTGACCGCCCTCGAGTCCACTGGATGTGACATCGACCGTCGAAAAGGCCACCGAAGGTGACATCGACCGTCGAAAAGGCCACCGAAGGTGACATCGAGTGCACCCCACCGCACCGCTCAGGTGACCTGATACACGTCCAGCTCCACGGAGTTCGGCAATCGCTGGCCGGATCCGATAAACAGTCGTTCGTTCATCCATCCGAGGCGGCTCGCGGCGGTGGACAGGCGTGGTTGGCTTCGGAAGTAGATGCGCTCGGGGGGCACATATTCACCGCGGACAAGTGCATCGATGTCCTCTTCGGCACCACTTCGCATGCCGATGTTGTGTACGGCGATTCGTTCGCCCGCATCGGTCTCGAGCGCGTATCGGGCGTCCAGTTCTGTGAGTGTGGGGGTGCGGAGAATCTGGTGATCCGCTCCGCCGGGCAGGACTCGGCCGCGCAGTCGAGGGCCCTCGACAGTACCGCCGAGGATCGGCACGAGGCGACGGTGACCGTCGACCACCTCGCCCACGTCGATCGGTTCGCCCACGGTGACCGACAGATGTGCGACGAAGATCAGCTCGGGGCCCACGTCAGTTCGTTCGGTCGGCGAATCCGTCGGGCAGATCGCTGGGCGCGACCGAGACGATCGTCTCGTCGTCGATGCCGACGTGCTCGAACAGAGTGATTCGGGCGAATTCGGGGACCACGTAAATGGGGTAGGTCGGTCCGGCATCACGGTAGGCGCGCATCTCGTCAAGATGATCATTCTGGTACAGAACGGTTTTCGTACCGTCCAGCTCGATCCACTGAGGGAAGAAGATCGTGCCGTGCAGACGACGCTTACCGGGTATGACGTTGACGACGACGGATGTTCCCGTGGGTTCGTTCCAGGAGATCTTGTAGACATCGTCGTCGAGTTGGACGAGATCGACCTCCTGGTTCTTGACCCATCGTCCGCCGACCATGCCGGTGTGGATGCGGTAGTCGATGGTGGTCGCGTTCTTGACGTACATCTCGTACTGCCAGTTGTTCGCATAGGTGTAGATGAAGCGGTGTCCGACTATGCCGCTGAGGTCTTGAGCCGGAACAGGGTTGTGGACGGTGGTGTCTGCGCTCATGAAGCCATTTTGTCACAAAACTATGTTTGCGGCAAAACTAATTGTGGGACCATCGAACGATGCACTCCACCGCGATCGAACTCGGTCGACAACTGGGACCGCTGCGACGGTCGCTGCTTCGTGCGACGCGAGAAGCTGCCCAACTACCCGACATCCCCGATTCGCACATCGAGGTCATGAGAGCCCTCGCCGCTGAGCCGTATATGAGCCCGGGGAGCCTCGCCGCACACCTGAACCTGGCTCGATCCACCGTGAGCAATTTGATCAAGGCAATGGTTGACGCCGAACTCGTCGAAAGATCCGTCTCGTCGGATGACCTGCGCGGAGCGGCCCTCACGGCGTCACCGAAAGCAGTGCACCTCTTGGCCGAATACGACGCGGTCAGCTCTCAGGTGCTCTCCGAGGCGCTCGACGAACTGACCCCGGACGGCCGTCGAGCACTGTCTGCGGCAACTTCAGCCCTGGCCGACCTGACGACGATCTTGGCTCGCCGGTCTTCTTGATTTCAACGGCCGGGATCGTGCAGTCCACTCGATGTGCCATTGACCCCTAGAAAGGCCACCGAATGTCACATCGAGTGCCGAGGGAAGGGGGTGTGCGAGAAGAACGGACGCAATGGCTAGTGGCTTCGTCGAATCGGGATCCACAGTTCTCCCGCACCCGAGGACCAGTCGGGGGAGTTTTCGGTGACCGTGAGAATTTCCGGTCCAGGGATTGCTTCGTAGGGGTTGGAGGGGAACGATTCGCCGAAGGCGTCGGCCCAGAGTTGTTGGAGGGCGGGGGCGAGTGCGGTATCGCTGCGTGTTTCGAATACCGCCCAGGTCGATGCGGGGACGGCGAGGGTGTTCCATTCGGGTGGTGCGGGCGATGTGGTGGCGACGGCGAAGTAGTAGTCGAAGAGGCTGCCGTCCTCGCGGTGGGGTTCGAAGCCGTCGCTGACGAACAGGATCTGGGGGAGTTCGGGCAGGTCGGCGAGTTCACACAGTCGGTCGCCGGTTCCCGGGGCCAGGCTTCGGTGGAATTCGGTCATTGCGGTGTTCTCGCCGCTGAACCGAAGTGGGATTCGGGTGCTTTTGCCGACGATGTGGAATGGCGGCAGGTCGGTGATGCGGTATCGCATGGTGCTTCGTCCTTCGATGGTCAGGTGGAATGCCACTGCTTGTCGGGAACGAAGGATGGTTCCGGGTCGGCGTGCCTGAGACGGTGTGACGCCGTGCAGATCTCGGAAGGCGCGGGTGAATGCATCTGCCGAGTAACCGTATTTGGTCGCAACGTCGAGTACGCCCTGTCCGTCGAGGATCTCCGCTGCTGCCAATGTCATTCGGCGTTGTCGGATGTACAGCGACAGCGGGATCCCGGCGAGAGCCGAGAACACGCGCCGGAAGTGGTATTCCGATGTCAGCGCGATGCGGGCGAGCTCGGTCGTTTCGATCTCGTGGTCGAGATTGTCCTCGATGTAGTCGAGTGCTGCGTTCCATCGTTCGAGCATGTGCCGCCAGACCTTCCCTCGTTCTGAGGGAAACGATAGGGAAAAACGGGAGCGCACACCCGACTTTCTGTGCCCGGCACAGTCGGATTCAGATGGTGTGCAGGTGCCGCTGCGATCGCTGCGTGCGCAGACGCCCGAGTTCGTCCAACGCAGAACGGGATTGCGCGTCTGCCGGACGGTAGACGATGAGCCGCAGGTCCGGGTCGCCGAGTGGGGTGAGGACATCGAATGTCACGGTGATCTGCCCGACAAGTGGATGCCGCATCGGTTTGTCACCTCGGTTCCGCACGGACACTTCCCGGGACTGCCAGTAGCGGGAGAATTCCGTGCTCCCTCGTTCGAGCTCCTCGATCAACGCTGCCAACTTCGCGTCGTGTGAGTGGTTCACCCAGGCAGCGCGAAGGTCGGCCACTGCACCCCGAACGACATCATCACGAGCCTCGTAGAATCCATCGAATCGGGTGTCCAGGAAACACATTCGAAGAACGTTGCGGTCCACGACGGGTCGTCGGTCGATGTCGAGCAGCAATGCGGCCATCATGTCGTTCGTGGCCAGGATGTCGAGCCGGTGATCGAGCACCATCGCCGGCAACGGGGCGACGTCGTCGATCAGCTGCTGAATGCCGTCGGGCACCTCGTGGGCGGAGGCCCGCTCCGGTGCGCGATGGCCGGCGAGCGAGAACAGGTAGCCGGTCTGATCGGGAGACAGTCTGAGCGCATTCGACAGGGACTGAACCACCTGGGCGGATGGCCGAACGTCCCGCGCCTGTTCGAGCCGAACGAGGTAGTCCACGCTCACTCCAGCCAACGCAGCGACCTCCTCACGCCGCAAACCGGGTGTCCGGGAGGCACCTATCCGTGGTGGTAGACCGACATCCGACGGATTGAGCGCCTCACGCCTGGCACGCAGAAATGCTGCCAGTTCGTTTCGACCCAACCGAGTACTCACCCGATCCACGGTATGCCACTTCGGTGCGATCAGCCTGGTATCGCCCTTCCCAGGATGATCTTGTCCTTCCCGTTTCCCGACGGGGCAAGGACGGTGAGTAGGACCGCACACGAAGGAGACATGATCGATGACACGCATGGACGAGTACAGATTGCTGGGCCGCTCCGGTCTTCGAGTATCACCACTCTCGCTGGGAGCGATGACATTCGGAGCCGCCTGGGGCTGGGGTGCAGACGAGGGTGACTCGAGAAGAATATTCGACGTCTACCTCGATGCCGGCGGAAATATGGTCGACACCGCCAATATCTACACCGACGGCCAGTCCGAGCAGTACCTGGGGCGATTTCTCCGGGGCCGCCGTGATTCGGTCGTCGTCGCCACGAAATATGCCGCGACGCGTGATCCGTCGGATCCGAATGCGGGTGGGGGCAGTAGAAAGAGTCTGCGCGGGTCCGTCGAAGCAAGCCTGCGGAATCTCGGCACCGACTACATAGACCTGCTGTACCTGCACGCCTGGGACGGCATGACGCCCGGTGACGAGATCATCGCCTCGCTCGGTGAGCTGGTCCGTTCGGGAAAGGTTCTGTACATCGGCATTTCGGATACACCGGCATGGGAAGTCGCGCGCATGCAGACCACAGCGGAGCTACGCGGTTGGCCGCCGTTTGCGGCACTCCAGGTGGAGTACAGCTTGATCGAACGGACGACCGAGCGGGAATTGCTGCCGATGGCAGCGAGTCTGGGCATCGGCGTCGTTCCGTGGGCCCCACTGGGCGGTGGGGTGCTGACGGGGAAATACACTGCCGCAGACCTTGTGGCGGTCGGTTCCGCGAGTCCAGCAGGGACTCGTCGCGATCACGCGAAGGCCAACGGAACGTTGACCGTGCGTGGGCTCGAGATTGCGGATACCGTCGTCGACGTCGCGAACGAACTCGGAGTCACCGCTGCCCAGGTGGCGTTGGCATGGACCCTTCGGCATCCGTCGGTCGTCAGTTCGCTGATCGGGGCGCGGACGTTGGAACAGTTGCAGCAGAACATCTCTGCTCTCGATGTCGTATTCGACCGATCGCAACTCGACCAACTGCATGCAGTCAGCGCTGTCGATCCCGGGTTTCCCCACGAATTTCTGATGCGCCCGATGGTGCGTGGCGTCACGACCGGCCGCACCACCGTTCGTCCCCGGCCTGTCAGGACGTGGTGAGTCAGGGCACCGGATTACGCCGGTAGGTGAGGGGATCTCCATCGTCGACGAGTGCGAACCCGGCCCGCTCGAGAACGCGACGAGATGCTCCGTTCTCCCGATACACCTGCGCTGCCAACGGTAGACCGGACGCATGCTCCTGCGCGTGAACGAGAAGCTTGCCTGCGTAGCCGAGACCCCAATGGTCCGGATGTACCCAATAGCCGACCTCCAGGTGGTCGGATCGACGAATGGTGCTGAGCAACCCAACACGCGCCGGCTCCTCGGTAGTCCCGATGAACCACTTCTGCACGTCCGGCTCGTGGCTGCCCGTCGCGTTCAGTGCCAGCGCAAGTCGATGGTCGAAATACTCTCTACTCCATGGGTTTCCGTCGCCAACCCATCGAACTACCTCGACGTCCGACGCCATGGAGAACAGAAACTCGGCGTCGGACCGAACAGCCGGACGCAGCAGAACTGCCGTCACAACTCTTTGACCTGCGAGGTCCTGTCGCCGCCTGCATCGCCGGTATTGACGGTGCCCGATCGCTCGAACAGCAGAGCCGACACCTCTTCGGCTGCCATGGGGCAGTGCTCGAAGCCTGCCGGGACAACAAATACATCACCGGGCCCGAGTACAACGTCGCGGTCACGCAGTTGGATGGTGAGTTCTCCGCTGTGGACGAAGAACATCTCGTCGGTGTCCGGGTGCGTGTGCCAGACGAATTCGCCGAGAAGTTTGACCACCTTGACGTCGTAGTCGTTGATGCTGACGAGTCGGTGCGGTTGCCAGGGCTTGTCGATCTTGCTCAGGGCGTCGTCGACGTTGCGCTTGTGGTTGCCGGTACTGCCGCTGTCGATGCTCATGGGCTGCCTTCGTTGTCCGTCGAGTCGACTCGGTGAAACTCTACTCGGTTCGTGGCCGCCGGCCCGGCGCAATCGCTGCGACACTGTTCGCTTGTCGGACATCTTCGGATAGGACTACCACGCTCCGACTCATATACGTTGTAGCGCAACAGGTTTGCGTCCAGATCGGTCAGTGTCCGATCTGGCGATAGCAGCGCCAGTCGGACGGTCGAGAACCGGTGAAGGGCAGTACGATGCTCATGACCTGCAGACGGTATCGGCACGACTCGTCGTCCGCCATTGATTTTCGCTAGGAGCGCTGCCACATGAATCTCGCCGACTACGACGTGCTGAGCTTCGACTGTTACGGGACGTTGATCGACTGGGAAGCCGGCATTCTCGAGGTGCTCAGAGCGTGGGCGCAGGAGGCCGGCTCGGAGCTGTCGGACGACGAGTTGCTCACGGCCTATGGCCCCAACGAAGCTGGGGCGCAGCGAGATTCTCCCGCCGCCCTCTATCCCCGAATTCTCGCCGAGGCCTTCGTGAGGACCGGTGACACACTGGGGATTTCTGTCTCGGCCGACTGGGCGGACAAGCTCGGAGCATCCGTCCCGGATTGGCCGGCTTTCGCGGACTCGGCCGACGCGCTGGCGTCGCTCGCCCAGCGGTACAAGCTGGTCATACTGTCCAACGTTCACCGCGACGGTTTTGCGGGTAGCAACCGCCGTCTCGGCGTTCAGTTCGACGCCATCGTCACGGCCGAGGATGTCGGGGCGTACAAGCCTGCCGACAACCACTTCGACGCAATCGATGGAGTTCTCGATCGCCTGGGCGTGCCCCGGTCGCGTCTACTGCACGTTGCGCAAAGTCTGTTCCACGATCACGTACCGGCGAAACGTCATGGCCTCGCGTCGGTGTGGATCGATCGGCGGCACGATCGCCCCGGATGGGGTGCGACGCCGGAACCGTCCGAGGAATACAGCTTCGACATGAGGTTCCCGAGTATGGCCGCATTCGCAACAGCTGCCCGAGAGGCGCACCCGGATGCGTAAGTTGTTCACGCTGATCGGTTTTTCGGTCGGTCTCGTCGGTGCGGTCGGCTATCTGTTGTGGGAGCCCCAGCCGCAGCGGGTGAACTACGCATTCGTCGGCGACGAGCAGTACCAGGGTGCGCCCGATTGGATGCTCCTGGTCTTCGGCCTGCCTGTTCTCGGCGGACTTCTGGGACTGGCGATTGCGGTATCGGTCGGCTGCATTCGACGCAGCTGATCTCACCAATGCCAGGCGTCGCCCCCGACGTTCTGGATTGTTCTCTGCAACACCTGAATTGCGGTGACGAACTCGTCCTGACCGATGCCCTGCATACGTTCGTCCTGCAGCATCTGCTGAACGTTCGCCCCACGTCGGAATTGTTCCTTGCCGTCCGGGGTGAATGTCACGCGTGAATTGGACTCCGTGATCCAGCCCTTCGCACGTGCGGAGTCGAGTGCCTCGACGATTGCCTCCGGGGTATCGTTGTGGCCGATCTTCTCGATCGTCGCTTCCCTGTCGGCCCCTGTGGGGTGCAGCGAGATCTGATGCAGGAGCCACCATTCGGGTTGGGTGATACCGATGTCGTGGAGGGCGCCGCGGGTACGTGCTCGGATGGCCTCGCCGGCGCGGGCGGTCCAGAATCCGATCGGCTGTCGCTCGGGCGGCTGCATCGGTCGTGGTTGTCGGTGTGCTTGTGAGTTCATGAAAACGACAGTAGAACCTCAACCACGCTTCAGGTCAACAGGACAGATGCCACAAGAGCTGTACCCACCAAGACTGCGCTGGCGGCTGGTGGCCCGATCGGTCCGAGTGCCGAGCTGTAGACCACTCCGCCGAGAGCAGGCCCGGCGGCAGCACCGATGTTCAAGCTCGCTGTTGCGAACGAGCCCGCCATCGTCGGCGCACCGACCGCGTTGCGCATCACTCGGCTCACCAGTGTGCTGCCGAGGGCGAACGACAGCCCTCCCTGCACGAAGCTGAAGAACAGCACAGTAGCCGGACACTGCGACGCAAACGCGAACAGACACCAACCGACGAGAAGCGCTGTGCCACCGAACGACACGACTCTCCTCGCGTGCCGGTCACCGCACCTGCCTGCGGTCCAGACTCCACCCAGAGCGCCGAGCCCGAACAACGCAAGCACTACCGGCACCATCGCTGTCTGCAATTCCGCTCGTTCCGTGACGACGGGAGCCAAGTAGGTGAACGAACAGAAGGTGGCACCGTTGACGAGAACGCAGAGAACGAGGACCCGGAGCACTGAGCGTCGTTGCAGGACAGCCAATTCGGTGGTCAGCCAACCCATGGCTCGCACGTCCTGGGTGGCGGGTGCAGTCAAGGCCACGGCGACGAGCGCAGGAACCGACAGCAACGCCACAGCCCACAGTGCCCCACGCCAACCCAGAAGTGTTCCTACGAGTGTGCCCAACGGAACGCCGACAACGAGGGCGAGAGTGGTGCCGGCAAGGATCGTGGCGACGGCGCGAGAGAGGCGATCGGGTGTGACCAACGCCGAGACCATTGCCAAGGTGAGTGCCAGGAAACCGGCGTTGGCGAATGCGGCCACTACCCGCGAGACGAACAGGAGTGCGTAGCTGTTGGTCGATGCGCCGAGTACGTGCATCGCGATGAAGGTCGCCAGGAATGAGCACAGGGCCAGGCGCGGTGGACACTGCCGTGTCGCTACGGCCATGACCGGTGCCCCGACAATCATGCCGATGGCGAATGCCGAGGTCAGCAATCCAGCGCGGGGGACCGTTGTGTGGAGATCGGTGGCGATGTCGGTCAGCAGTCCGGCCAGCATGAACTCTGACGTTCCCTGCGCGAAAACAGCTGTGGACAGCAAGAATACGAGCGGTGGCATGGAAGGTTCTCCGAATGTGAGACGGGTCCAGGACAAATGGACCGGCACACGGGTGCTCACCGAACGTGTCGTGATCGAGTGCTTCGGTTTGTCGAGCTACCGGGGTGCCGGTAGCTCGAATCTGGATGCCTCGGGTGAACTCACGGCCTCACGGTAGCGCGCCCTCGTGCTCGATGCCACCGAGTTTCCGTCGTGGGTAGAGTCCCGATCGTGGACAGGCCATCCGGTAAAGCGCTCGTCGCGGTGCTTGCCGCCGTCGGCGCGGCGGTCGGAGCTTCGGCGGCGGTCGTATGGCATGTCGCTGTCGCCGGGCCGTCCGACGGTGCGCCAGGTATCGGTGTTCAGTACATCCGCCCGAGCTGGTTTCCCGTCACCTTCTATCTCGTCGGTGCCGGACTGGCAATCGGCTTGGTGGCGGCGTCGTTCCTCGTCGACACGGGTCTGCGTCTCGTCCAGGATCGCCAGCGCAGTCGCATCGATTTGTTCGCGTTGTTGGTCGTGATCGGTGCGACGCTCGGAGCCGGCAGTGCACTCGCCTGGACGCATTGGCCGCCGCAACCAACCGAAGCGGCGTCGAATTGGTCGTGGGAGCATCCGTTCAGCATCGAGATCAACTCGCCTCCTGCAGCTGACTTCGGCTGGACGTCAATCGGTAGTTCAGTTTCGGACACCTACGTGGCCGAAACGTATGAGACAGACGCAGTGTTTGTGCCGTATCTCGGTGATGAAGAGGTCCCGTCGACCTTCACCCCCACCATCGGCGATCCGTGGTTGGTGTTTCCGGTCGGCGGCGTTTTCGTTGCAGCGTTGGCGGCACTCACTCTGTCGCTGCGAGACTTCCGGCTGACCGTGGTGTCGCGCTCGGACCCCGACGCTGTGTAGCGAGGCCGGAACTATTCGTCGGTGCGCAGTTCGTCGACCAATGAGAAGAGGCGTTCCAGGTAGTCGCTGTGAAAGACCTCCGTCGCGCGGATCTTGGCATCTCCGTCGAGGCCGAATTGTAGGTTGACGAGCTCGACCCCGATGGCGACGCGTCGAGCATCGAGTTGTTCGAGTTCGGCGGCGAGAGCATCGACCTTGGCCACCGGAGACAGTTCGTCGGTCATATCGGAATCGTAGAGGTCAGCCGACAGCGGCGAGGAATTCGCTGTAGAACAACCCGAGCCCCAATGCCGATGCGATCGCGGCGAAGAGCCAGAACCGGATGATGACCGTCGTCTCCGCCCAGCCGCCCAACTCGAAGTGGTGGTGAATCGGCGCTATTCGGAACGGCCGCTTGCCGGTGCTCTTGAACGAGGCGACCTGAATGACAACCGACGCAGCTTCGGCTACGAACAGAGCTCCGAAGACGACGGCGATCAGCTCGGTTTTGCTCACGATCGACAGGCCTGCGAGCAGTCCACCGAGGGCGAGCGAACCGGTGTCGCCCATGAAGATCTTGGCCGGGGCGGCGTTCCACCACAGGAAGCCGATACAGGCACCTGCAGCGGCGGCGCAGACGACGGCGAGGTCGAGTGGATCGCGCACCTGGTAGCACCCGGCAACGGAGTTGGTCGCGCACGACTGCCGGTACTGCCAGAACGTCATCACGGTGTACGCGCCGAGGACGAGGGTCATCGATCCTGCCGCCAAACCGTCGAGCCCGTCGGTGAGGTTGACCGCGTTGGACCACGCGACGATGAGGAATACACAGAACAGCACAAAAACGATCGGGGCCATCGTGAAGAACGTCGATTGGCGCACCAGCGAGAGTTCGACGTTGCCCGGCGTCAGCCCGTTCCCATTGCGGAACTGCAGCGCCAGTACTGCGAAGATCACCGCTGCACTGATCTGCCCGACGTACTTGCCGGTTGCCTTGAGGCCGAGGCTTCGTTTCATGCGGACCTTGATGTAGTCGTCGAGAAAACCGACGACGCCGAGAGCAGTCGTGAGACCGAGGATCAACAGGGCAGACGCCGACGGGCCGTCGCCGCCCATCGCCACGAGGTGGGAGCCGAGATAGCCGGCCCACAGACCGACGATGATCGCGACGCCGCCCATCGTCGGCGTCCCTCGCTTGGCTTGGTGACTTGCCGGGCCCTCGACGCGAATCTCCTGGCCGAAGCCCTGTCGGGTGAACAGCGCGATGAGAAACGGCGTCAACAGAATCGAGACCGCCAACGCGATACCACCGGCAACAAGAATGTTGATCATGCGTTGGAGCCCACTCTTCCTCTGTGCTGCTGTTCCCCGCCCGGTACTACCGAGCACCGCGGGATACTGTGCCAAACGAACCGGCAAAAGTCCCAATGCGTGACGAAGGCGTTACTCACAGTTGATACGAACTCGGTGGCATTCCCACCAGTTCGGTGAACTCACGGGTGAAGTGCGCCTGGTCGAACCAGCCGTATCGCGCCGCGAGGTCTGCCAGGGGACCTGAGTAGCCGTTGTCGAGCTCACTGAGAGCATCGTGGATGCGATAGCGGCCGAGAACCCACTTGGGCGTCGCTCCGACATAACGCTCGAACAGTCGCTGGAGTCGCCGAGTGCCTATCCCGCACCGCTCTTCCACCTGGGCGACACGAATCAGCGTCCGATCGCCCAGCATGGTCCCGATGATGGCCAGAACGACCTCGAACTCCGGCTCGACGTCCGGTGCATAGGGCGCGAGAACCGCATCGACGACGGTTCGGCAGTGGTCGGCATCCAGATGTCCGCCCAGTTCCGCCAATGCGTCGACGGTGTCGGCTCGGAACGGAGTGGGCGGGGCCACCTGGACGTCGCGCAGGCTTCGAGCCACCGTTCCCGTGAAGGCCGCGTAGCCGCCCGGCCGGAACTTGACGCCGAAGACCCAACCGGATTCGGCGAGCACGACGTCGAAGCGGCGTGTGAGCACTCCCGTCACCACCACCGGGTCGACGACGCCTTCTCTGGTCCAGCCGTGTTCGACGCTGAGCGTGCAGGCCGGGTGCGGGAGCGTCGAACTGCAGTACGAGGTGCCGGGTGGCAGATTCCACTGAAGCTGCCAGTAATTCTCGACCCACGGTTCCAACGCCGCCGCACACGGCAGCCGTACCAGGTCGACGTACTGTGCCAGCTGATCCGGCCGCAGGACGCCGGACTGGGTGGCTGTCGCGTTTTTCCTATCCGGCACGGGCGTCAGTGTAGGAGTCTGGTCCGACATTCGTTGTGAAGGAGGATCACCATGACCGAGATACCCGTGGCCACGCTGAAGATGGTCACCCTGGACTGCGCAGACCCTGCGGCCAGCGCGAGATTCTGGTCGTCGTTGTTGGGCTGGAGCGTCGTACATTCGGAGCAGGAGTACGCGATGCTGCAGGGTCCGAGCAGTGCGCTCGGATTCGGTCGCGTCGACGACTATCAGCCACCGCCGTGGCCGAATGCCAATGGCAGCAAGCAGTTTCACTTCGATCTTGCCGTCGAAAATCTCGACGCCGCGGCGGCGGCCGCCGTGAAACTCGGGGCGACGCTGCCCGACGACCAGCCGGGTGAGACCTGGCGCGTACTGCTCGACCCGGCAGGGCATCCCTTCTGCCTGACAAAAGCCGCGAACTGGGGCTGACGCGGCTAGCCTTGTCGTCGTGAAACCACGTCTGGCAGGAATCGAAATAGTCGTCGCCGATATGGCTGCCGCACTGGCGTTCTATCGCGTTCTGGGACTGGATATTCCGGCCGACGCCGATGCCGAGCAACATGTCGAGGTAGATCTCGGCGGCGTTCGGTTGTTGTTCGACCTGCCCTCCACGATCACCTCCTTCGACCCGACGTGGACGCCGCCCAGCGGCGGTCATCGCGTAGCGCTCGCCTTCGATTGCGGTTCCGCCGCCGGAGTGGACGCGGCGTGGGCAGCGGTGACCGAGGCGGGGTACACCGGCCACCTGCAGCCGTGGGATGCGTTCTGGGGGCAGCGTTATGCCGTCGTGCACGATCCCGACGGCACCACCGTCGATCTGTACGCGAACGTCTGAGTTGTCAGCTCGCCGGAGCGATGATCTGAATCAGGTTTCCACAGGTGTCGTCGAACACCGCAGTGATCACCGGGCCCATCTCGGTGGGCTGCTGAGTGAACCGAACGCCGAGGCCGATGAGCCGATCGTATTCTGCTGCAACACTGTCCACCGCGAACTGCGTGAACGGGATGCCGTCTGCGAAGAGTGCATCCTTGAACGGTGCGGTTGCAGGATGACCGCTGGGCTCGAGCAGCAACTCGGTGCCTTCCGGATCCTGCGGTGAGACGACCGTGAGCCAACGATCGGGGCCACCCATGGCTACATCGTGTTTGACGACGAAGCCCAGTACCTCGGTGTAGAACGTCAGCGCCTTGCTCTGATCGTCGACGAAGACGCTGGTGATGTTGATTCTCATGCCGGTCCCTCACCTCTCGGCCCGCCGGCCAGTTCGACAGCGACGTCGAGGTGGCCGAGATGACGGGCGTATTCCTGGAGTACATGGAAGCAGATCCAGATCAGAGTCGGCCTCTCATCGGTGAATCGCCCACCGAGCGTGGCCAATTCGTCCATCCGGTGTGTGCTCAGTACTTCCTCGGTGAGACTGGCACCGACCTCGAGCCTGGTCAGCAGGGTCTCGGCGTCCACATCGGCCGGCACATGCCATGAGCCGTCCTTCTCGTCACCCCACGGCGCGTCGACTGCCCTGCCGAGAAATCCCCAGACGAACCAGCGCTGCTCCATGTGCACCAGATGGGTCAGCATCTGCAGCGGGGTCCACTCCGAGGGAACGGCTGTGGTGGTCAGGGAATCGCCGCTCAGGGCAGTGATTCGCCGAATCAACTCGCTGCGATAGAAGCGTAGGTACTCGCGAAACAGGTCGGCGGGATCGGACAGGGCGGAACTCGGTTCGGGAAACGTCGTCAGCTTGGCCATGGTGTTATTCCGCGTGCACTGTGGGCCGCTGGCTCATTCGCTCTTGCGCTGTTCGCGGGCGATGCGACGCTGTTCCTCGGCGCGGGCGCGGCAGCGGCGGAGGAACTCCTCGTCGCTTTCCTGCGACTGGGCGACGGCCCGGCCGGGTTTGGCGTCGTACTCGGGGTATGCCGACGCGGTGCGCGGTGCACCACTGCCACCCCAGATGCCGCCGCCTTCGGGTCTTCCCACGACGAGCCATGCGATCGAGCCGGCCAACGGCAGGACGATGACGAGTAGTAGCCACACCATTTTGGGGAGGTGGCGGATGCCGGAGTCGTCGGCGGTGATGACGTCGATCAGACAGAAGATTGCCATCAGCATGATCAACAGGCCGAGGTACGGCACGGGAGTCCTCCAGGGTTTTCGAGACCGTGCGGTCGGTCTACCGCGACTATCAGATCACTCGTTGTACCGCGGATCAAGTGTCGGGAGTGGAGGTTACAGAGGGCGGTTCAGCCGAACACCAGCAGCGCTGCCAGGGTGAGCATCATGATCCCGATCCCGAGGTCGAGGATTCGCCAGGCCAACGGCCGCGCGAACAGCGGACTGAGCACACGGGAGCCGTAGCCGAGCGCGGTGAACCACAGCACGCTGCCCAGCATCGCGCCGACGGCGAACCACCAACGCAGGTCTCCTGGCTGACGGTTGCCGATGGAACCGAGGAACACCACGGTGTCGAGATAGACGTGTGGGTTGAGCCAGGTCAGCGCCAGGCAGGTCGCGACCGCCGCGATCAGTGAACCGCCACCGGTCGTCTCGGTCGTCATCGTCGAGGGAGTGCGCGCTCGATTGAGTGCCATCAGTCCGTAGACGAGGAGGAACAAGGCACCGAGGACGGTCACGACGCGCAGGGCGACGGGAAAGCGGTCGACGAGAACTCCGATGCCGGCCACCCCGGCGAGAATGAGCACCGCGTCGGACAGGGCGCATACCGCCACTACCGGCAACACGTGGGTGCGCTGCAGGCCCTTGCGCAGCACGAACGCGTTCTGCGCGCCGATGGCGACGATGAGAGAGAGCCCGACGCCCAATCCGGTGAGGGTCGATTGTGCGGCGGCAAGCGATGTCATGACTGCAACGCTAGGAGGGCCACATGATTAGGTCCAGCGAATGTTTCTCAGTGGTGATTAGCGTACCTTCATGCGATGGAGATCGAGCAGCTCAGAGCCCTCAGAGCAGTGGTCGACGGCGGAACGTTCGAGGCCGCTGCTCGCACGCTGCACGTGACCCCGTCGGCGGTGAGCCAGCGAATCAAGTCGCTCGAGCAGTCGTTGGGGCGAACGCTGGTGCAGCGAAGCAAACCGGTGGTGACCACTCAATCCGGCATTGCAGTGCTGCGTCTGGCGCGCCAGATCGATACCTTGACCGACCAGACTCGGGCCGAACTGAACGACGACGGAATCGCCGCTCCTGTCTCCATTGCCGTCAATGCGGATTCGATGGCGACCTGGGTACTGCCTGTGCTCGCGCCACTGGCGTCCCACACGACCTTCGACTTGCATCGGCAAGATCAGGATCGTACCGCTCAACTGCTGCACGACGGGATCGTTTCCGCCGCAATAACATCGGTAGCCGATCCGGTTCGTGGGTGCACCGTTCGACGCCTCGGTGCGATGCGCTACCGGCCGTCGGCTACGCCTGAATTCGTCGAACGATGGTTCTCTGCAGGGGTCACGGCCGTGGCGCTACGTGCCGCCCCGGTGGTGGTCTTCGACGCCGACGACCGGTTGCAGGACAACTACTTACAGCGTTTCGGTGTCGGACCGCACGAGCCGCCGCGTCATCTGGTGCCGGCGTCCGCGGACTATGCGCGGGCCGTCGACCTCGGCTTCGGATGGGGCATGATCCCCGACCTTCAGGCCCGTGACTCGCTGAAGTGCTTCGACGACAACGGAATCGACGACGTGCTGCTGTACTGGCAGCAGTGGTCGCTGTCTTCGCCCGCACTCCAGCGAGCAGCAGACGCCGTGGCAGCAGGTGCTGCGAGGATGCTGCTGTAGCTCAGGTCGGGTCGTCGTTCGGCACGATCTCGGGCAGTCCGTCGCCGACGGGATCGAGAACGGCCGCCGATCGGGCACCCCACCGCTCGTGCGCGGACTGCCGCGACATGCCGACAGCAGTGCCGATGGTCGCCCACGTTGCACCCTGAACCCGCAGCACCACAACGGTTTCGAGGCCATCGAGTCCTGCCGCCAGTTGGACACGAAGGCTCAACAGATGCCACGCGAGGCTGCGTCGCGCGGGCAGGTCGGTCGATTGCTCGGCATCCCATTCCGGTGTTCCAGGCAGGGGACCTGTGCCGATGATCTCGTCGGCAACCCGTCCGGCCTCGATGGCCGCTGCTGTCACGACTGCCCGCGATGCAGCAGAGATATCCGCCTCGATGGCGAGGGTGATGGGATCCATGATCGACCTCCTGTGTCAGGTACAGCCTGACGCTGGGCGGTCATATTGTCAAGGGAAGCCTGACACGGGCCCGCCCCTCGTCCCCAAACCCCCCTGGAGGAGGCTTTGATTGCACGTCGCCCCACTGGGCGTCTCCCGATTGCTCAGACGCAAGGTGCGCCAATACAACCAACTGAATGACTTGACATGGGTCGGCATCGACTGCGGGCGCTCACCTGGTCTGATCCACACGTACAGTCAGCCACCATGCCGGATCGCTGCCCCCCACATAGCCGATCCATTGTCATCGAATGTGTGCGGGAGGCCTACGTAATTTGCTAGCCGTGAGTTGGTCGCAGCTACCTCTTGATAAGCCCATTCAGCTATCTGGCAACAGTTTTGATGCTCTGGAGCGGGCGCTTGACCCCCTGCCTGAAGATTGTCCGCTGGTGTTCGGCTACAAATCAGACGTCGATGTGGGGTTTCGCAATCTGGTGGGCAACGTCATTGGCCTGCTGGAACAAACCGCTATCGATATGTTTCCAGCCTGGTTGCCTGGGGCCGCCGAACTAGGCGATCTCACTGCTCAGTCACTCTTGGCTGCCGATGATCTGGCGCGTCGTGAATCGACTCGCACGGGTGCCTTTGCGCCTTACCTGTGTGCACTCACTCGGACTGCATTGGGCTCACCTTCGTCCACCGCTGGCTTCTCACGTGAGATCCAGACCGAGCAGCTTTCCCGGATCCTAAAGCGAGGATCAGACCGGCCCGGTCTGGCCTTGCTAGTGCACGTCGAGGGTGAAGGACCTGCGGGTCGCGACCTCGAACTTGCAGCCGATTGGCTTTCACGCCACGGCCGTATGGGTGTGTGGATGACCGACAGTGTGGTCGAGCGATTTACTCAGTGGGAGTTGAGGATTCCTGAATCAACGACGACAGCAAGGCCGCCGCAGCCCCCGGGACGGTCTGTCCCGAAGTCTGGTTCGCCGCGCGCCGACAGTGATGTCGAGTGCATCTTGGAAGAAGCACTGTCCAAGGAGCTGTGGGCCTACGACCGGGAGTGGAACAAAACCCTGAGAGTGGGGACACAGCTCACTTCACCCATTCGGGTCGACCTGGTGTGGCAGGACAGTGCCTTGGTCATCGAGATCGACGGGGACGAGCATCGTGCAGTGGGCAAGTACGCTTCAGACCGCAAACGTGACAACATGCTCCAACTCCGCGGATACGTGACACTGCGTTACACCAACGGCCAAGTCTTGCATGACCTGACTGCGGTTCTCGACCAGATCCGTACTGCAGTCGCTTTACTCCGCAACCCGCGAACAGTGAGGAATTACACCGGATGAGTACCGCCGACCTGACTCAAAACGAAATCCTGGTCTTGCTTGTTCTGATGTCGGAAGATCGGGTAGTCAAGAATGCCGATCTGAAGAACTTCGGTCCAGTACTCGACGCTGGCAGCAGGACAAAACTGGTAAAGCTCGGACTGATCGAATCTGCGAAACCGAATCGGTTCATCGAGTTAACGCTGACGGCCAAAGGCTGGGAGTACTGCACCAACCTCTTCGTCGCGGATGCTCCCGATGGTTCGAACCCGGCAACCCGTGTCTTGTTTACCGTGCTCCGAGGTGTCGAGCGCTTTTTGGAGCCGAGAGGGCTCGTTGCGGCACAGCTGTTCGGTCGAACTTCGATCGAGAAAGGAATTCGAGCAGCATACGAGGCGCTCGCATCCCGCCCCGGCGCTTGGGTTGGTTTGCGAGCACTCCGCGAAGCTCTGTCTGATGTGGACCGAGAGAGCCTCGATACAGCACTTGTCGAGTTGCAGCAGCATGAAGGAGTCAGCCTGATCCCCGAAGAGAACCAAAAAACGTTGACTGACGAAGACCGCCTTGCCGCCGTTCTTGTTGGCACTCAGCTCACCCATCTTCTCGCGATCGAGCCAACGCGATGAACCGTGACCAGCGGCGTGCTCTTGAGTCCATCCGGCTCGACTGGGCAACGACGCCCGATGATATTTGGGAGTCGCAGTCCGACGTGCATGTCGGCGGTCTGCACGAGCATGCCTATCGCGAGGTCATGGCGGCTTTCGGCGATACCGAACTCACCCGTACAAAGAGCCCTCTGGGGGTAGTGATTCCAGGTCCCGCAGGTGCGGGCAAGACACACCTGCTCGGCGAGATCCGTGCGAGTGTGCAAGAACAGCGTGGGTATTTCTTCCTCGTGGACATGCTCAGCGGAGAGCGGTTTTGGTCGACGATCTTGAACACGGTCCTCGAGGACTTCAGTCGCCCCGTTGTGCAGACCCAGCGATCGCAGCTCCAGGAAATGCTGTGGCGTCTTTCGGAACAGGCAGCAATACCGGAGGGTGAGCGGGCACCCATTGTCGGTCAAGCGCCGTTGGACAAAGAACAACTCGACACATTCATTGCAGCAGTCTTCAAGGTGCATGCAAAGTATCGTCGGCGAGCGCAGAACACCCTTCGTGCGCTTGTGCTGGCAGCCGCGGAGGACCAGGACGTCAACGATCTCGGCTACATCCTTCTACAGCCTCACGAGACCGACAGTTCAGTTCTCGAATCATTGAAGCCGTGGGGCATACAGCGGGTAACCATGACGGATCAAGATGTGGTGGAAAGCATCTCGCAATTGCTGGCGCTCACAGGTCCTTCGGTCATGGCGGTAGATCAGATCGATACGGTTATCGGCAGTTCGACCAAGTCGACCGGACAGGATGGAGGGGGTTCGGACGACCACGCGCTCGAAGGGTTCGCGCACGGACTGATGTCGATGCGACAGAACCTTCACAGGACGGTCACTGTGGTTGCATGCCTACCAGCAGCCTGGACACAGATCGAGAATCGAGCGACCGCGACAGTACGCGATAGATTTCGAGAGGCGGCACCTCTACAGAGAATCCCAAACTCGGACTTTGCCCGAACGATGGTCGAGCACCGATTCCAAACGTGCTTCCGCCAGGTTGGTTACGACGCTCCGTCCGCGACATGGCCGGTGGCAGATGTGGCGTTTGGTGAGGCGAAGAACTACACACCTCGTTCGCTGCTGCAGAACATCGATAAGCACATTCGGCATTGTCTCAACACCGACACAGTGACGGACATGAAGACTCTGGCCTTCCAGAACACGTCTGTCGAGGATCCGACTCCGGCAACGCGTAAGTCGGATCCGACAGATTCGGCACTTACTAAACTCGATGACGAATTCGATGCTTTGAAGGCCACGGCCGACATTGCGGATGTACTGGACGGCAAGAAGCAAGACTCGGCATTTCCGACACTTCTGTTGTCCGGGTTCCGGGTCTTGGTGCAGCAGTCGACACGTTCGGATCAGACGTGGAGCCCGGACGCCGTCCCTAGTAGTAAGCCTTCGGTGCACGGTCGGATCAGCCGCACCGATGACGCGGATCAGGAGACGTACCAGTGGTACTTCCGCATCGTGACGACAGCAAGCCCGACGAGTGCAACCAGTAAGATTCAGAAGGCCAGTGACTACGCAAACCTCGATCAGCAGTTGCCCAACCGCACCGTGATGCTATTGAGAAATGATCCGTGGCCATCGGGTCCGCAGACGGCACAGACAGTTCTAAAATTTCACAACGCCGGAGGACAGACTCGTCCATTTACCGAGGGCGACATCAGAATTCTTGTCGCACTTCGCGCTCTCCTAACCGGTAAGAACGCCGACCTTGGCCGATGGATCTCGTCTCGGAAGCCCGCGTCCGAAATCAGCTTCTTCCGCGACATGATCTCGACGGCGGAGTCGACGGCCGTTTCGAGTGGTCCCAACCCTGCGAGGGCCGCGGCAGTCGCAGAGGACACCCAGGGGGAGGCTCAGATAACGCTGGGTCTTACGTCGTCGGGTATGCCAATCGAATTGCCACTCAGTGCACTCCGGAAGCACACTGCGATCTTTGCAGGCTCGGGGTCGGGGAAGACCGTTCTGATCCGTCGCATCGTGGAAGAGTGTGCGCTTCAGGGCGTGTCGTCCATCATTATTGATTCGAATAATGATCTTGCGCGTCTCAGCCAACCTTGGCCATCGGACTCGACAGTCCACCACGACGATGACATCATCAAGAGGAAGCTGTTCTTCGAGACCACAGATGTGAAAGTTTGGACTCCGAACCGGTCTTCAGGCCGACCGTTGATGTTTCATCCGCTACCGGACTTCGCCGCGATCAGAGATGACAACGAACTCTTCGAAAGTGCGGTGGACTCTGCGTACTCCGCACTCTCACCACGCGCTGTTACCGGAACCTCGAACAAGGCAATGCACGGTCGCGCGGTACTCAAGGAAGCGCTCCGTTGGTTTGGACGCGGCAATTCGGGCGGCCTCAATGACTTCATTAATCTGCTGTCAGATTTGCCGGATGATGTCAGCGATCTGGACGATGCAGGAACTTTAGCCCGAGGTCTGGCTCAGAATCTGAAGGCGCAGATCTCCATCGATCCCATGTTCGGTGAGTCCGGTACAGCCGCTGATCCCGGCGAACTCCTCAGGCCGGCTAGCGGCTTCAAGGCCAGGGTCTCGATAGTAAACCTTTCTGGACTGCAGTCGGATCTCCAGAGAGAAGGATTCGTAAACCAGTTAGAAATGGCTTTGTTCTCCTGGTTGAGGAAGAACCCCTCTGACAAGCCACTTGGCGGGTTGCTTGTTATCGACGAAGCCCAGAATTTCGTACCTGCTGGTAAGCAAAGAGTCTCCTCGGAAAGCACGATCGCCTTGGTATCGCAGGCGAGGAAGTACGGCCTCGGCATGATCTTTGCGACCCAGGCCCCCAAAGGGTTGGACAACAAAATTCCAGGCAATGCATCCACTCAATTCTTCGGTAAATTGACCGCTCCCGCCCAGACACAGGCTGCCGAGGAAGTTGCCAAGTCGAGGCAGAGTTCGATGGAGGGAATCGGTAGGCTCCCGGCGGGCACATTCTTCGCATCTTTAGAGGGTGTAGACAACGGACGGTTCAAGAAGATAAAGACACCGATGTGTCTGACCCTCCACACTTCGAGTGCGCCCACTGAAGATGACGTCGTCGAGATGGCTCGTCAGTAAAATGACGGCTGTCGTCCCCGGATGGGCGGTGCGGTGTCCGCGAAGGAGGTGTTGTGGCCTCCTATGTGTCAATAATCGCTGTACCCCATCGTGTCCCGTTGTTAGCTTGTGCCGATGACCATTCGCTATCACGTGACCTCGGTACTCAACCGTGAGTCGATTCGACGGCACGGACTCGACTGGCGTCGAATGGGTGCCGCTCGCGGTATCGCCGGTAGCTATCAGCCCGAGCAGGAAGGTTGCTTTCTCGCAGCCGATGCGTGGGAACGTGATTGGTTCGTGGGCATGAACAACACCGGTGGACCGGTCGATGTCTGGGAAGTCAGTGGCGTCGAAGACGGTGATCTCGTGCAGTCGCCGGAGAACTTCTACTTCCGTCCCGGTGTCATTCCGACGTCCCAGATTCGGTTGGTGCAGAAAGACATCGAGCCCGAGCGCTAGAGCATGCTCAGCACCCGATCGATGGACTGGACGGCCTGGGTCAGCTCGGCTTCGGTGATCGTCAGTGCGGGGCGGAATCGCACCGCGGTGTCGCCGCAGCCGAGGGCGAGGACGTGTTCCTCGGTACGCAACAGCTCGATCACTCGGTCGCGAGTGGCGGCGTCGGGCAGGGAGAAGGCGCACATCAGACCGCGTCCGCGGACCTCGGAGACCACGTTGTGTCGTGTTGCCAACTCCTCCAGCATGGTCAGCAGCACTACCCCGAGCTTGCCGGCGCGGTCGATGAGCTTCTCGGACTCGACCACTTCCAGGATTCGACGCGACCGCACCATGTCGGTGAGATTGCCACCCCACGTCGAATTGATGCGAGAGCTGACGGCGAAGACGTTGTCGTCGATGTCGTCGACACGGCCGCCGGCCATGACGCCGCAGACCTGCACCTTCTTGCCGAAGGCGACGATATCCGGAACGACGTCGAGCTGCTGGAAAGCCCATGCTGTACCGGTCATTCCGGCACCGGTCTGAACTTCGTCCATGACGAACAAGGCGTCGAACTCGTGGCAGAGGTCTCGCAACTTCTGCAGGAAGCGGGGCCGGAAGTGGTGATCTCCGCCCTCGCCCTGGATGGGTTCGATGATGGCGCAGGCAATGTCGTGCGGGTTGGCCTCGAAGGCCAGGCGGGCTGCCGCCAACGACGCGTTCTCGAGTTCGTCCATGTTCGCGTCGGATCTGATGAACGGGGACGGGATTCGCGGCCAGTCGAACTTCGGGAAGCGAGCGACCTTGTTCGGATCGGTGTTGGTGAGCGACATCGTGTAACCCGAGCGGCCGTGGAACGCGTGCTCGAAGTGCATCACTTGCGAGCCCAGCGAAGGATCGATGCCGTGCCCCTCGTTCCAGCGTGACTTCCAGTCGAACGCCACCTTCAACGCGTTCTCCACCGCCAGTGCACCGCCTTCGACGAAGAACAGGTGTGGCAATCGATCGTCACCGAGAACACGAGCGAACGTGTCGACGAATCGGGCCATGGGCACGGTGTAGATGTCGGAGTTGCTGGGCTTGTTCATCGCCGCCTGCATCAGATCCGCCCGGAACTCGGGGTCGTCGATCAGGGCCGGATGGTTCATGCCCAGGGCGTTGGACGCGAAGAACGTGAACAGGTCCAGGTAGCGGGTGCCGTCCCTGGCGTCGACCAGGGTGGAACCGGTCGAGGCATCGAGGTCGAGAACCAGCTCGAAACCGTCGGCCAGTAGGTGTTCACCGATCACGTCGCGAACGTTGGAGGCGTCGATCGTCACTCCGGTGCGCTGTAATACTTGCGTCATGACGTCGAAGATACGCGTTAATATTCCGTAAGCAAGCCCAATACGCAGGAAATTATACGGTTGTGACCCTCATCGGTAGGCTGATCTCCGACGGTTCGGTTCTCTCCACGGAAGGTGTACGCGCATGTCTGCATCCATCACCCACGACGAGTTGAGTGTGCGCACTCGCGCCATCCTCGACCGGCTGGGTGCGACGATCGCGCTCGACGCTCCCGCTGGACCCGACGCGATCGTCGCGCGCTCGCCCATCACCGGCGGAAACCTGGCGTCGCTGGCATCCGCATCCGCAGCCGACGTCGAGAGCGTCATCGCCGACGCGCACACCGCGTTCGTGTCGTGGTCGCAGGTGCCTGCCCCGGTACGGGGTCAGGTGATCCGCGAACTGGGCGAACTACTGCGGGTGCACAAGGAAGATCTGGGCGCGCTGGTGTCGATCGAGGCCGGAAAGATCGTCTCCGAGGGCCTCGGTGAGGTGCAGGAGATGATCGACATCTGCGACTTCGCCGTCGGACTCTCACGTCAGCTCTACGGCAACACCATTGCCACCGAGCGGCCCGGGCACCGCATGATGGAACAGTGGCACCCGCTCGGAGTCGTCGGCGTCATCACCGCCTTCAATTTCCCTGTTGCGGTGTGGAGTTGGAATACCGCCCTCGCGCTCGTCGCGGGCGATACCGTCATCTGGAAGCCGTCGGAGAAGACTCCGTTGACTGCCGTCGGAGTGCAGGCACTGTTCGAGCGTGCTGCCGCTGCGGCAGGCGTGGACCCCAAGATCGCGCAGTTGGTGGTCGGTGGCCGCGCATCCGGCGAAGCGCTGGTGGACGATTCACGCGTCGCACTGGTGTCGGCTACCGGTTCGACGAGAATGGGCCGGGCCGTGGCCCCGCGGGTTGCCGAACGATTCGGCCGGGTGTTGCTCGAACTCGGCGGCAACAACGCGGCGATCGTGACGCCGTCGGCCGATCTCGATCTGACGACGCGCGGACTGGTGTTCTCGGCCGCCGGCACGGCAGGTCAGCGCTGCACCTCGCTTCGACGCGTCATCGTGCACGCCTCGGTCGCGGACGAACTGGTCGGCAAGCTGGTTGCGGCGTACGAGACGCTGTCGATCGGATCTCCTTTGGCCAGTGACACTTTGGTGGGCCCCCTCATCGATGCTGGTGCCTTCTCGGGTTATCGGAAGGCCCTCGAGACCGCAGTGTCCGACGGCGGAACCGTGGTGGTCGGCGGCGAGCGGGTGAACGTGGTCGACGAGTACTCGTTCTATGTTCAGCCCGCGATCGTGACGATGCCCGCGCAGACCGACATCGTCAAGCACGAGACCTTCGCGCCCATCCTGTACGTCATGACGTACGAGACCCTCGACGAGGCGATCGCCTTGCACAACGATGTGCCGCAGGGACTTTCGTCGTCGATCTTCACCACCGACCTGCGTGAAGCGGAGCGCTTCCTGTCTGCCGCCGGCTCCGACTGCGGCATCGCCAACGTCAACATCGGACCCTCCGGTGCGGAGATCGGCGGAGCCTTCGGTGGTGAGAAGGAAACCGGCGGCGGACGCGAATCCGGTTCGGACGCATGGAAGGCCTACATGCGCCGTGCAACCAACACCGTCAACTACTCCAACGAACTGCCCCTGGCGCAGGGAGTGAAATTCGGCTGACGGCATGATCGGCAGTATGAAAGTACTGTCGATGCTCCTGGCCGGTTTTGTCGTCGGCTATGCCATCAGTGACATCGGCCCGCTCGATTCCCTGTTGAGCAGCACCGCGGAATTCCATTCGTTCTGGGCAATTGTCAACGGGCTGACCGTCGTTGCGATCTCTGCCTGCGTGGCCTCGGTCGGGCTGGCACGTGCGAGCGCACACACCTCGATCGTCGTGGCGATCGCAGCGGTGCTCGTCATCGTGTTCCAGACCGTCGGAATGGTGACCGGATTGCTCGGCCACTGGGCCGGCGCACTGGCCACCGGTGCATTACTCGCCGCGGCTGCAGTGTTGGCGGGGCGGCAACGCGCTGCACAGGCCGCGTTGGCAGTTGCCGTCCTCGGTGCCGGTCTGCTCGGTGGTGCACTGGATGCGCTGTTGGAGGCGAACGACGGTCCCGTGTTCATCTGGGATGTGGTCGGTGCCGAGGACGACGTGAGCCCGCAGCGGGCGATAGTGATGGTGATCGTCGCGTCGGGCACGGCTGTTGCTCTGTTCCTGGCGCACCGCCGCGAGGAGCTACAGCCGTACGAGACCCGGCGAATTCTGCTGGTCGGCATTCCACTGCCCGTCGCAGCGGGAGTCCTGAGTTGGATTGCTGCAGGTCACTACAGCCGGAGCGTCGAGTGGCTCGGCGCACTCTTCGGTATGACAGTTATCGCGATGCTGGCGTCGTTCCTCCTCCCTGGTCGCGACGGTCGTCTGCTGCTGGTGCTGTTCGGGGTGTCCGCGACTGCCCTCGGGACCTTCGGGTTTGCCGCGGGAGACGTCGCTCAGTTGTGTCTGAGCGCAGCACTGTTAATCGCCGGTGCGGGGATCGGCTACCGGTGGCCGCAGTTGTATGTCGGGCTGGGCGTGCTGCTCCTGATCGCTGTTGCGGGAGTTGTCGAGGGCTACTTCGAGGTGCCGACAGGAACGGAATTCATTCTGCCGTTCGTCGCCGCGTACGTGGTGGTGTCCGCTCTGACGACCTCACCGGGTTCACTGGCACTCTCGCTGCCCGCGCTGTTCACCATGACTCTGCCGGTGGTGGTGTATGCCGCAACCTCTCAGGTGGCCTCGACCTACGACCGCGCAGTCGCCACGCGCACAAGCGAGCCCGACCACCTGGTGTTGTCGGTGGCCGGGCTCGTGGTTGTTGCGGTGATGACGGGTGCCTGCGCGCTGTTGATGCGCAGACCCACCGTCGTGAGCGGAACTTCGTAGCGGACTACGAGTTTCCGTCCACCTACGGTGCAGGAACCGCCGCCGTCGTGGTCGGAACCGCAGTCTCGGGAGCTACTGCAGCGGGTGTCTCGGTCGTGGTGACGCAGACCGGCGGCGCTCCCTCGACGGGGGTCTCACCCTCGACGGGGACGGTGCACTCGGGGGTTGTGACCGGCTCGGACGCCGGTGCCGGTGCCGGTGCTTCTGCGGCGGGTGCAGGCGCAACCGGAACCGTGGTGGTCACTGCGGGACTGGTGGTGACCGGTGCGGTCGTCGTGGCCGTCGGAGTCGGCGTTGCCGAGGTGGTCGCGGGTGCCACGATCGTTTCGATCGCTGCCCGTCCGGCCTTCTCCTGAACCTCTTTGGTCTTCACCGGCTCGCCCTTGTTGGCCTGCTCTGCCAGCTGTGTCAGCCATGCCGCGGCGTACTGCACCGAGGTCAAGGGCTTGCCGTTGGCGGCATCGGCGTCACGCCAGTAATCGAAGTGGTGTCCCGATCCGGGCCCCAACGTCAGGCCGTAAGGATCGTTCATGATCACCGGAACGGTGTTCTGGTTGGACGAGATGAAGCCGGTGATCTCGCGGAAGATCTTCTGCGGCAGGTACACGAGGTCGACCATCTGACCGGTTTCGATCGGCTCCTGCTCGCCGTCGACCTTGGCCGAGACGGGAGTGGTGACGGTACCGGGCTTGTAGTTGGGCTCGGACACCTTGATCAGCACGTCGAGGAACGTCTCGTCGCTCTGCATCCAGTTGGGCTGCGAGGCGATGTCGTTGAAGGCGTTGACTGCGATGCGCCCCAGGGCCAGTGCGAGATCTGCACCGGTGGCGGGGGTGAGCTGCTCGTTCTGCAGCGCGTCGGCATTGACCTGGCGACCGACGTTGGCGGCCAAGTGAATCAGTGACGTGTTCTCCGGCAGTGCGCAGGTGAGGTCGCCGTCGGAGCAGAAGGACGCCACTCGGCCGTCGAGCGCTCCGAATCCGCCGGACGTGCCGGGCAGTGCGCCCTGTCCGGGAATTGCGGTGTTGCCGTTCTGGTACTTGGTGTCGAAGCCGTCGGGGTTGCTGAACGGGTTCTCGGCACCGGGGAAGGGGCCTTCTCCCGAGACGCGGCCGGCGTCGGCGAAGATGACGACACCAACGACCTGCGAGGGATCGACGATTCCGTACGTGCCGTCGGCCGCGGCGACCTGGTTGCCGACCTCCATGGCGGTGCGGCGGGCGACGTCGGCACCCTCGCTGTAGCCGACGATGGCGAACCGCGTCTTGGGGCAGGACGCCGTGATGGACTTCATGATGGTCTGCGAGTTGGTGACACCGGTCTGTACAGCGTTCTCGTAGCTCGACAGATCGGCGGGGTATTCGACGTACACCGCGGCGTACGAATCCGGAACAACGTTGCCGTTGTTGGGCGCGCGTACGGCCTGGTCGATCCAGTCGCTGGAGTAGTCGCCGGACATCGCGGCAGGCAGTCGTTCGCCGTCGGGTGTGGTGAGCCACTTGACGCCCTCGCGGGGCGTGTCGCCGCGGCCGCCGATGGCGATGCTGACCATGTCGTAGCACGTTGCCGTCGACACCAGTTCGATGGACGCTTCGGTAGTCGTCGACGACGTGGACCACGGTGCGGCGATGACCACTCCGGCACCGAGTGCTCCGATTGCGAACGCGCTCAAGGCAACGCGCACTCGCTTCGACTTGCCAACAATCATGTTTTCGATCCCCATCGCTCACGGCCCGACACCGAATTTCCCGACTGCAGTTGCCAGTGGGTTACCCGGCATTTCGTCCTCGGGGTCATTCGCGTTACAAAGCGGATGATTTACCGTCGTGCGCATGACAATTCACCCCCGAATGACACCGACGGAATTCGACATGACCGACGGGTCGACGTGCGTCGTGCGTGAGGCGGTTGCGTCGGACCTGGAGTCGATCGTGGCATTGCTGGTCGACGACCCGCTGGGTGTCACGCGGGAGTCCGCCGACAACATGGATGGGTATCGCGCCGCTCTCGATGACATCTCGTCGGATCCACGGAACCTCCAGGTCGTGGTGGTGGACGGTGACGAGGTGGTGGCAACACTGCAGTTGACGATCATTCCGGGGCTGGCGCGCGGGGGAGCGCTGCGGGCGCAGATCGAAGCGGTGCGAGTGGACGCTCGGTGGCGCAACCGGGGACTGGGCGGTGCGCTGATCAGGTGGGCGATAGACGAGGCCGACCGGCGGGGATGCGCTCTGGTCCAGCTGACCTCCGATGTCCGTCGCACGGACGCGCATCGCTTCTACACCCGTCTCGGCTTCGTCGACTCCCACGTCGGCTACAAGATGCACCTCGGAACTACCGCTTAGATACCCTGGGGGGGTAGGGTAGTGCCATGAACTTCGGACGGCAGGAACTCGACGCCCCCACCAAACTCGTCGGATTCTTCGTGGGGATTGCATTTCTGTTTCTCGCGGCACTGTTCGTCGGCGACACGATCGGACCAGCGGCCCCGGCAACGGCGGCCGAGTCACACACCGGTCACGACGAGCACAACGAGGAGACATCGATTCCGGCCGGGCTCCAGGCCACCCAGGACGGCTACACCCTCGAGCTCGATGGATCCGTCGTCGAGTCCGGCCCGGCCGTACCGGTTGCCTTCACCATCCGGGGACCGGACGGGGCTGCTCTGGCCGACTACGACGACATGCACACCAAGGAACTGCACCTCATTGTCGTGCGACGCGATCTGACGGACTTCCAACACGTACATCCGATGCGTGACGCGTCGGGAACATGGTCGACGGCTCTCGATCTCACTACGCCCGGCCCGTACCGACTGTTCGCTGATTTCACGCCGGCCGGCGGTGAGAACATCACCCTCGGAGCCGAGCTGACCGTTCCTGGCGACTATCGGCCGCAGCCCCTGAGTCCACCGAATGTGACATCGAGTGTCGACGGTTACAACGTGACGCTCGCCGGTGCAGTCACCGCGGGCACGAACTCCACCGTTTCCATGACGATCGAGCAGAACCGACGCGAGGTCACCGATCTCGAGCCGTACCTCGGTGCCTACGGACATCTGGTGGCACTGCGGGCCGACGACCTGGCGTACCTGCACGTACACCCCGAAGAAGGGCCGCCGGGCCCGACGGTCGACTTCACCGTCGACGCGCCCACGGCGGGAACATATGCGCTCTATCTGGACTTCCAGCACGGGGGCATCGTGCACACAGCCGAATTCACCATCGAGGTACAGGAGGGGCAGGCATGAGTCAGGAAACAGAGCTGATCCTCGGCGGCATGACCTGTGCGTCGTGCGCCAATCGCATCGAACGCAAGCTCAACAAGCTCGACGGGGTATCGGCGACGGTCAACTATGCGACCGAGAAGGCGCGAGTCACCAGTGACGGCGTGGCCACCGAGGATCTGATCGCCGCCGTCGAAGCCGCCGGTTACACCGCCACGCTGCCTGCCGCCGAGCCCGCGGACGAACTCCCTACCGATCCGCTGAAACAGCGGTTGATCGTCTCGGCAGTGCTCAGCCTTCCGGTCATCGCGATGGCGATGATCCCGGCCTTCCAGTTCACCAACTGGCAGTGGCTGTCGCTGACGCTCGCTGCTCCCGTCGTCGTGTGGGGGGCTCTACCGTTCCACCGTGCCGCGTGGACCAACCTGCGGCACGGTACCTCGACCATGGACACCCTCGTCAGCATGGGAACCCTTGCGGCGCTGGGGTGGTCGCTCTACGCACTGTTCTTCGGCACCGCGGGCACACCTGGTATGACGCATCCGTTCGAGTTCACGATCGCGCGGACGGATGGCGCAGGCAATATCTACCTCGAAGCCGCGGCGGGGGTGACCACGTTCATTCTGGCGGGTCGCTGGTTCGAGAGTCGATCGAAGCGGCAGGCCGGGGCGGCGCTGCGCGCCCTCATGGACCTCGGTGCCAAGACGGTCTCCGTCCTGAAAGGTGATAAAGAACAACAGATTCCGATCGATCAGTTGGCCGTCGGAGATCTGTTTGTCGTTCGTCCGGGTGAGAAGGTAGCCACCGACGGCACCGTCGAGAGTGGGTCCTCGGCCGTCGACCGGTCGATGCTGACGGGTGAATCCGTGCCCGTGGAGGTCGGCATCGGCGACGCCGTGGTCGGTGCGACGGTCAACGTCGGTGGCCGAATCGTCGTGCGCGCAAGCCGAATCGGATCGGATACCCAGCTGGCGCAGATGGCGAAGGCAGTCGAGGATGCGCAGACGGGTAAGGCTCAGGCACAGCGCTTGGCCGATCGCATCTCCGGCATCTTCGTACCGATCGTCATCGCGATCTCGGTCGCCACGCTCGGGTTCTGGCTCGGTGCAGGCAGTTCCGCAGCCGGAGCGTTCACCGCTGCGGTGGCAGTGCTCATCATCGCGTGCCCCTGCGCGCTCGGATTGGCCACCCCCACCGCGCTCATGGTCGGCACCGGCCGGGCTGCGCAACTCGGGATTCTGATCAAGGGCCCGGAGATTCTCGAATCCACCCGACGCGTGGACACCGTCGTACTGGACAAGACCGGCACCGTCACCACCGGCGAGATGACACTGCATTCGGTGCACGTGGCCGACGGTGAGGACGAGGACGTTGTCCGTGCCGTGGCGGCAGCGTTGGAATCGGGTTCGGAGCATCCCATCGCCCGGGCCATCGCGGGTTCGACCCAGTCCACGGCTGTCGAGGAGTTCACCAGCCTCGAGGGCCTGGGGGTGCAGGGCGTCGTGGATGGGCGCGCTGCCGTCATCGGCCGTCGCACATTGCTGGCCGACTGGTCGATGCCCCTGCCGGCAGAGTTGGCCGACGCCTTCGAGACCGCCGAACACCAGGGCCGGACAGCCGTCGCGCTCGGGTGGGACGGCAAAGCCCGCGGGGTGCTGGTGGTCTCCGACTCGGTCAAGCCGACCTCGAAGCAGGCCGCCGCCGAACTGCGGGCACTCGGCCTGACTCCGGTGATGCTGACCGGAGACAACGAGGCCGCCGCCCGGACCATCGCTGCCGAGGTGGGAATCGACCAGGTCATCGCAGGCGTGTTGCCGTCGGGCAAGGTCGACGCCGTTCGAGAGTTGCAGGCGTCGGGCAAAGTCGTCGCGATGGTCGGCGACGGCATCAACGACGCGGCCGCGCTGGCCACGGCCGACCTGGGCCTCGCGATGGGGACCGGCACCGATGTGGCGATCGAGGCCAGTGACCTCACCTTGGTGCGAGGAGATCTGCGGGCCGTCGGCGATGCCATCCGGCTCTCACGTCGCACGCTGAGCACCATCAAGGGCAACCTGTTCTGGGCCTTCGCCTACAACGTCGCTGCCGTTCCGCTGGCCGCTGCGGGCCTGCTCAACCCCATGCTCGCCGGTGCCGCGATGGCGTTGTCCTCGGTGTTCGTGGTGAGCAACAGCCTGCGATTGCGGAGGTTCCGTTCGTCGATGTGACTCGTTGGTAGCAGCGAACGGCGCGCTAGTACAGGATGGAGCCATGTCCGACACACACGATGTCCCCATTCGCGACGAATCGATCAGATTGGGTCAGTTCCTCAAGCTCGCCAACCTCATCGAATCCGGTGCCGAGGCGAAGGGCGTCATCGCCGACGGTCTGGTGAGCGTCAACGGCGACGTCGATGTGCGGCGCGGACGGCAGTTGCAGCACGGTGATGTCGTAACGGTCCAGGGTGGGCCCTCTGCCCGCGTGAGCAAGGAAGAGGCACTGTGAAGGTCGGTAAGAGCGGACTGCCGCGTAACGAAGTTCCCGGAGCATTCGACGTCGGCGCGAAGGCGTACGACCGACTGGTCGGAGCGAACCCCGGCTATCACGAACACCTGCTCAAGTCAGCTCAGCGCCTTCGGATCCCCGATCTCGGCGCGGGCCTGCGTCTGCTCGACATCGGTTGCGGCACGGGTGCATCCACTGCCGCGCTGCTCGAAGCCGCTCCGCACGCGGAGATCGTCGCTGCCGACGCGTCTGCCGAAATGCTCGAGGTGGCCCGTAGCAAGGACTGGCCGGCGAACGTGACGTTCGTGCACTCGCGTGTCGAGGACCTGGCGGTCAACGGGGTCGACGGCCCGTTCGACGCAATCCTGGCCGCGTATCTCATCAGGAATGTCGACGAACCCGACACCGAGCTCAAATCGCTTCTGTCGCTGCTCCGCCCGGGCGCGACCATCGCATTCCACGAGTACTCGGTACACGATTCGCTGCGAGCCAGGATCTCCTGGAACGTGGTCAGTTGGGGCATCATCATTCCGCTCGGTTGGCTGGCGACGCGCGACGCGACCCTGTACCGGCACCTGTGGCGCAGTGTCGTGACCTTCGACGGTGCCTCTGCCTTCATGCGGCGAATGCAGCGCGCGGGTTACACCGGCGTCGCCAGAGAGACGATGACCGGATGGCAGAACGGTGTGGTGCACACGTTCCTCGGCTCCCGGCCCGCGGAGGAAGAGCGTTGACCGATTCCAAGAAGGTCACCCATGCTGCGCCGCAAGGGTATTCCGATGCCGGTCAGTTGGCCGACGTTCCACATGTGGTGGTGGTCGGCGGCGGTATCGCCGGACTGAGCGCCGCAACCGCCCTGGCCGAGCGCGGCGTGAAGGTGCACGTGGTCGAGCGCGAGAGCTACCTCGGTGGCCGCGTCGGCGGGTGGGATACGACACTCGAGGACGGTTCGCCCGCGACCATGAGCCGCGGCTTCCACGCGTTCTTCCGTCAGTACTACAACCTCCGAAACCTGTTGCGCCGCACAGATCCGGGGTTGGCTCGGTTGCGTCCGGTGGACGATTACCCGTTGATCGACGGCGACGGCCGGATCGACGGTTTCAAAGGCCTGCCCGATACGCCGCCGCTCAACGCCTTCGCGTTTGTCAAGCGTAGTCCGACGTTCCGGTGGAAGGACCTCACCGACCTCAACGGTATTGCGGCACTGCCGCTGATGACGGTGAGCGTGCCGAAGACCTTCGACGAGCTGGACACCACTCCGGCCGCAGAATTTTTGCGCAACATCAACTTTCCCGAGGCAGCGCGTCATCTGGCGTTCGGGGTGTTCTCGCGTAGCTTCTTCGCCGATCCCGAGAAGATGTCGGCTGCCGAGCTGGCGATGATGTTCCACATCTACTTCCTGGGTTCTTCCGAGGGGCTGATCTTCGACGTTCCCCGTGACCCGTATCCACAGGCGCTGTGGAATCCGTTGGGTGAGTACCTCACCGGGCTCGGTGTCGAGATCAGAACGTCGACACCGTGTGGCGAGATCACCCGCGGCGGCCTCCGCAAGTTCCGCGTCGACGCCGGCGGAATCATCGATGCCGACGCCGTCGTCCTCGCAACCGACATCGCCGGGTTGCAGCGAGTGCTCGCGCAATCAACCGAACTCGGGACGTCCGCCTGGCGGGAACAGATTGCCGCGCTGCAGAACACACCGCCGTTCCTGGTGCACCGAGTGTGGCTGAGCAAGCCGGTCAACGCAGATCGCCCAGCCTTCATCGGCACCGGCGGAATGCCGCCGATCGACAACATCAGTGTGCTCGAACGTTTCGAGGACGAGGCCGCGCAGTGGGCTGCCCGCACCGGCGGCTCCGTCGTCGAACTGCACGCCTACGCCGCCGAGGAATCCGAGGAAGTCACCCGCGCGCAACTGATGGATCGGATGCACGAGATCTATCCGGAAACGGCTGCGGCAGAAGTGATTGCCGAGCGGTCCGAATGGCGAGACGACTGCCCCATGTTCGGACTCGGAGCGTTCGCCGAGCGGCCTACGGTCCGCACTCCCGAACCTGCGCTGGTCCTCGCGGGCGACGGCATCCGCATCGATCTGCCCGTGGCGTTGATGGAGCGCGCAGCCACCACAGGGTTGCAGGCTGCCAACACCCTTCTGTCGAGTTGGGGTATCGCGGGACATGACATCGAAACAGTGCCCACGAGTGGAAGATTCAAGATGTTCGACGCCATCGAAAAGCTCATGAATCGGTGACGTCGGAGATGCGGATCGAGGTCGACGATCTGTCGCGTCCAAAAGTCCGTGCACTGCTCACCGAGCATCTCACGGACATGCACGCCACCTCGCCTGCCGAGAGTGTGCACGCCCTCGATCTGTCCGGCCTGAGCGGACCGGACGTCACTGTGTGGACTGCCTGGGCGGTGGACGCACTGCTGGGAATCGTTGCTGTGAAGGAGCTTTCACCCGATCACGGCGAGCTGAAGTCGATGCGCACGTCGGCGGCGGCGCGAGGTCGCGGAGTGGCGTCGAGTCTGCTCGTTCACGTGCTCGACTATGCGCGTCGACGCGGGTACGGCCGGGTGAGCCTGGAAACGGGAACTCAAGACTACTTCGCTGCGGCCCGCAGGCTGTATGTGCGCCACGGATTCGTCGAGTGTCCGCCCTTCGGGGGCTACGTGCTGGATCCGTCGAGCACGTTCTACTCGTTGTCGCTGTAAGTGTTCCGACGAAGAGGGCCGGCACCGAGTGTTCGGTGCCGGCCCCTCTCGTCACGCTGCTTGCTGCGTATGCGGGTAGAGATCGTCGTCGAGGGGCTCGGCTCGACACTGATCGAGCGCATCAGCCGTCGAGCATTCCCTCATGCTCGTCTCGACGCCTATCACCGTGCGCCACCAGCGCTCACGATCTGTCGATTCCGCCCACACCACTGCATCGGATTCCATGCGCATCACCCCCACTGCCGTGTCGTGGTCGGTTCGATTCAGGCCGGCTCGTGTTCGATGGACTTCTGCTCGCTGGTCGACTCGGTGCGAGCAATGTCGATCTTTCGAGGTTTCGCACGCTCTGCGAGCGGAATCGTCACCGACAGGACGCCGTTGTCGTAGGACGCAGCGATACGCTCGGTGTCGACGCCATCACCGAGTGAGACCTGGCGACGGTAGGTTCCGGCGAAGCGCTCCGAGGAAATCCACTGCACACCAGAGCTTTCCGGTACCGAACGATGAGCGGTGAGCGTCAAGGTGCCGCGATCGACGTCGACGTCGATGGATCCGGGGTCGATGCCTGGCAGATCGGCACTGAGTACGTAGTGATCATCGACCTTGTAGAGATCCATCGGCATGAATCGTGGGGCGCGGTCCGAACCGGAAGAGACACCCAGCATCGCCGAAGCCAGTGAATCGACGTCACGGAACGGATCGAATCGAAGCACAGCAACCACCTCCTGTACGCAGATGCGCTCACCCCTGTGGCGAGTCGCTCCTCAACTGTGCAGAACAGAAATTAGCACTCTCACCCTTGGAGTGCCAAGAGTCTGCGGGCAGTTTCTCGAGAAATTTTCAGCTCCAATAGTGCTGCGGAGCAGCGGGGGTCGAGTTCCTACGTGACCTCTCGGATACTTAGCCCTTGCGCTAAGTATGAATGCGGCGATAGTGTGCCTCATGGCTCAGTATCCGGAAGTTCTCGACGATGTCTTCCAAGCCTTGGCCGATCCGACGCGGCGCGCGGTTCTGGGTCGGCTCGGGTCGGGACCGGCAACTGTGGGCGAACTTGCCGAACCGTTCGACATGACCCTGCCGTCCTTCATGAAGCACATTCGTGTGCTCGAGCGAAGTGGCTGGATAAGCACGCGCAAGGTCGGTCGAGTGCGCGCATGCACGATCGAGCGAGCCAACTTGGACGTCGCCGGTCACTGGCTACAAGAACAGCGGGCCGTCTGGGAATCCCGCACCGATCGCCTCGAACACTTCGTCACCGACACCTCGAAAGAAAGTGAAGCGCAATGACATCGATCGATCCTGCTCTGGACCTGACCATCTCCCGCGTCATCAAGGCACCACGCGCAGCAGTCTGGAGTGCGTGGACGGACCCGTCGAAATTCGAGAAGTGGTGGATTCCCGCTCCCGCGCTGTGCCGCGTCGATGCCTGGGATCCGAAGCCCGGTGGCGCATTCCGCACACTGATCAGTGAGTCCGGGGGGCCTTACGAGCCTCATATCGACGGTTGTTTCCTCGCCGTCGACGACGGTGAGCGCATCGTGTTCACGAATTCACTCGTCGAGGGATGGCGGCCCGCACCGCAGTTGTTCATGACCGCGGTGATCACGTTCGCTGATCATCCCGACGGAACGGATTACCGCGCCCACGTGATGCACCGCAACGAAGAGGATCGAAAGATGCACGAGGAGTACGGTTTCTACGACGGTTGGGGAACCGTCATCGGTCAACTGGCCGAGTTCGTCGAGGGTCAGGTGGTCAAAGATCCCACGTAGTGCGGAAGCCCGGTTCGGCTGAGCGGTCGACCAGTTCGATGTTTGCTCCGATGCTGTCGATCCGGTGATAGCTGAACGGCCGGCCGAGTGGGCAGGCATCGAACACGGTTTGTCCGACGCCGTCCAGGGCCGTGCGGTCCAAGTCCATGCTGTCGGACCAGAAGCCGAGGTGGTGGAATCGAGGGCCCGTCGTGCAGTCCCATGGACTACCGGCTGGGCCCTCGATCAACTCGAAATGTGAAGCGGCGATGGAGAATACGATGCGATAGGTCCACTCGCCCAGCGTTCCTGTACGAGGCGCTCGCCACCGTGCACCGGTGGTCGCCGACAGGTCCGACATTGCCGCGTCGAGATTCTGCACGGCGAAGCACACGTGGTAGAGCTCCATTCAGGCGCGGCCCGTCGAGCGCAGCTCGTAGCGGCGTTCGGCGTAGTCGAGATCGTCCTTCCACAAGCGTGCGGCGGTGAAGTTCATCGCCGGTCGCAGGAGTCCGGATACCTTGCGCGCCATCTGGAAGCCCGGGCGATCGGAGCTGGCGATCGTGGCTTCGATGACGGCGGTGCGCGGCGTGCCGTCGGCTGCTGGGGCCAGTGGCGTCGCATGCGTTTCGACGACGCTGCCCGCGCCTTCGCCGTCGAGGATGCGCATGACGATGGTGCGGGGACCGGGGCAGACGAACTCGGCCCGTACCGGAACTCCGACGCCGCGACTGACTCTGAAGGTCACGTCGACGAGGAAGCGATCTTCCTCGTCGGGCACGTCGATCTCGGTGGGCGCGCTGACCACCTTCAGGCGTGCGAACGAGTACGGGTGGAACCACGCGCCGTGCCAGGGATCGAGACGATTGGCGATGATGTCGTCGGGCTCGCACTTGCCGACAAGAGTGACCACGCCGGCGATGGCGGTCGAAGCGGGCGGGCGGATCGGGACCACGGGGACGGGCGTCGGCTCCTCACCGCCGAGCTCGTCGAGTCGCACCCAGACCAGAACTCCATCGTCGAATGCGGGAACCGGACGCCAACCCGCCTTGCCCTTCGGGCCGAGCGCCAGACCGTGCCAGCGACAGACCAGCGCGTCGCACTCGATCTTCGCGGTGTCCAGCGCCGCACCGAGATGCGGACACGCGCCGGGGCCGATGTGCACTTTGCCCGCCGAGTCACGCCAGGCAACGAGTTCGGTGGTGCCCACGTAACGACCGAACGGCTTGTCGGCCTTGATGTCGCGACTGGCGGCGAACACGAACCAGTTGCCCGAGGTCCGCGTCTTTGCGCGCTTGAGAGCGGACTCGATGACCTGGGGATTCGCGCCTTTCCAGGTGGGCTCCTGCTTGGCCCACGACTCCGACGGCAACGGCTGCAGAGGCATCGTCTTCGGCCACCGTCGTCGTACTGCATCCAGCGCGGTCATTGCTGCTCCCAAAGTCGACAGTCGTTTTCCCGTGTTCCTCCTCCATTGTTCCCGTTCCCCGGTACTCGATGTGACATCTGGTGGCCTTTTCGGGGGTCAATGTCACATCGAGTGGACTTGGGGCGTCGGTGAACGGGGAATGGGGGCAGTACGGGAGATGGTGACCCCATGGGACGGGTGGGTCCGCGCATGCGTCGGCGGTATCGGGCTGCTCGAGTCGACTGCTGTCAGTGTCCACAATTTGGCTCGAGGAGCGGGATTCCGTGGTTGCAGGGAAATAGTGGACGCTCAGGTCAGTTGGCTCCAGGTATCGATGACCTGGCGAAGCCGTGTCGATGGCACCCAGCAGGGGAGATCGCTGATGCGGCGCAATCGGGTGGTTGCCGTATCGGGAGTGCACGACAGGTTCGATGGCTAGGTCGCAATTGTTCCCGTTCCGCTGCACTCGATGTGACATCTGGTGGCCTTTTCGGGGGTCAATGTCACATCGAGTGGACTTGGGTGTCGGTGTCGGCGAGCGCGCGGGACGGATTTGGGTGCGTCGGCGGATGTAGTTTGTGTGCGGATGGTCAGTTGACGCCGATCCAGCGCAGCCCCGCAGTGGTTGCTGCTGCGGCGATCACGATGACGACGAAGGGTGCTTTTCGCCAGGCGAGTATTCCCGCGACGGTGACGCCGATCGGGGCAGCAAAGCCCGCGAAGTCTTTGCCCACGAGCAGGGTGGAGGTGGCGACCAACGCGACGAACACCACGGCAACGGACGTGTTCATGACCCTGTCGATGCGCGGCGAGATGGTGATGCGTGTCCGCAGTGCCGGCCCAGCGATGCGGAGTGCGTAGGTGCCGACGATCAGTGCAATCAGCGGGATCGTGAGGTTCATGCGGGTTCCTTCTGGGGGCCAGGAGCAGTGGAGAGCATGGCCGGAACGACGGCGATCAACGAGAGGAGCACTGGGAGTCCACTGGGCAGGAACATCGAGGCGACCAGGGCGATCACTGCGCCGACGAGGGCGGCATTGCGGGTAGCTCGGTCTCGGAGGGCAGGCATGATCAGTCCCAGCAGGATGGCCGGAAACGCCGCGTCGAGTCCGAGTGCCGCCGTATCGGTGATCGCGCCACCGGCGAGCGTGCCGATCAGCACCCCGATGTTCCAGGTGACGAACAGTCCGATTCCGCACAGCCAGAACGCTGATCGACGGTCGCCCTCGTCCTCTTCTACGACGGTGAAGGCGACTGCCTCGTCGGTGATGAGGTGCGTGCCCAGAAGCCGCTTCAGCGGTGACACGTTCTCGAACACAGCTCCGATGGAGAAGCCGAGTGGAACCAGACGGACGTTGGCGAGCAGAGCGCTCGCGACTGCGGCGACGGGGTTGCCGCCTACGGCCAGTACGCCGACGAAGATGAATTGTGAGGAGCCCGCGAAGACCACCAGTGACATCACCACCGGTAGCCACAGCGGCAGGTCGGCGGCCACGGAGATCGCACCGAACGAGGCTCCGACGAGGGCGTCGGCCAGACAGACCAACGCGATGTCGCGGATGTTGACCCCCTGCAGGGTTCGCCATGTCGAACGCATGATCGTTATAGTGGACGATGTTAGGGTGTTCGTCAAATCAAACGTACGTACCGATGGAGTGAACGAATGGCGGATACCGGTCCACCGATAGCAGCTATCGCTGCAGCCCTCCAACAGGAACGACGACGCGTCGGCCTCTCTCTTGCTGAGGTGGCCCGCCGCGCAGGAATCGCGAAATCGACACTGTCGCAACTGGAATCGGGCACCGGCAATCCAAGTCTCGAAACGCTCTGGGCGCTCAGCGTCACACTGGGCGTGCCGTTCTCCAGACTGGTCGAGCCCGCGAAGCAGTCGGTCCGCCTGATCCGTGCGGGAGAAGGGCCGAGATTCGCGTCGGACAGAGCGGACTACACAGCAACGCTGCTGGCGTCGTCACCGCCGAACGCCCGACGGGACATCTACCTGATCAGCGCGGACGTCGGCGAGCCGAGGCGCTCGGACCCGCACTCGCCGAATGTCGTCGAGCATGTGGTGCTCAGTGCAGGACGAGCCCTGGTGGGGCCGACGGGAGAGGCCGTCGAACTGGCCCCGGGCGACTACGTCGCCTACCCCGGCGATGTGCCACACATCTTCGAGGCGTTGGAGCCGAACACGATGGCGGTGATGATCACCGAACACAGCTGACGGGTGGGGAATAGTCGGCGGGGGTGCCTCGTTGGAACCCCTGACGGCGTTCGCTTGGCAAGCCCCGGGCCTCACCCCATTTGTCGCTACGAGCGACCACTCGCCGAGAGGCGTTTGCAGCGGACGTCGTCCCTACTTTTGTCCGTGTAGCGAAGGGACGAGTTTCATGGCAGCGAAGACTTGGTTCATCACCGGTACATCCAAGGGGTTCGGACGCGAGTGGGCGATCGCAGCCCTCGAGCGCGGCGACCGCGTGGCGGCAACCGCCCGCAACACAGACACCTTGAAGGATCTCGTCGCGCAGTACGGCGATGCGATTCTGCCGATCGAACTGGATGTGAACGACCGTGCCGCCGACTTCGCGGCAGTCCAGCAGGCCTACGACACGTTCGGCTCACTCGACATCGTCATCAACAACGCCGGCTACGGCCAGTTCGGCATGATCGAGGAGATCTCCGAGGAGGACGCCCGCGCGCAGATCGAGACCAACGTCTTCGGAGCGCTGTGGGTCACGCAGGCGGCGCTGCCGTTCATGCGTGAACAGGGGAGTGGCCACATCTTGCAGGTGTCGTCCATCGGCGGCATCTCCGCGTTCCCGAATGTCGGTGCGTACCACGCCTCCAAGTGGGCCCTCGAGGGCTTCAGTCAGGCGTTGGCCCAGGAGGTCGAAGACTTCGGTATCCACGTGACGCTGATCGAGCCGGGTGGGTTCTCCACCGACTGGTCCGGCCCGTCTGCCAAGAAGTCCACCGACATCGCCGCGTACGACACGATTCGCGACAAGGCTGCAAAACTGCGCAGTGCCCGGCAAGCGACGCCTGGCGATCCGAGCGCAACACGGTCGGCACTGCTGAAGGTTATCGATGCCGAAAAGCCGCCACTGCGAGTCTTTTTCGGCGATGCACCGCTCCAGATCGCGACAAAGGACTACGAGTCGCGTCTGGCGAACTGGCGCGAATGGCAGCCCGTGGCCGTCGAGGCACACGGAAGCTGAGTCTTGAGCGGACCTGAAGGTTCACGATCGCATCCGGTCGGCGGCTTCCCGCGCACGAGCGACGGTCGTGAACGACCAGGTCCGCTACAGCCACCCGTTTTCGCGTGCGGTGCGGATGGCCTCGAGTCGACTGTTCGAGCCCAGCTTGGTGATGGCACTGGAAAGGTAGTTGCGCACGGTTCCGGGGCTGAGGAACAGGCGCTCTGCGATGGACTTGGTCGACAATCCCGCGTCGACCAATCGAAGCACGTCCAATTCACGGTCGCGCAGCGGATTCGGTCCGGCGCGCAGTGCCTCGGCGGCCAGCGCCGGATCGATCACAGTGTGCTTGGAAACGACAGCCTTGATGCCGTCGAGCAGATGCAGTGCATCGGTGGACTTGAGCAGATAGCCGTTCGCGCCGGCAGCGAGAGCGTCGTGCACATGTCCGCTGCCGGGTAGCGCGGTCAGCAGCAGAACAGGAATCGCGACCCCTGCTCCACGCAGATCGGCGGTGGCCTCGATGCCCGTCATCCCCGGCATGTCGATGTCCATGAGGATGATGTCGGGATTCAGCTCGGCAGCGGCACCGCGTACTTCGTCTCCACGGGCCACTCGCCCGACGACCTCGATATCGGGGTCGGTGGAGAGCAATACCTCGAAGGCCTCGGCGAGCAGTGCCACGTCCTCGGCCAGCAACAGCCTGATTGTCACTTACTCTCCCTTGCTCAACGGTATTCGAGCCAGCACGACGAATTCTCCGTCAGTGCTGCACTCAGCAGTGAGCTGCCCCCCGATTCGAGCCACCTGGCCCGTCAGGTCAGTGATACCGGTACCTGAAACACCGATCCGTTCGGCGACGTCCCTGGTGATGCCATCGTTGGTGAATTCCAGGATGTGCGACGCGGACTCCACCGCCACTCGCACCGAGCAACGACGCGGATGCGCATGCTTGAGCATGTTGGTCGACGCTTCCCGCACGATCGCCGCGAACACCCGATCGACGTTCTCGTCCTCCGGCGGCTCGACCTCCGCATGGCAGACGATGTCGAGTCGGGCGCACATGGCTTCGACCGTCGCGAGTTCGGAGGCCAGGTCGGCCAGGATGGGCCCGGTCGTCAACCGTCGGAGATCTGCCTGACCGGCACTGAGAACCTGATGGACGTGATCGAGCTGCTCCCGTGCTCGCTCCGGATCGACCGTGAACAGCTGAATTGCGGCCTGGTTTCGCAACAGGGCCGTCACGAGAGTGCGACCGATGACGTCGTGCAGATCCCGCGAAATTCGATGCCGTTCGGCGTCCACCTGCAATCTGGCCACCTCCTCTCGTGAGGCATGAAGTGCGATGAGTGATCGAGCGAGTTCGGAGAAGGCAATCAGGACCACGGCCAATCCGACGGTCCCCAACAAGATTCCGAAGGCCTCCAGCTCGTCGTCGCGATCGGCGTACACGGTGGCTGCCGTGACGAGCGCGAATACGCCTCCGATGGCGAGCCCTGCCCACCGCCCTCGGACCAGAGTTGCGGCGACAGCAACGGAAATGCAGCAGGTTTCCCACGTTTCCGACAGCGGGATGTTGACGATCCCGAGCGGAATTGCGACCCACCCTGCAATCCTCAGCCTCGGCCCGATGTAGTTGTGAGCGAGTGCGTACTGGGCCAGGGCCAGGACGGTGCCGACGAACACGACGATCGCAGCCGCCACCAGAGCGACCGGCCCCCCGGTGTCGACGCGACGCTCGAAGATGTTGGTGAGCCCGAGGAATGAAATGAGGCCCACGACGAGCCACGTCGCAGCGAAAGCGACGGACTCGCTGGGGTATCTGTCGCGGGAACGGGTACTGCCGATCTGCGCTGTCACGGTGGCTGCTTTCTCGGGAATCGACTCGCACTATCGATCACCGGGCCAACCCTATCGGCGCAGGAGAGCAGATCGGTCAGACGCACCAGCCGTTGACCGAAACCCCGCTCATGGCGGCGACGATGTCGATGGAGTCGGCGGACTTGTCGACGGTGAGCTCGTGCAGTTCGGCGATGTTCATGATCGGACCCCTCGTTCGTGTGAATGTGACACCGAAAATATTGCCGAAGTGAACCCCCCGAGCGGCAGTACCTGCCATCACGTGTTCCGTATGACGCGGTGCGCACCGCGAACATGACACCCGTCATGTCGAGAACCCGCAGCTCGACGCGAATGCGGCTACCGGATCCTGTGCGAGTGCTATCAGTGCGCCGGCGGCTCCGGTCGCGAGATCCGTTGTGTACCGGGCATTCTGGTCACCCATGAACATGGTATTGCCGTCGACGTTGCCTACGGACCAGCAGAGCCGCCGAGTGAGCTCGGGCAAGTACGGGTGCTCACCCGTCGATATCGCGTGTGCGGCGACGGCCAATCCTGCTCGGCCCTCGTACAGTCCGCCGAACGCCACGATCGGGGTCGCCGCTGCTGCCGAGAGTCCGGCCACCGTGTCGGCATCAATCTCGATGCCGCACATTCGGGCGGCCACCGCCGCACCTCCGCTGCCGCGTCCCAGGTACGGCAGCAGCACGCTGTCCTGTCGACCGTACAAACCGCTGGCTCGCTGTTCGCACGAGCGCAGGTCCCAGTCCAGCGCTGCCGCAGAGACGGCTCCGGTATCCCCGTCCAGCAATCTACCGAGAGTGTCTGCTGCACAGGCGACTCCCGCGCCGCCGAACCCGATTCCCGGGATGTGATCGACGGGTCGACTGCTCGACGTCGGTAGGGACTCGGTGAGCTCGAGCGCTCTGTCTCGGAGATCGTCGCGTCCGGTCGCCCGGGCGATGTGGGCGTAGGCGAGAGCGATGCCGGCGTTTCCGTTTCGCCACCACGGGCACGAGGGGTCGGGTCGGCCGTCGTCCAGGCGAGTGAGTACCTGCTCGGCCGACGAAATATCGCCCAGTTCGCTGAGCGCCCAGGCAATTCCGTGTCCACCGTCCCCGAATCCGGAGGCCAGCTGCGGCACCGCGTGTGCCGCTTTCGCCAACCACTCCACGCCGGCACCGAGAAACGCGCGGTCCGCTCCGCAACGCTGCAGTTCGACGAGTACCCCTGCCGTCCCCCACAGCAGAGACAAGCCCGCACCGAGTACGTGAAATCGACGATGGTCGACGGGAAACAGTGAATCCGACGCGTCGAGCGTTGCTGAACGGCATATTCCGTCCACCAGTGCGCCGGCGGTCGGTGCCGGGAGTCGCTCCACGTGCGGGGCCAACTCGAGATCGGCCCGCGCAGCGGCGAGCATGTCGGCGCGCACCGCTGTCGATGTAGCGTTCGCCGCAGCAGGATGCACCAGGGCGTCGGCGATGTTTGCTACGGCTGCGAGATCGCCCTGCGGAGTGGGAGGTCCTCCGGTCGAGTAGCCGGCCGCCGCGATCCCGCGCGAGCACGAGACTCCGTCGACCGCACACGACTCGAAATCGATCAGCGTCGCCCAACCATCCTCCTGCATCACCACATTGGCCGGATGCACGTCTCCGTGCGCGACACCTGCGGCGTGCATGATGTCGAGCGCCCGGCGCACGGCGGCGAGGACGTCGTCGGTCCACGCGACGTACCCCGAGTCCTCGACGTCGAGGCCGGGAATGACGGCGGGATGACGGCGTGCTTCGTGATGAACCAGTGTTCCGATCCCTACGTCCTGCATCACGAGGAAGTCGCTGGGGCCGATGGTTCCGAACCAGATCGGCTCGGGCGCAACTCCGCTCCCGGAGAGTCGTTGTAGCGCAGTGTGTTCCTGAGCGAGTCGAACGGGTGAAGCAATGCCGTCGAGATCGAGGCCGGCGCGATGACGAGCTTCCTTGACGACGACGGCGCGTCCGTCGTCCCACGTACCGCGGTAGACGCCACCCGCATTGGTGCGATGAATCAGCCGCGCGTCCCGCAGCGGCAGCGTTGCCGCGGTCAGCGTCCGGCGATGCTCGGCCGCCACGGCATCGGCGAACGGGTGCGCGGGCGACTCGCCGGCCGAGCCCCGACGGTCGTGCTCGAGCTCCCCACCGCGACGGATGGCCGGTACCACGCCGTCCGCGGTAGCCAGCCACTCGCCGACGAACGCGCCGAAGCGCAGGTGCACCGATGAGGTCCCGATTCTGGGTTCACCGACGATGTCCGGCCCCTCGACACCGTCGAGCGCGTCCACCAGTGCCAGGCACAGATCCTCCAGTGCGTCCGGCTCGGGGTAACACACCACGACCTTGCCGCTGTGGGCCGTGGGCGCGAACTTCATCTGCAGCGCGTGCACGAGTCCGGACGAGCGGAGGTGCTTGAACGCGACACCGTGATCGACACACACGCGGGCGGTGTCCTGCACCGACCTCGCCGCGTGATCAGGATGCGCGGAGATGTGTACCTTCCACCCGGAGTGCGAGAGCGGGGCGGCAGGACTGTGCGACCGCCACGGCCCGCTGTCGCTCGAAATCCACTGCGGGGGCAGCGCGGGATCGGGAAAAAGACCCCGCAACCAGGGCGAGGCCTCCGCCCAGGGCGGCGCGAAGAAGTGCTCGTGCCCCAGTGCGAAGAACCCCCAGTCGACGCCCATGCGGTCATCGTTACTCGTGCAGACGAGTTTCGCAACAGCAACAGGGCCAGGTGGTCGGTATCAGGACTCGGTGCGGACCTCGGCCCTGGCCAGCGCGATGGCGGGCAGGAGCGTCACTGCAGCGGCACCGACGAGCCACCAGCTGGTGTGCGCGAACGCCTCGGGGACCAAACCGCCGTGCACGGTCGCGGCCCTGGAGAGCACGAGCGAGACGATCGCGGCCGCCAGAGCGCCGCCGATCCGCTGCAGCAAATTGAGCTGAGCTGCGGCGTCGGCGATCGACTCGGCGGGGCTCGACTGGTACGCCCGGGTCATCACCGCGACCACCGCAAGGCCGATGCCCGCCCCTCGGACGACGAGCAGTCCACACAGCAGCGGATAGGACGTATCGTCGGACAGGGTGACGAGCGGGACGGTCGCGACAAAGGTGGCGACGATACCCACGATCATCGTGCGGCCCGCGCCCCACCGCCGCATCAGGCGCGGGCAGAGACTCCCGGAAATCACCACGCCGAGACCCGCGGTGGAGAGCAACAGTCCGGTGGTGACACTGGATTCACCGCGGGCGGCCGAGAAATACAGCGGAATGACGACCATCGGGGCGTAGAGCAGGAAGCCGAGGAGAAAGACGTTCACGGAGGCACGAGCGAAGATGCGATGACGCATCAGGCTCAGATCGAGCAACGGGTGTTCTATTCGGTTCTCGCGCAACACGAACAGCATCAACGCCACTGCACTGATCGACGCGAGCCCGGCAACCCGGATCCAACGCAACGAATCATCCTGCGACAGAGCGGAGATGGCGGAGACAGCACAAACCGTCGCGGTGGCACCGGTCACCAACCCGAGGACATCGAGTGGTCGAGGGCGTCCAGTGGGCCTAGGTCCTACGACGAAGGCTCCGATGCAGGCGATGCCGATGCATACCGGAACGTTGAGCCAGAACACGGCGGGCCAGCCGCCGACCTCGATGAGCAAGCCGCCCACCGTCGGTCCCAACAAAGGACCGATGAGTTGGATGCTGCCGTTGAGAGCCTGCACACGAGCGAATTGCTCACGGGAGACATCCCGCGCGACCAGAACGGTGGCCAGGGGGATGATGATTCCTGCCGCAGCACCGGAAAGTACACGCGAAGCGACGAGTAGTTCGAGGGACGGACTGAGAGCGCAGAGCGCAGAGCCGAGGCCGAACAACGTGATTGCGCCGAGATATGCCCGTCCTGCACCGATCCGGGCGGCGAGCCAGCCGGCCAGCGGCATCGCGGCGACCAAGGCCAGGAGATACCCGGTGACGATCCATTGCACCTTGTCGATGGTGCCGAACCGTTCGGTCACCGAATGCAGCGCGACGTTGACGACGGTGGTGTCCAGGGTCGCCAGCAAGGTTCCGGCCAGGGCGCAGGCGATGGTCACGCGGGCTCTGCGCGAGGGTGCGGTCTCGGTGGGCGCGGCTGCGGCCGTGTCGGATTCCAGTTCGACGGTACGGATGGTCATCGGATACTTCCTCGGTCGGCGGGGTCGCCGCCCGGCAGCGCCGCGGCGTTCGCAGCACCGCCGAGGGCAACGGAGGCGTAGTTGAGCAGGGCCAGGCACAGCTCTGGGTCGTCGTCGCGCCGGCAGCCGAGGGTCAGTACCGTCGACCTCGACGTCGTGACGGCACTGACGAACATCGATGCGTGCGGCACGACCATCGGCAGTGTACTGATCGTCATCGGGTCGAAAGATGCTGTACGGAACAGACTCTCGTCGATGCTGCCGTGGTCGGAGATGATTGCAGTGACGGGATGCCCACCGGGGGAGTCGGTGCCAAGAGCGGAGTCGAGAGTTCTGGCGAAGCCGTTGGAGGCGCGATAGTCGCTGCGGTACGGGTCGAGTTCTCGGCCGCGCATCAGGGCCATCAACACTGCGCCCTGGGCGGCCCGAGCGTCCGTGTCGCCGGTGATCGGGATCGCGATGGGCGAGGACAGATTGGCGGTGGATCGGACGCCGGGGCTGTGCCGTCGCAGATCGACGGGAATCGACACGGTGCCTGCATCCGATCGCAGTGACTTCGCCACTGCTGCCACGATGTGTCCGACTACCGGTTCGGTGACCGGCGGAAGTTCGGCTCGATACCAGCACGCTGTCGTCTCCTCGCTGTTGCCGCTACGACGAAGCGGTGAGGGACGTGTCTGCGGTGCCGGCGACGGCGCGCTGCGCTTGCCGAATGTCGGTGCTCGGCGTGCGACGTCGATATCGGCGTCCTCCGACGGAAAGCCCAGGGCCGCTTCCCCTCGAAGCTCGCGGAACACGTCGGCGAGCCAGGCGGTGAAGCCGTGTCCGTCGGTGACCGCATGATCGACCACGGCTGCGATGCGGGTGCGCGCGTCGGTGGCCACAGCCGGATCGGAATGCCCGACGGCGATCCGCACCACCGGGCCCTCGGTGATGTCGATCGGATCGTGAAAGAACGCTGCGCCGGAGTGCAATCGGTCGATCGGCAGATGGGCGACCACCGGTAGAGGACCGCCGCCGTGCCAGGTGGCACCGCGCCGACGCACCGACAGTCCGGGGGCGAGGGCGAACGCCGCCGCGACGGCCGCGTCGAATTCCGCCGGGTCGATCGATCCGGTGCCGTCCACCACCAGGCGAATGAGGGTGTTCGCGCCGAGGGTGCGGGCGTTGACGTAGGTGCGTTCCACCCGCGAGAGCCGTCGACGATACCGGTGGTCGAGTACTGGTGCGGCGCTCATGCTGCCTCCTCGAATCTGGGCGAACCGTCGATCACGCTGCAGCGCAGCGGTAGTGGTTCGGTGGTGACAACTGCCACGGCACTGCCGTCGGGCCTGACGTCGGTGTGGACCCAGTAGCCGTCGTGCATGGGCCGCCAGCCGGGGGCTGCGTCGGGCAGGCGCACTCCGTGGAACGTCTCCTTTGTCAGATGCGAGGCCTTGATGAGCGCCTCGCATTCGGCGAACTGGGCGATGGTGCACGGACCGGGTAGTCCGACCAGCTCGCCCAACCACGCCAACGCCAACGGCCGAGGGCGCGAATCCTGCAGGTCCACCCCCACCGGGGCGCTCGGGTGCAATGCCACGACCGCATCGGCACCACAGTGCGCCACCGAGGCATGCAGGCCATGATCGGCAACGGTCCAGCGCCGCAGTGCATCCGCGCGTATAGACCGCCGGTCCGGTGCGACGCCGGCACGGCACTGCACGGCCGTAGCGATCAGACCACGACCGTGCAGTCGTACCGGATAGCCTGCGCGATCGCGTGGAAGAGAGCGTCGGCGAGAGGAGATCACGTCGATGACGGCAGAGGTCCTCACGAGAGCCTCCGGGCGACCAACGCGGCGTAGCTGCCGCCGTACGCCTGAGCCGACACCAGTACTCGGGACGGGCCCTCGGGCGTCGACAGTGCGGTCACCAGACCGATGGCGGACGAGGAGCCGAACGTCTCGCCCGTGCTGTTCTTGAACAGATGCCGAGCCGAGTCGGCGAGTCCCGTTGCCGCAAAGGCAGAGTGCTCCGCACGGGAGAGTAGATCACTTCCGACCGCCGAGGGAACTACGGCATCGACATCTGTGGCGTCGATGCCGGCCTGCTGCAACGCGGTCGTTATCGCCGAGCTCCAGTGGGCACCGTTCGGATCTATTCGTCCGACGCCGTCGGTGTCGCCAGCGGATCCGAATCCCTCGAGTGCCGCCACCGGAGTCACTCCGCGCGCCGTCGCGGCATCCTCGGACTCGACGAGGAATGCGGCGCATCCCTCGCTGAGCACCATGCCGTCGCCGGTCTCGGCCTCCTCGACGCCGCGATATCCGGGGAACCCGGCCACGGTGCGAGCAGCCATCTCGGGGAATTCGTCCGCGATGACAACCAGGATGCGCTTGGCGGCCCCGCGTTCGATGACTCGGTTGGCCAGGTGCAGGGCCGCGATCGCACTGGTTCCACCCGTCGAAATGGTGGCCGTGTAACCGCGAAAGCGATTGAGCATGGCCAGATGTCCGGCTGCGGCGTTGACGACGGTGTTGGGAAACACCAGAGCATTCGCTCCGGCCGCGCCGTGTTCGACGATGCCGCGGTGGAAATCCGACACGGCCGTCGTCGGGCCGTAGCCGGTCGCGAAGATCACGCCGGTCTCTTCGGCCTCGGCGCGCGTGAGCTTGCCGAACTTTTTCAGTAGGTCGTTGGTGGCGGCGGCGGCCAAGATGCTGAGGGGATCCATCCGACGAAGCTTTGCGGGATTGATGCCCTTCGACAGACCGCGAGTATTCGCCTTGCCGAACAACATCGACTTCTCCGACGGTTCGATTGTCTCGACCCCGAACAACGGCGTTCCCGACGCCACCGCGGCCACGGTCTCCTCGGTGGACGTGGCGGTACCAGCGATGGCGGACATCCCCGTGATGACCGCGGTGGTGCGGACGCGGCGCGGGGCGATGTGCTCGTCACGTGTCTGTCCGGCGCGGGTGATGACGAGCGAGGCGTTGTTGCCGCCGAAGGCGAACGAATTGGACAGCACCACATCGGTCTTCGCGGACCGTCCGATATCGGGGACGATATCGAGGCCCGTCGCTCCCTCGAGGCCGCGGGTGTTGACGGTGGGTGGTTGAAGGTCGGTGGCAATGGCGAGGATGCAGCACACCGCCTCGACGGCTCCGGCTGCGCCGAGGGTGTGTCCGATCATCGACTTCGTCGTGCTGGCGGGTGGCGCATCCTTGCCGAACACGGCCCGAATCGCTTTGGGCTCCACCACGTCGTTGGTCGGTGTACCGGTGCCGTGCAGGTTGACGTAGTCGATGTCGTCGGCGTGGAGCCCCGCTGTGCGGAGCGCCTCGGTGATCGACCGCGCTGCGCCCTCGCCGGTGGGGTCGGGCGCCGTCTGGTGGTAACCGTCGAGTGTCAGGCCGTAGCCGGCGACCTCGGCGATGACCCGAGCCCCGCGGTCACGGGCCTCGTCGGTGCGTTCGAGAATCATGAACCCTGCGCCCTCGCCGAGCGAGATTCCGGTGGACGCAGCCATCGGAGAGCACGGCTGCGGATCCAGAGCACCCAGGCACGTGAACCCGTGGGCCGACAGGGACGCGAGAGGGTCGACGCCGCCGCAGAGCACCACGTCCACCTCGTCGTTCCACAACAGTTCGGCGGCGTAGCCGACGGCAACGGCACTGGCAGCGCAGGCATTGGACGTCACGATGCGGGGGCCCGAGATGCCGAACTCTCCCGCGATCCAGTCGGCGACGCAGTGCAGCTGCGAATTCGCTACGGCCACATGATCGAAACCGGACGTCTCCACGAAACGTCGGTGCTCGGCCTCGAGGGTAGGCATGGCCCCCAGACTGCTGCCGACGACCACGGCGACGCGTCGATCCGACCGCGCCGGGTCGAAGTCGGCACCGGCGAACGCCTCGCGGATCGCGCGTTCGGCCAGGGCGTAGCACCGGTCCAGGTCCTCGCGCAACGGCGCTTCGACCATGCCGGCCCATTCGGTACGTAGTTGAGATGTGTCGAACAGGGTGTTGATGCGGATGCCGGACCGGCCGTTGGAGATGGCATCCCAGCATTCCTCGGTGGTGGCACCTGCGGCCGTGATGAGCCCGACGCCGGTGACGGCGATCTCCTGATGTGTCATGTCATCTCCTGAAATAGGTTCGGCGATCTCGGTGATCAGGCCGATGCGCCCGCGCTGGAGCGCGAGAGCACCCGGGGCAGGGTGACGGTGACTGCGGTGACCTCGTCGATCGTCACGTCCAGCGCCGGAACGACGAACGGGTCGTCGAGTAGTGCGAACGCGAGCTCCTCGGTGTCGTTGCCTGCCGCTGCAGTCCAGACGATCGTGCCGATACGCTCGCCGTCGGCGATGACCGGCGCTCCTGCGGCGATCCGGGTGCCGGGGGCGGTGACGACCGGCGTCAGTTTGGGCGAGTCGGCCGCGGGGCGAACGAGCTCGTCCGAACCGAGGAATTCGCCGATGCGCTCCCAGTCGACGATCCACGACAGATCTGCTTCGGCAACGCTCAGGGTCGCGAATCCGTGGTCGTAGTAGGGCATTCCGGCCTCGGCACGCACTCGTGCCAGTCCATCGGGACCGACCGCGCCGCCGTCGACCGCCGTGGCCAGTTCCACGAACTGTGCCAGATCGGCCTCGCCGTCGGTGGTGAGTAGCAGGTAGCCGTACTCGCCCGTCGTACCGACTCGGGCGAGCCGGCCCTGCCCGTCACCGGACTCACGCTCGACGTCGACCACCGAGTGCAAGAGCAAGTCCTCGATGTCGCCGTCGACGAAGTTCTCGGCGACGCGGGGTGCGAGCGGGCCCTCGACCGCGATGGCCGACCAGCCTTCGGGGGCCACGGTGACGTTGACGCCCTCGGGGATCTCGAGTGCGCCGACGTACTCGGTCACCTCGGCGTCGGTGATGGGGGTGCGCGGAATCAGCCACGTGTCCTCGTCGCCCTCCACCTGCAGGACGAGGGCGAACGGTGACCCGTCGGCCCGCAGGGCGAGTGCTTCGCGAGTGGTGTCCGGATCGGCGAAGTCGGAGGACTTGGACAGGAAGGTGTCGAGCAGGGCGAGACGCTCGTCGCCTTCGAGGTGAATCAACGGAGCGGCGATCGGGTACACGCCGGCAGCTTCGCGGACGATGCGGTAGTCGTTGGTGCTCATGGTCGTAGGCCTTTCGTTGCTGTGAATGGGTTCGGTAGTGCGGTCTAGCCGGCGAGCGAGAGGGTCGAGGCTGTTGCTGTGCAGTCGAATTCCCACAATGCGGGTACGTCCGACGCAGCGGTGACGCATCCGACGAGGAGTCCGGACGAGGTGGCACGAACGAGAATTTCCGGGTCGTGGCCGGTGATGTTCCTGATTCGCAGAGTGACGCCTGCTGCGGTGGGAACCGAGAGCTCGTCGGTCCAGATTTCGAACCGACGGTCGAGATCGAGCAGGTTCTCGGGGCCCGATCCGTCGCGGACTCCGATGCGCGCTCCACGAGCGACGGTCGGTGTCGACCAGACGACAACGTCTCCCGATCCGTGAGCGTCGGCTTCGACTGCGAGAAGATCGTGACTGGTGTCGGTGTGGTGGCGAGCAGACCATCGGAGCAAGCCTTCGTGGCCTTCGAGCCACTGTCCGCACAGACTCCACCGAGTGGATTGTGCTGCACCCCAGCCTATTCCATGATCTCGATCTGTGCGACCCGGTTCGACGGTAACCCAGAGGCCACCCGAACGGGCAGGATTGGGTCCGATCGCCGACGTGCGTGGCCACGGGGTGGACAACACTCGGCTGCCGTCCCGCCGCCATCGTGCCAGTACGCCACGTTCGGCGTCCAGTGCGATCGTCGTGTTCGGAACCGCCTCGACCGGCGACGCGGCCTCGACGAGTGGCGAGGCAGGAAGCAGCGCCGTGGGCCTCGGTACCGAGGCCTCCACTGTGACGGCGATTGTCTGCGTGCCCGGTTCCACTCGATGGGCGAGCAGCGTGCCGGTCACCAATCCGCCGCCGCGGATTCCGTTGTAGCGCAATACGACCCCACGGGAAGAGTCGTGCCAGATCGGGTCCACGTCCGGAACGAGTTGTACTGCAGCCGAGGGAATCTCGGAGGAATCTCGCAGCTCCACACCGGATGCGATCAGGGCCGGACCGTCGCCGACATCTACGGTGCCGTGCCGGAGGCCGATGGTATCGAACAGATCTGCCTGCCACTCGGACCGAGAATCGCCGACGCAGTCCAGCGCGTACGTGCGGCGCACTCCGTCGGGAGAGACCTCGAATCGTGCCCGTAGCGTGATGTTCTCGCTGCGTTCCTGTACCAGGATGGTGTGCCCGAGAGCCTGCACATCGAGGGTGCGTGGCTGAGAGTCACGCCACCCGGAGAGATGATCGGCGTGCAGGTTCGGCAGGGTCGAGGTCAGCAGTGGGCCGGTGATGCCGGCGCGGTCGTCGAACATCCGCAGTAGCCCGTCGCGGGTATCGACCGTTGCCCTGATCGACCCGGCCGTCACCTCGACCGACGTTGACGCGATCATCCTCGGCCGCGGCACGATCGGCAGGCTCAGAACGTGTTCGGACCCGCCCGGGTCGGTCACGACCGCTCGATCGACCAGGTTGTGGAGCGGATCCACGAGTGCGTCGACTGCATACCCGCCGAATCGCAGCCGGTATCGCACGAAGGACAGTCCGTCGACCGTCTCGAGATCCTCACCGAGATCGGTGCCGCGCGGGGCAGTCACCGATCCGAACGAGGTGATCGCTCGCAGCGCCGCCCGCGCCGTGTCGTCGAGATGGGGAGCGACGGTACGCAGGACGAGCGGAACGTGGTTGACGAGTTCGACGTTTCCGTCGGCCCCGGCGACACTGTGCCGCAGGCAGACGCTGCCGACGCGGCGGTAGAGCGAGAACGCGGTTGCATTGGCGGGATCGACCGTCAGACGTAGGACGTCGTAGCCGGCGTCGAACACCGACTCGAGGGCGGCGGCGAAGAGTCGGCCGGTGGCAGTCCCGCCGCGCCGACCCGGTGCGAGATAGAACATGTCGGCGATGACCTCGCGGGGTGCGGTGGTGCGTCGACCCGACGTGCGAAACAGGCCGAGGGTGCCGTATAGCTCGGTAGTATCACCCGAGGTGTCCTCCGCCACGAAAAACGCTACCGTTCGACGTAATTCGAGTTCTCGGAGGACATCTGCGCCGGCGATTCCCCCGGTGACGCGATTGGGTGAATCCGCTCGCGCGGTGAGCAGAGTGGCAACGCGATCCGCGTCGTCGGGGGTGAACGGTCTGATGGAGGTGTGCGAACCGGTGCTCATGTCACCCCCGCCCCTCGGTCACCACGAGCGAGCCTGCCGCCACTGGCTTGCCGTCCACCGACGCCGTGACATCGACGGAACGCAACCCACCGAGCTTGGCACCGAGGCGAGCACCGAGCTCGAGCATGTCGCCCGGCACAACCAGGCGATTGAACTTCATGGCCCGGATCGAACCGAGGTAGCCGACGCCGTCGGCCGGGTTCTCGTCGCCGATGGACTTCTCCAGACTCTCGGCCACGTACACGACGGCCACCAGCTGGGCCATGGCCTCGACGATCATGACGCCCGGCATGATCGAGTGGCCGGGGTAGTGGCCGGCGAAGTAGGGCTCGTTGACCGAGACGGCCTTGATGCCGCGGCCGGACTTCCCCGGTACGACGTCGTAGGCCCGATCGATCATCAACATCGGCCACCGATGCGGCAGCATTCGCTGGATGTCGTCTATTCCGAAACTCAGTGTTCTTGTCTTCTGTGTGGGGGAACGCTGCGCGGTGGAATCCAGTGTGGGAGCGCTCATCACTGCGTCCGATCGACGATGTGATCGACCATGGCGTTGATGGAGCCGAACGCTTTGGTGTCGTCGTCGGTGATGTCGACCTCGAACTCGGCGGCCACGGCCACGACGAGCTCGAGCGTGTCCAACGAGTCGAGCTCGATACCGCGGCCGAACAGAGGCTGGTTGTCCGACACCAGTTCCGGCGAGGTCTGCAGACCCAGGCGGTCGATGATGAGTTCCTTGAGCCGGTTGTTCAGGGCGAGGCGTTCGGTGGCTGCGGCGCGAGTGGAGGAGCGGGTTGCGGTGGTCATGATGTTCCTTCCGGATGGTGTGGCGAATTTCGGGAATCGATGGGGGGAGTCGGTTCAGGCGGCGATCATGCCGCCGTCGACGGTGAGGACCTTGCCGGTGATGTAGGACGAGGTCGGCATGCCGAGAAAGACGACTGCCTGGGCAACTTCGGCGGCAGTACCGAAGCGTTGCAGCGGGATCGCGTTGCGAGCGCTCTCACGCATGGCCTTCGGCACCGCGCGAACCATGTCGGTCTCGATGAATCCGGGAGCGACCACGTTCACGCGAATCCCGCGTCCGGCTACCTCGGCAGCGAGGGACTTCGCCATCGAGATGATGCCGCCCTTGCTGGCGGCGTAGTTTCCCTGACCGGCCCTGCCGGCGACACCACTGGTGGAGCTGATCATCACGATCGCGCCGCCGGTGGAGAACATGAGCTTCGTGGTCTCGCGGGCGGTGAGGAATGTGCCGGTCAGGTTGGTGGCGATGACGGAGTCCCACTTGCGGGCACTCATCGTCGCGAAGTGCCCGTCGGCGGTGATACCGGAATTGAGCACCGCGACGTCGAGTCTACCGAAGCGGGAACGTATTTCACGGAACATCGCGATCACGGCTGTCTCGTCGGATACGTCGGCGGCGATGGTGGTGGCTTCGCGTCCGCGCTCACGGACGGACTGGGCGACCTTCTCGGCGTCCTCGGAACTGCTGCGGTAGTTGATGATCACGTCGCATCCTGACTCGGCGAGTCCGATCGCAACGGCGGCTCCGATGCCGCGCGATCCTCCCGTCACGAGTGCCACGGGCGGACGGTCGGTCACGGGGGTGTCGGTCATGAGCGTGCTCCTCTCGAATTGGTGGTTCCTGCCACGATGTGTTCGGGCGGGTCGAAGCCGGGAACCTCGGTCCCCAGACCGAGGCGACTCGATCGGTCGAGAACCAGAGCCGCGACGGCGAGGTCGAGGATGCCGAGGCCGAACGGAGAGAACACAACTCCCGCCGGATCCGGCCGATAGGTGCCGGTGCGCAGAATCGAACCGAGCGTTCCCTGCACGAAAGACAGGTCCGGTTGCTGCTGCGCCGCCAACGCAATCGAGGTGTTCTCCCGATTGACGTGGTCGACGTCGTCGACCACGTTGTGCGAGGACAGAATCGACGTGACCGTCAGATCTCGCAGCGAGACGTGCAGCAGCACTTGACCAGTCGGCCTGCCCGATGCAGCGAGGGTGAGCCAGGGGGCGGGTGCGGTGGTGGTGACGGCGACCGTGTCACCGCGCTGAATCACCTGCTCGGCGCGGTCGACGACGATGGGTGTCAACTGTGGGAATTCGCGACCGATGACGTCCCCGAATTGCCGGGCCCGGTGGGGGTCGTGGTCGAACAACAGTGCCGTGCGTGCCTCGGGATGAGCGACGCGAAGGAACCGAACCTGTTCGAGTGCAATGGTTCCGCAGCCGATCACTCCGATTGTCGTGACGGGTTGTCCGGCTCGCAGCGTCATGCTGGCCAGCGCCGCTGAGGCCGCGGTACGCCAGGCGTTGATTCTGCTGCCTTCCACGATTGCGCGCGGGTAGCCGGTGTCGAGACCCGACAGGAGCACCAGGGACGAGGCCCGCTGACGGCCGGTGTCCACATTGTGCGGAAACGACGACACCCATTTGACACCCGCGAGGGCCTGGTCGCCACCGAGATAGGCGGGCAGTGCGATGAAGCGTGTGCCCGGTTGGTCGATGGGCCGCACGAACGCCGAGAACGGCAGGTCGGATTGACCCAGATCATGTGCGATGTATGCAGATTGGACGGCATGCAGCACTGCCATCTCGGAGTCCGCCAGTGCGCGGTGCACATCGTCTGCGGTCATCAATTTCATCGTCGAAGCAACTCCTCGAGTCGGGTGGATGCGGCGAGTACCGCCGGTAGTCCTATGTGGTTCTGGACCCACGCGTCGTCGTAGATCGAGTGCAGGTATCGGTCACCGCCATCGGGGAGGATGGTCACGACGGTGCTGCCTGCCGGTAGTCGAGGCAGGTACGCGGCGATGGCCGCGATCACCGCACCGGACGAGCCGCCGGCGAGAATCGCCTCGCGCTCGGCGAGCAGCCGGCACGCGGCCACGCACTCGGCGTCGGTGACGAATACGACGTCGTCGGCCAGATCGTCTCGGAAATGACCGGGCACCATGGTGGATCCGTGTCCCGGGAGGGTGCGGCCGTAGTCGGGAGCGGGCGGTGCCATCGAACCGAATATGGCGCTGCCGCAGGCATCGACGGCCACGATGCGCGTATGGGCTCCGCTGCTGCGAAGGTGATCTGCGATGCCGCGGAGCGAACCGCAGGATCCGGCGGCCACGAACAACACATCGGGTTCTCCTATGGCGTCGACGATTTCGCGTGCTGTTCTCCTGTGTGCGGCCGCTCCGCTCGGATTGTTGTACTGATCGAGGCACAGTGCGCCGGGAATGGACGTCAGCAGCTCCTGGACCCGGAGCAGCCTGGTAGGCAAGAACTCGCCGGTGGCGTGGTCGCGTTCGGTGACTATCTCGACCCGTGCGCCCAGTGCCCGCATGATCGCGAGATTGGTGTGCGATGCCTTCGGATCGGTCACCACGTGCAGACCGAGGCGGTGATAGGCACAGACCAGCGCGAGCGCGACACCGAGGTTGCCTGAACTGGATTCGACGATCGTGGTGACGCCGGGAACAGCGCGTCCCTCTGCCAGGGCTGCCTCGACCATCTCACGCGCCGGTCGATCCTTGGTGCTACCACCGGGATTGGCGCGTTCGACCTTGGCGAGAACGCTGGCGGACACGGTGCGAAACAGTCGGTCCAGTCGGACCATGGGGGTCGCGCCGATTGCGGCGACGATGCCGTCGTGCACGGGGCTGATCGGATGTCGGGTTGCTGTGCCGTCCAGAATTACGGTCATGATGCACCTCCGGTTCTCGGGGGAGATGTCGCCGGCAACATCTGCAGGCGGATCTCGCTGACGTAGCGGTGCCCGACTGCGTCGGCGAGCCAGGAACTGCCCGGATCGGGCAGGCATTCGGTGACGACGATCGGATCGAGTCGGTGCTGCTGGCGCCGGACCTGATGGACGAACGCCGCCACGAGTGTCGGACTGTCGAGGTCGAGATAGAGCGGCTTCGTCTCGCCCGGCACCTTTGCGTACACCCGGCCCGGCAATCCAAGCTGGCGGCGCCAACGGGTGACGGCCGCGAAGTCGTGCCATGCAACGGTTTTCGTGGGCAGAGCGAGTTCGCCGAACGGACTGCGCCAGGTCTGCCGGAACACCACCGTACGATCGACCTCGAGCCGGGGGGTCCTCTGTCCGCGCAGCCCGACCTTGAAGCCGTCGGCTGCGACGATCGACAGTGGCACGGCGAAGGCTTCGGCGAGGGTGAATCTGCATCCGTCGGGCAGCACCACGAACGTGTGCCCCTCGGTTCTGTCGAATCGAATGTCCGACGCCGCCACCACCGATCGAGGCTCGCGCGCAGCGGCATTGGTGAAGCCGATCGACGTCTCGTCGTGGCCGCACGTGGTAGGTACGAACCGGCCGGTGTTGCGCTCCCACGTCGAGGGCAGCAGCGGGACCAGTCTGCGGACCCCCGAGACTGCGTTGATGGTGTCGCGGAAATCGTCGGCGGCGCCCAGGTTCCACGTGAACACCGGCACGTCCAGCGAGACCAGAGCGGCGTGCATCTCGCCGAGAATCGCAATGGAGTCACCGGCCAGAAGCCGATCGGCGTTCTCGGCGACGAACTGCAGATCCGGACTGTGCGGCAGATTCACCGCGGTACCGGTGAGATCGGTGAATGCTGCCCGTGTCGTCAGTTCGGCTGCGCTGCGCTTGATGACAGCACCGTCCAGCTCGCCCGGTTCGAGGCCGATCGACTGCGACCATCGGTCGGCGAGTTCACGGCGAGCGCGGTCGGCCCCAGTGCCCTCGCCCCAGAACACCGTCATGGTGCGGGGCCATACTTCGGCAAGCGTGATCGAGGTCAGATCGCCGCGGGCCGCGCGGTCGATGATCGCGTCGATCTCGGCGACGACGTAGTAGGCGAGGCGATCGGTGAACCACCGCGCGGCGTCGGCGATGAGTGCCAGAGCGTCGGCATGCGGGGCCAGCGCAGCGGTACCGATGGTCATGGTCACATCGCGGGCCGCGTCCTCGAAGCAGACGCTGCGGGCGGCGTACGACTTCGCCTCGGCGCGATGTGCTTTCACCTCGGTGATTCGCTCGAAGTCGGCCGAGAGTGCGGTGAGGGCAGCGTCGAGAGCATCCGGGGTGCCGGCCTCCGAGACCGCCCGCAGCCCACCGTCGATGTCCGCGAGATCGCGAAGGCAGCGGGCCGCCACGGAGGCGTCGGCGATAGGGAGTACGCGGGACTCGAGGATGCGGTGAGCGTCGGCGGTGGTCGGAATTCGGGCGTCCCAGTTCAGTACCTTGCGCCGAACGAGCTTGCGTACTGCCGTGTCCACGGCCGTGGCGTCGAGTGCGAGCTCGTCGGCTATCCGGTCGATGGTGGCGTGCCCGTCACAGCGGAGCACGATGCGGAGGTCGTCCTCGGCGAGCCGGATGCGGCGCGAGCCCGACCGGGCCTGCGACCGATCCGTATCGACTGCGACATCGGGGCGCAGGTACGGCGGGAGCCAGCGTCGGATCTGCCCGTCTCGGGACCACGCTGCGCCGATCGCCGCCGCGGCCCAGGCCTCGAGGAAGGTGCGGCGTTCGCGGATCAGCTGCGGCCCGTGCTCGAGCTCTCCCTCGGTGCTCTCACCCAGTTCCACCCACGCTCCGGGACCGAAATAGCCGATGGTCTCGGCCTTCCCGCAGTAGCGCTGCCAGTACAGGGCAAGCGATCGCAGACGCTGTCGACGCTTGGACGGCGATCCACAGAACGGACTGGCAATCTGACGCCAGGCACGGCGGTTCTGCCACACCAGTGCGGTGACGAAATCCTCGCGCTCGACCAGGAGCGTCAGACGAGCCTCCTCCTCGTTCCGGGACGCGGTGAACTCCTCCTCGGTGGCGACGGACGGCCCACCGAAGACGTCGAGGCCGTCGGCAGAGAAACCGGCGCTGCGCAGATTGGCTGTTCGCCACAGGTCCCAGTCGGTGGTGCCCAGAGCGAGGGTGCGGGTGAAGGGCGGGTCGGTCAGCGCGGCGTGCCCAGTGGTGTGCGGAAGTTCGACGGCGGTCACGACGCTGCCCTCTCGGTCTCGTCCGCTCGCGCAGCCGTGACGCCTGCGGCGAACCGGGTGACCGCTTCGACCACGGAACCGTCGGGAACGTGGGAGAAGCTGAGACGAATTCCGTCGGCGTGTTCGTCGGCGAGCGAGAAGTGGCTTCCGCCGACGATGGAAACGCCATGAGCTGCAGCATGTTCGACTACCGATGCCGTTGGGTAACCGTCGCTACGACGCAACCAGATGTAGAAGCCGCCACGAGGGGATTGCCATTTCCACTCGTCCTGATCGAGACGTTCGGCGAGTTGAGCGTCCATCAGCGCGGCACGACGCGCATAGACGGTGCGGAAGGCGTCCACCAGATCGAGCCAGCCGTGCTTGGCGTAGTAGCGGCCGACGGTTGCCTGGGCCAGCGGCGCGGGAGAGAGTGTGGTGATCTCGGCTACGGTGCGTAGCTCGTCGGCGAGCGCGGCGGGCGATTCGATCCAGCCGCAGCGCAGACCGGGCGCGAGGATCTTCGAGAACGTTCCGAGGTGAATCACCCGCTGCGGATCGAGACTGCGTAGCGTCGGGGCGGTGCGGTTGTCGATCGTCACGCCCGGAAAGCTCAGCAACGCATAGGGATCGTCCTCGATCACCGTCAACTCGGCCGATGCTGCCGCCTCGACGATGCCCCCGCGTCGGTCCGCGGACAACGATCGCCCGGTCGGGTTGTGGAACGTTGGATTGGTGTAGAGCAGCACCGGATGACCTCCCGTGCGGCGAATCTCGGCAGCGACTGCCCGGATGGACTCCGGAGTGGGTCCTTCGCAGTCCGATTCGACTGCGACGGTGTGCAGGCCGGCGGTACGAAACGCCGCCGCTGCACCCGGGTATATAGGTGTCTCGCACAGCACAGTGGCTCCGCCGCCGGCGAATGCCAAAGCTACGGTGAGCAATCCGTTCTGCGAACCGGCAGTCGGGATGAGATCTGCCGCGTTCACCGGGGCCCCGCGGAACTCCATGGCCCCGGTGATAGCGGCGGCCAAGGCGTCGGGCATGCGATAGGTGGAGTACTGCAGCAGAGTTCGCCCGCCGAGTCGCAGCATGCTGCGCATGGCATCGCTGATGTCGCTGGAAGGGAACAGCTCCGGATCCGGCAATCCGCCGGCGAGGTTGATGGTGTCTGCAACGGTATCGAACAGTCGGGGTAACGACGACCGAGTTGGCCGCGTCGGTGGCAGTGCAGTGGTGAGCATGTGAGATCCGTCCTCGAAGAGTCGGGTGCGAAGAACTACTGCAGCTATGCCGCAGCGAGAGTCGATACGGTGTCGAACAGGACGTCGGGGCTCAGAGCCGCACCTGCAGTGAGAGATTGCTCGTCGAACTCGACTCCGAAGGCATCCTCGATGGCAACCAGGATGTTGACCACGCCGAGGGAATCGATCGACGACTGCGAGAACGGACGGTCGGGTGCCACGACCGACTCGGGGGCGAGAGCGGCGAGAACGGAATCAAACTGCGAGCGCTGCATGGTGGTCTCCTGAAGGTGTCGGGGTGGTGGTGTCGAGTTCGGCGCACAGGGCGCGCCGGTCGGGCTTCCCGTTTGCGGTGAGGGGGATGTGGGGGCGGTGGACCACGGCGTTGGGATGCCGGACGGGATCGAGCGCGGCGCGCAGCTGCTGATGCACCCAGCGCGGATCGGCTGACCCGGTGACGATCAGACGCAGAGCTCCGTCCTCGGTGACAACGGCAACCGCCTCGTCCACGGAGTCGAAGGACTCTGCACACGATTCGATTTCGACGAGTGAGATGCGAACACCGTTGCGCTTGACGACGTCGTCGTCGCGTCCCAAGAAGTAGAGCCGCCCGCGGTCGTCCATGTATCCGCGGTCGCCGGTGTGCAGTTCGAGACCATCGGCACCGGGGCGAAATCTGTTCTGTCCGTTCATGGGTACGTTCCAGTATCCGGCCATGACCGTCTCGCCGGAGACGACGATCTCACCGGCAGTTCCTGCCGAAACGGGTGTTCCGTCACCTGCGACGATGCGGATGTCGTCGCCGGCGATGGGGTACCCGACCGAGTCCGGATACTCGTCGAACTGCTCGGGCGGCAGAATGGAGATGCGCTTGCATTCGGTCATGCCGTACATCGAGGCGTAGCGGGATCCTGGGAAAGACTGGAGCAGGGTTCGAGCGAGTTCGGGTGCCAGCCGGGCACCGGTGTTGGTGAAGAGGCGAACTGTGGTGATCGAGGCTGTGCGGCGAGCCACGATGCGCAGGATCTGGGCGAGCGCCGGTACCAGTGGGATGACGGTCACGGAGCGGCGTACCACCAGGTCGAGGATGCGCAGATCCTGGATCCCCTCGGCAACCACCACCGAGGCTCCGACTGCGAAGGACAGAAACACCTGGTAGAGGCCGTAATCGAACGACAAGGGGAGACGGCACAGCACAACGTCGTCGGATCGGTAGCCCAGGCCGGTGCCGATGGCGCTGACCGCGGCAGCGACTGCTCGGTGTGGGCACACGACACCCTTGGGACTACCTGTGGTTCCGGAGGTGTAGATCAGCAGTGCGATGTCGTCGGGTCGAACGGGACTGGTGATCGGAGTTGTGGATCGGGAGCTTCCCAGGGCGGCAGTGACGCTGTCGACGGTGAGAACCCGCACCGGGCTGTCCTCGTGACGCTCTGGGTGATCGGTGACGACGAGTCGGCAGCCACTGTCGCGGACTATGTGTGCTGCCTGGCTCGCGGTGAGTTCGTTGTTGATCGGTACGAAAACTGCTCCTGCACAGACGGTTCCGAACAGCAGCTCGACGAATGCTGCACTGGACCGGCCGTGATGTACGACGCGATCGCCGGGCCTGATGCCGTTGTCGATCAACCACGCCGTCACACGCAGAACGCGCTCCCGCAGCGACCCGTAGGTGAGCTCGGTATCGCCGTCGACGATGGCAATGTCGGTTTCCCGACCCTGGTCGAGGAGCTCAGGCAGCAGCATCGGATCGGCCCTTCATCGTGGACGACAGGCGATCGATGTCGCGCGGTGAGGTGATGCGCACGACGGTGGCCGATGGCAATGTGCGCGAGGCGATTCCGGCCAGAGTGCCGGCCGGTGGCAGGCAGATCGCGCTGCTGATGTCGGCTGCGCGGAAGGTCTCGAGGCAGAGGTCCCAGCGGACAGGTGCGGTGATCTGTTCCACGAGTCGCTCGCTCAGGGCCGTTGCATTCCTGACGTACGCGCCGTCGGCGTTGGACACGATGGGAACGTCGGCATCGCGCACAGGAACCGACGCAATCGCCTCGGCGAAGACCTCGGTGGCCGACTGCATCGCGGCACTGTGGAACGCACCTGCCACGTGCAGACGGCGTACGGCGGTTCCGACGGGTGGTGCAGCGACGAAAGCCTCGATCGCGTCGATCGGACCCGCGGCCACCACCTGACCCGGGCCGTTGTGGTTGGCCACGGTGAGGCCGGCTGATTCGATTGCGTCGGTGACGGTTTCGAGATCCCCGCCGAGTACGGCCGCCATCGATCCCGTGGTGGCTGCACACGCGGCGGCCATCGCGCGGCCTCGCACGGCGGCCAGATGTACCGCGTCCGCCGGGTCGAGTGCTCCGGCCAACGCTGCTGCGGCCAGTTCTCCGACCGAATGCCCTGCCACCGCGGTGTGGGCCTGGCCGGCGTCTGCCAGGGCGTCGATCACCGGAAGCCCGGCAAGGAGTGCGGCGGTGACGAGGAGGGGCTGTGCGTGCTCGGTACGGGCGATCTGGTCTTTGCTCGCGGTGGTCCCGAGCGCGATCAAGTCGATGTCGGCGCGCTGAGACCAGTTCGCTACCAGTCGATGTCGATCGGGGTCCTTGAGCCACGGTGCGAGCATCCGCGGCGTCTGTGCTCCCTGTCCGGGGGCGAGAAGGGTGATCATGGTGGTCCTCGTGCTCGTAGGTTCGGGGCATGCTTTCTCGCGCGGCGGCCGGAGTGGCCGATGCGTCGGGTGCTGCTGGAAGAGGATGGGAAGTACACGTGAGTCACTGGCGGCCGGTTGCCCCAGCGAATCGTCGGACGGCGGCGAAGGAGAATCCGACGAACCAGGCTGCGACGTTGATGAAAGCACCTGCCAGTGAGGCGTGAGATCCGTCGAGGTTGTAGCCGTCGGTCAGCGCGTAGCGGGCCAATGTCGCCACACCGTAGAGCGGTGTCACCTGTGCGACTGCGAGCATGCCGCCCGAGAGCGGGATGAAGATGTTGCCCAGGAAGGCGAGCCCGGTCATGACGACGCCGGGAACGTGGGTGACCACCTCGGGTGGCAGCAGCATCCCCAGCACCAGGCCGAGAGCGGAGAAGATGGCAGATCCGATCCAGGCCACGACGAGCCCGGTGATCCAGACGATCGCGTCGGCGCGGGCCCCGGTGAGTGCTCCGAGGATGCCGACCACGATGACCGGAATGGCCGCGTACACCTGGCAGGCGATGATGCGCGATGCGACGTAGCCGCCGGCACCCAAGGGCGACAGGCGAATTGTCCGCAGCCAGCCGTTGGCCTTCTCGTTCGAGATGCCCGCGGCCCGCGAGATGGTGCCGATCGACGCACCGTAGACGGCGATTCCGATCATCATCCAGGCCTGAAAGTTGCCGTGCGGCAGATCGACTCCGGCGCTGGGTTCCACGACGCGAAACAGGGCGAGGTAGAGCACGGCGGGCAGCGCGACGGTGAAGATCAGATTCTGTGGGGTGATCTGCCTACGGATGTCGTGCAGTACGAACGTGGGGTGTAGTCCGCGGCGGGGGCGTAGTGAGGTTGTAGTGGTCATCGAATGTCCTCAGTTCTGGTGAGTGCGGTCGGTCAGCGCCGAGAATGCTTCGTCGAGTGAGGCCGACACGATCGCGATATCGGTCGCGGAGGTCGACGTGCTCAGTGCGCGCACCACGGGGTCGGTATCGGTGCACACGAAGCGGAACCGGCCGTTGGCGAGTTCCTGCAGTCGCGAGCCGGTCTGCCCTGCAACGAATTCGGCCTCGGAGCGTGGCAGGTTGGCGTCGACGGTCCGATTGGAGACGGTGGCCTTGATCTGGGCCACCGTGCCGTCGGCGACGAGGGCGCCGTCGACGATGACGACGATTCGATCGGCGAAGTCCTGTGCCTCTTCGAGGTAGTGGGTTGCAAACATCACGGTGGTGCCGTTGGCTGCCTGTGCGTGCATCGCCTGCCAGAAGTGCTTGCGCGCAGTGACATCCATGCCGGCGGTCGGTTCGTCGAGCAGCAGTAGTTCGGGGTCGGACAGGAGCGCGAGAGCGAACCGCACCTTCTGCTGTTCGCCACCAGAGCATTTCGATACGCGTCGATTCACCAGTTCACCGAGCCCGGCCCGGGTGATCGCGGCGGCAGGATCGGCACCGATGTACAGCGAGCCCATCATAGTGACCAGTGCGCCGACAGTGACGTCCGGCAACAGTCCACCGGACTGCAGTACCGCTGCGCTGCGTCCTGTCGACGCGGCGGTCAGCGGATCGGTGCCGAGCACCTCGATGGTGCCGCCGTCCGGTTCGGTGAGTCCGAGGATCATGTCGATCGTCGTGCTCTTGCCTGCGCCGTTCGGTCCGAGAAACGCCACAACCTGCCCGCGGGGAATCGAGAGGTTCAGTTCGCGAACGGCGCGGAACTTCGAACCCGTGGAGTCGCTGAACGACTTGTGGACACCCTTGGCGTGCACCGCGAGTGCAGTCTCGGTACTCACCGCCTCGGCGCGAGTTGAACTCTGCGTGATCATCTGCAATTCCCTTCGCTCTTTCGTCAGTGGATCTTCAGCCGTGTTCCTCGGCGACACATCAGACTCTTCACCTCGGAGAAAGCGCAGGTCAACGCCAAATGGCACGTCGTTTCGGCCGTCACGATGAACTGTTGACAACTGTCACGTGCAATTACGGACCAGGTGTCACGTAAGCGCCCCGATGCAGGGATTCACGCCCCTCGCGGGGATTCACACCGCCTAGAGCGGGCGTGAATGACGATGAAGGGCGTGGATTGGGTAGTGGACTTATCGTGGCGTGATGGAAATCGGATTCGACGCGGGTTCGTATACGGTCCGTGAGGTCGATGGCGGAGACACCACCGAGCGGTTCCTGGCCGTGTTCAACAGCAACCCCGAGTTCCTCGATGCGAGCACGTTGCACACCGGCGTCACCGTCTTCACCGAGGTGGATGTCGAGAAATTTCTCTGGCACAACACGGTCATGGAGAACTCTCACTGCCTGGTGATTCGTGCAGCAGAACGAATCGTGGGGGTCATGACGTTGCTGGTTCCGCATCCCCGCGAAGGTCAACCGTGGGTGGGGAGTCTGATCGTCGACGGGGAACTGGAGCATGAGCGTGTGGCGAATCCGGTGCTGGCGGAGCTCGAGCGCATTCTTGTGGCACAGGGGTGGACCCATGTGTTCGTGGGTCCGATGGTGAGCATGGTCGAGAGCATCGGATGGTGGCGTTCCCACGGTTACGAGCCCATCGAACGGCGTCTGGACAACGACAAACGCGAAGTCGAGGTCCACCGAAAAGCGTTGCGGTCTATCAGTTCTCCGGAGTGAGCGCCGAGATGTTCGACGACGTCAGATCATCCGTGTCGGCCGTCTCGTCGAAGTAGCGACGGAAGAGCATCCGCATCGATTCGATGACCTCGACGTGCTGTTGAAGAATGATGTCGAGAGACCGATCGGTGCCAGTGGCGAGACGACCGAACCGGGCTTGCAGATCTTGCGCAGACTTCAAGTCGCCCCACGGAGTAACGACATCCATCGCTCGAGCGTCAACCTTCATTTTGTCGAGGTGTGCCAGGTAGGTAACGCAAGCGGCGTCGCATTTCGCGGCGACGTCGGAGGGAATTGTGATCGCGCCGGCGTCGGCTTGGGCGTTCAGATCCTGCCAGTGCGCGATCAGATCTGGTTGGGCATCGGCCACGGTTTCGACATCCTTCGTTTCGGAACTTTAGGTGGGTAGCTCGGAATCGAGCCGGGAGACAACTTCGTTGATTTCCGTGCACGGGTCGTACGGCGGGTCATCGACCAAGGCGCTTGTATTCAGGGTTGCCATGATTAATTCGGTCCCAGCAGTGAAGGCGACCCCGCAGTCGAGGGACGCGTCGGAAGCGACTTGCTGAAACTGGGTGGCTGCCCGTGGACCCACCCGCACAGGGGCGAGTCGATCAAAACGACTCGCATCGCTGATCCAATCGATGCCTCGAATCCCCACAAATACCCGCACGTAGTATTTACTCGCCGACGGCTCGTTCTCCCACCCACAGATCTTGAATCCGTATTGATCCCGGCCGAACACCCCCGACTCCTTGGTGTCGACGTTCAATCCCGCTTGCTCGATTGCCTCGTCGGGGATGGTGCAGGGATCCCATGGCGTAGTGGGTGTCGCGACGGTGGTGCTTGTCTCCACCCGCGGCGACGCTTCCCCTTCGGTGGTGCTCGAGCAGCCCGCGATCAGCAGAAGTGTCGCCATCATCGGGATCCATCGACGTGCCCTGCGCATTGCTCTTGTCCGTTCCTCGAGAACACCTACGTTCTTGGACGCAGCACAACCAGCGTCGGTTCCCAAGTGTCAGCAATTCGGGAGTCTCAGAATCTGTGACAGGCTGGCAGACGTGGAGGATTGCGACGACGGCAACCCAGGCTTCACTACCGTGCTGGTCGAGACGGGTATCTACGGGGAACTGGATTTGATCTACCGGGACGACGAGGTATGCGGTTCGTATCGCGAGGGCGTACCCATGACCGTCACGATTTCACGCACCGGGCCTCGGTTCTCGGACTCGGCACCGATCGGGACGCGCAGCGCCGCAAACCTGCAGGCGAGCATCGACGGCCGCGACATCGTTCTCGATCCCGGCCGCGCGAGGCTCTTCAAGCGGTCCTACCGCGTCGGCATCCAATACGCCGGACGTACTCTGTCGCTGCGCGCCAAGAACCTGGAAGACAGTGTGCTGTTCGATGGTTCGTCGGATCGGGGCGACAACGAGTTCGGGGTGTTGACTCGCGTTTTCGGTGGAGGTGTCGATGTGTTGTGGTCGCTGCCTTTCAAGATGGTGAACAAGACGATCGAACCGCCGACGCCGTCCCGAGAGGACGCCCTCGTCGGCATCGTCGTCGCCGCAGCGTTCGGAACCGGTGGGCTGTCGTTGACGACCATCGTGATGGGCGCACTCGAATCGATCCTTCCGTGACGGTCCCGCGGGCAACGCGCTGACAGATCGGCCTCGATTTGGCATGGTGGAGGGATGCAGCGGCGCGTGGGCGAGAGTTGGTCCGCGGGACCGGTCTCAGGGGTAACCCCTGGGTACATCACGAGAATCGAGCACTGCGTCCGAAGCTGGTCTGCACGCTCCGCGTGCTTGGCAGCTCCGAGGACGAAAGATTTCGGTCGCCCCGCGCCGTTGCATGTCACAGCGCCGCACGTGATCGGTAAACATCCGTGACCGAGCGGGAGTTCACCCCGAAAGCAGCGGCGACACTGGCACGCCTGGCTGCCGAGGCCGAATGGACGCGGTCCGGACTGGAGGAGGCGTTCGAGCCACTCGTCCCGGCCAAGGCGTCATGGTTGGCGGATCGGGTAATCAACTTGTATCCGAGTCCGCCGTTCGACGAGGCGTCGATTTTCGTTCTGCTGCGCGACCTTCCGTTCATTCCGGAACCGTCGGTTTCGTCACAGAGACCGACTCGTAACAGTGACAAGCCCTGGCGATTCGAGGTACCGCGGTACGAGACCACCGGCCAGCTGGCTCGGTCTCTCGACCTGACGATCTCCGAAATCGAATGGTTTGCCGACCTGCAGGGAAGGCTCCGTACTGCGCCGTTCCCGTTGCAGCACTATCGATCTGCGCGACTCGACAAACGTCAGGGCATTCGACTACTGGAGGTCCCGAAACCACGCTTGCGTGAGATTCAACGAAAGATACTGCGCCGCATACTCGATCGAATTCCTGCCCATCCAGCGGCGCATGGCTTTCGGAAGACGCGCAGTCCGCGTACCTTCGCGATGCCGCATTCCGAACGCGATGTGGTGGTCTCGGTGGATCTCCGACGCTTCTTTCCGTCCATCGGGTTCGATCGAGTGGTCGCGATCTTCGAGGCGGTCGGCTACCCCAAGAGGGTTGCGGCGAATCTCGCCGCGCTCTGCACGACAGTCACCCCTGCCGGCGAATTGGTCGGGGTAGACCGTCCCACTGCGGCGCGGCTTCGAGCCACCCACTTGCCGCAGGGTGCGCCCACATCACCGGCGTTGGCCAATCTGGCTGCCCGACAACTCGATATCCGAGCCGCGGGCCTGGCCCGGTCCGTCGGCGCTCGCTACAGCCGATACGCAGACGATCTGGCGTTCTCGGGTGGTGCAGACATCGACGTCGACAGACTGCTGTGGCTGATTTCCCAGATCGCCCACGACGAAGGCTTCACCATTCATCCCGACAAGACCAGGGTTCGACGCGCTCATCAGCGACAACAGCTGACCGGGCTCGTCGTCAACTCGTGGCCGGCAGTGCCCCGAGAGGAGTACGACAATCTCAGGGCACTGCTGCACAACTGCATCAGCACCGGACCATCTGAGCAGAACCTGCATGACCACAACGACTTTCGAGCACACGTCTACGGACGCATCGCCCGGATCGGCGAGACGAACGAAACGCGTCGAGCAAAGCTGCTGAGCATGGCGGCCCAGGTCGAGTGGGCCTGAAGCCGCAGTTCAGACGGCTCGCACCCGCAGCAACACTCCGGTCTGAGGGAACAGCACCGGAAGAGCCACGCCCGCCTGCGCCAACATCGAACCCGACAACTCGACGATTCCGCCGTCGGCGATCCATGGCGGTAGTTCGATTCCGTTGCCCAGGTCGCTGAGCTCCCGGACGAACTCGACGCGGTACCGAACATGTGGATCCAGACCAGGGAGTCGGACCCGATCGGTGCGGTCCTCGGGTGAGGTATCCATCCGCACTACCGAGTATGCGGCCTCCGACAGATCAGCTGCCACGACTCCGTGTACCCAGACGCTCGGGTCGGGATGGTCGGCGCGCACAACATCGCCGGAGTGCAACAGCCCGCGCAGTTCCTTGTACAGCCCGGTCCACGACGTCAGGTACTCGTGGTCCTCGGACGACAGTTCGGTGACGTCCATCTCCAACCCTGCATGGCCGAACAGCGATGTCAAGCAACGGAACTGGAGAGTGGACCACCGACCCGACGTATGCGCGATCTGCGGCCCGACATGCGAGCCGATCAGTTCCGGCGGCAGCAGCTGGGTGGTCCAACGCTGCAGCCGTTGACGTTCGAGCGGATCGTTGGTGTCCGACGCCCAGACGCGGTCCGTGTGCTCGAGCACCTCCAGGTCGATGCGAGCACCGCCCGATGCACAGGATTCGAATTCGACCTGTGGATGGCGGGATCGCAAGGCGTCGAGCAATCGATAGAACGCCGAGGTCTGTGCATGCACCGCAGCGCGACCGTCGGAATCGACCGCCAGCATCAGGTCCCGGTTGTGATCCCACTTCACGTAGTCCGGCCGCTCGTTGGTCAACACCGCATCGATGGCCGAGAGGAGATAGTCGAACACGTCGTCGCGGGTCAGATCCAGTACGTGCTGATGACGCCACTCCAGCGGGATGCGGGCAGGAGCGGCGAGCAGCCAATCGGGATGTGCCCGAGCGATATCGGAGTCCAGGTTGACCATCTCGGGCTCGAACCACAGGCCGGGGCTCATCCCGAGCGCTCGAACGTGATCGAAGAGCGGTGCCAGCCCATCGGGCCAGACTCCCTCGTCCACCTGCCAGTCACCGAGACCGGCTCGGTCGTCACGTCGGTGACGGAACCAACCGTCGTCGAGCACAAATCTCTCGACGCCCACGCGCGCGGCGACATCGGCGATACCGCGAAGCCGGGTGAGATCGTGGTCGAAGTAGACGCCCTCCCACACGTTGAGCACCACCGGCCGCGGCGACGAGGGATGCGCCGGACGGGAGCGCGTCCAGCGGTGCAGCGAGTGCGCCGAACCGTCAAGTCCAACAGCCGAATAAACGAAATGCACCCACGGCGTCGAGTAGGTCTCGCCGGTCTGCAGCACCACCTCACCGGGAGCGAGCAGTTCACCACCGCCCAGAACGCCAGAGGCCTGACCGGCCCGCTCGGGAAGCCGCTCGGCCAGGTGCAGGTGATCGCCGCTCCACGCGACGTGCGCACCCCACACCTCGCCGCTACGGAAGCCGAAGCCCTCGCTGCCTGCGGTGAGAACCAGGGTAGCGTCGTGCCCCGTTCGTCCGCGGCGTGAAGCGCGCACCACCGCACCGTGGTCGAACCGTCGACGCTGGGGGGTGCGCTCGCGGCAGTGACGGCCCGTCAGATCGAGGAGTTCGGTTGCGGTGTCCGGCAACGGCATCAGGGTCACAACGCCGTCGACGGTCAGGGGTCCACCGTCGACGTTACGAACACCCTGCCGAATGCGCAGTGATCCACCGACCTCGAGGGACAACTCGATCGACCACGAGATGCCTAGCTCGCTATCGGAAGCGTCCACAGTGCAACCGAATTCGGTAGCGGAGATGTTCACATCCGCCCAGCGCGGGTACTGCACCGAACCGTCACGATGCATCGCCAGAGCCGGGGTGCCCTGCCAGGCGTCGTCACCGCCTGGTGCGAGGGTGAGCCACCGCGGCACATCCACACTCGAATGCGGAACCGCCGGTATTGCGGCCCTGCGCAGTTCGGTGAGGTCGAAATCGGTGAGCTCACCGAGATCGGAGCCCCAGTGCAGCACTGCGGGAACGGCGGTGGACGACGGTCCGAGGATCACCATGACGCCGTCGCGGCGCAGGACGGTGAAGCTCACTTGTTGGCACCCATCGTCAGACCGGACACGAAATGGCGTTGCAGCGCAATGAACACCAGCACCGTCGGCAGCGCCACCAGTACCGAGCCCGCCGCGAGCAGGTTGGTGTCGGTGAAGAAGCTGCCCTGCAGATTCTGCAGCGCCGTTGTCACCGGAAGCTTGTCACCGCTGACCATCAGGGCCAGGGCCCAGAAGAAGTCGTTGTAGATCCACGTCACCATGAGGGTGGCGAGGGCTGCCAGCGCGGGCCGGCACAGGGGCATGACGACCTGCCAGTACTGCCGGAACAACCCGGCTCCGTCGACGGTCGCGGCCTCGAGCAGTTCGTACGGCACGGTTTTCATGTAGTTGCTGAGCACGAAGACGCAGAAGCCCGTCTGGAATGCGACGTGCACGATGATCAGTCCCCAGTAGCTGTCGTACAACGAGCCCGAGGAACTCATCCAGTACGGAACCGGAATTGCGTTGTACAGCCGGAACAATGGGGTCAGCAGAGTCTGCTGCGGCAGCAGGTTGCCGGCGATGAACACCGCCAGCATGAAGATGTTGAACTTCCAGCTGAACCGCGCCAGGATGAACGCCGCCATCGAGCCGAAGAAGAGGATGAGCAGCACCGACGGAACGGTGATGACCATCGAGTTGAGGAAGTAGTGCGGGATGCCGCCGATCTGCCACGAGTCGATGTAGTTGTCCAACGTGAAGCCGCCCACCGACAGGTACCCGTTGAGCAGCACGTAGTCGTAGTCGCGGAACGAGTTGTACACCGCCCACACCAGTGGGAACAGCCAGGCCAGCGCCATGACCGTCAGCAGCACGTAGATCGCGATCTGTGCGGTGCCCGCGCGTCGACGATTGGCGACGGCCGCGCGGTTGCGGGTCAGTGGATCGCGCTCGGGAGGTGCTGTGCGCGTGAGTGAAGTGGTCATCAGTCTTTGCTCCGAAGAACGATGGCGAGGTACAGGGCGATGAATACGAGCGAGATGCCGAGCATGATGGTGGCCAGTGCCGAACCGAATCCGATCCGGCTCGCCTCACCGACTACGTTCGCCGTCACGAGAGCCGAGATCAGCTCTAGTCCGTTGCGGCCCTTGTTGATCACCCACACCAGGTCGAAAGCGCGCAGCGCCTCGATCACGGTGATGACGATGATCAACAGGTTGGTGTTCTTCATCAGCGGGAAGATGACGCTGAAGAACGTGCGAATCGGCCCGGCACCGTCCATGACCGCAGCCTCGCGGACGGACGGGTCTATGGCCTTCAGACCGGCCAAGTACAACAGCATGATGTAGCCGGTGTGACGCCAACCTGCCGCGACCATGACGGCCCAGATGTTGATGTCCGGATCGCCGAGCCAGTCGACGTCCGTGCCGAGCAGGCTGTTGAGGACGCCGCCCTCGGTGGAGTAGATGAGCTGCCAGATGAAGCCGATGAGGGCCATCGACAGCACCACGGGGATGTAGAAGATGCTCTGGTAGAGCCGAGATCCCTTGAGATTCTTGTCCAACAGAATCGCGAGCAGGATGCCGATGACTGTGGGGACGAGGAACAGGAAGACTAGCCACAGCACGTTGTTCTGCAGTGCTTGCTGGAACGGCGGATACGCCTGGACCGCGTCGACGTAGTTCTGAGTACCGATCCACTCGATACTCGACGTGCCGCCGATTCCGTCCCAGCGTGCGAACGAGAGGATCACCGTGAACACGGTGGGAATCCAGACGAGACCGATGACGATCATCGCGGGAACGCCGAGCATCAGTGCGATGGTCCACTTCTCGCGAACACTGCGCCGAATCTTCGGCGACTTGACCCGTTCGGGTGCGGTCATGGCATTACCTGATCTCGAGGTCGAGTGAATGATGGGGGCCGAATCACACTGCGCACGATCATGTTCCGAACACCGCCGACTTCTGGCGCTCGATGCTGCGGACCAATCCGTCGACATCGTTCGGGTTGCCGATGAACTGTTGCAGAGCCGGGATCATGACGATGGACGCGAAGTCGGGTCGGGTGTCGCGGTCGAAGAACTGAGTGATGGATCCGGCGTTCTGCACGAGGTCTGCCGATTTACGCACCAGCGCAGGGAAATCCGACAGGTCGGCGTCACGGTGTGCGGGGATGGCCTGCGGATCCTGCTTCGCATAGGCCACTGCAGGCTCGGGGCCGGTGAGGAAGGTCAGCAGCTTCTCGGCAGCGGGACGGTTGCGCGGATCGGCGCGCATCATGAAGCCGTCCATCGGGGCCTCGACCGCGGAACTGCCGATGGCGGAGTCGAGTTCGGGGAAGGGGAAGAAGTCCAGATCGTCGCGCTCGGCCCCGGCGGGGAAGCTCTGTGCGACGAACATGCCGGCGACCAGGGACCCGACGCTCTTGTTGAGCAACGCCGTCTGCGCATCGGCGATCTTGCGGCCCAGCGGCTGCGGTTGATGGAACGGCAAGAGCTCGCGCCAGGTGTCGAACACCGTGCGGACGCGGTTGTCGGTCCAGCTGACATCACCGGCCAACAGGGTGCGGTGGAAGTCGACACCGTTGAGGCGCAGGTTCAGGTAGTCGAACGTCCCCATCGGTGGCCAGCCGTCACGGGCACCGAAGCCGATCGGGGTGATGTTGTCGGCCTGCATCTGCTTGTTCAGCGCGACCCATTGGTCGTAGGTCTTGGGCGGTTCGTATCCGCGCTCGGCCCACAGGCTCGGCCGGTAGAACACTGCCCAGGGGTAGTAGAAGAACGGAATCAGATACTGGTTGCCGTCGGATCCGGTCGAGTTCTCCTTGAAGCTGTCGCTGTATCCGCCGCCGTTGCTCGCCCACACATTCGAGACGTCCTCCACCAGACCCTTGTCTGCGAAGTACTTCATTCGGTAGCCGCCCATCCAGGTGAACACGTCGTCCGGCGTCCCCTGGAGGTAGTTGTTGACGTTCTCCTGGAACGACGTCGAATCGACGGTGTTGACGCGGATGTCGCCACCGGTCTGTTGCCGATACATGGCAACGAAGTCCTCGACTCCGACCTTGGAGTTCTTGTCCGACAGCCGCGAGCCGAGCGTGACCGTGTTGGGATCGAGACTGCTCGAGCACGACGACAGCACGCCACCGGCGGTCACTGCGCCGGCGGCAACGAGCGCTGACCTGAGGAAGTCGCGCCGAGACGGCTGCCACGTACGCGGCCACTCGTGTGGGTTCATGAGAATCCTTCGCCGGAAAATGTCGATAACGATCAGAAATGAACATCCACGATGTTGAACGATGTGCGTTTACTGACCGTTCGGGGTGATGCAGGTTACAGAAACATGACTCGGCAGCGTCTGTCAAGCTCTTGATGGTCCCTTCACCTGCGTCAGTGGGAAAATGTTCATTCATGTTGACATCTGAGAGCTGCTCGTTCATATTGTGAGCATGGACACAGCGCGACGTAGCACCTGGCCGACCCGGGGAATTTCTTTCGGAGGCGATTACAACCCCGAGCAGTGGCCCGAGGACGTGTGGCATCGCGACGTCGAGCTGATGCACGAGGCCGGTGTCGACTTCGTGACCGTCGGTGTCTTCTCCTGGGCGCGCCTCCAGCCGACCGCGACGACGTGGGACTTCGAGTGGCTCGATCGGGTCATGGACCTGATGCACCAGGGCGAGATTCGGGTCGATCTGGCCACGGCTACCGCGTCGCCCCCACCCTGGTTGGCCACGGCCTACCCGCAGATGCGTCCGGTCGACGATCGCGGCTACCGGTACGCCATCGGAAGTCGTCAGACGTGGAGCCCCAGTTCCACTGTGTACCGCGAACATTCACTCGCGCTGGTCGAGAAGATGGCGCACCGCTACGGTGAGCACCCCGCGCTGGCGATGTGGCATGTCTCCAACGAACTCGGCTGCCACAACGCCCTGTGCTACTCCGACGACAGTGCCTACGCGTTCCGGGAATGGCTCAGCGCCAAGTACATCGACCTCGAGACCCTCAACACCGCCTGGGGCACCGACTTCTGGAGCCAGCGCTACAGCGACTGGGACGAGATCGTTCCTCCATCGGTGAGCACCACGTTCGGCAACCCGACTCACCAGCTCGACTGGCGACGCTTCTGCTCCGACGCACTGCTCGAGCAGTACCGCGCCGAGAAGGCCGTGCTGAATCGCGTCACACCCGAGATTCCCGTGACCACGAACTTCATGGTGGGTATGGGACAGGGCCCCGCGCTCGCCGGCAACATGGACTATGCGTCGTGGGCCCCCGAGCAGGACATCGTCTCCACCGACCACTACCTCGTCGGACCCGAAACAGGCGACGCCGCAGCACATCACAAGCTCTCGTTCTCGGCCGACCTCACCCGTGGCGTGGCAGGCCGTCGACCATGGTTGTTGATGGAGCACTCCACCAGCGCCGTCAACTGGCAGCACATCAACCGCGCCAAGGTTCCCGGCGAGATGATGCGTAACTCGTTGGCGCACATGGCTCGCGGAGCAGACGGTATCGCCTACTTCCAGTTCCGTGCCTCCAAGGCGGGTGCGGAGAAGTTCCATTCGGCTCTGGTTCCCCACGCCGGTGAGGACTCCGCCCGCTGGCGCGAGGTCGTCGAGCTCGGCGCGGCTCTGCGTCGCATGGCCCCGGTGGCAGGCAGCACCGTCGATGCTCGGGTTGCCGTGCTCTTCGACTGGGCCTCGCAGTGGGCGTGCGAGCAGGAGGGCCATCCGTCGATGGCGATGCAGCCCATGGAGATTGCTCGACGCGCACATCGCGGATTCACTTCCGCGGGCGTGACCTGCGACGTCGTCCCGTCGTCGACGGACCTGAGCGATTACGACGTGATTGTGGTTCCGGCCCTCTACCTGTGCAGCGACGAGACCGCTGCGCGGATAGCCGACGCTGCCGAAGCAGGTGCGCAGGTGCTCGTCACTGCGTTCTCGGGAATCGCCGACGAGGACGATCACGTGCGACTCGGCGGCTACCCGGGTGCCTTCCGCGAGCTGCTCGGCGTCCGAGTCGAGGAGTTCTTCCCGCTCGCGGACGGCGAGATCCTGACTCTCGACGACGAGACCCTCGGGGAGATCTGGAGCGAATACCTCACTGCGTCCGAGGATGTCGACGTCCTCGCGCGGCATACCCAGGGCCACTTGCGCGGCGTTCCCGCGCTGACCAAGCGCGCAGTCGGCTCCGGCACCGCCTGGTACGCGGCCACCGTCCCCGACGCGGCGGGCTGGGCCACGCTGGCCGACAAGCTCTGCGCTGCAGCAGAAATCGATACCCGACGCGACCTCGGATCCGATGTGGAGATCGTGCGACGATCGGCAGGGGAGCAGTCCTGGCTCTTCGTACTCAACCACGGGAGCGACAAGGTCAGCGTGCCGGCCACAGGTACCGACCTGGTCGGTGGGGCACAGGTCGACGGTGAGCTGATCGTGGCCGCAGGCGGCAGCGCAGTGATCGCCGAGACCCGCTGATGCTCGCCCATCAGCGTCAGCAGAAGATCCTCGACCAGGTGACGGCCTCGGGCGCAGTCAAGGTCGCCGATCTGGGTGCAGCGCTGTCGGTGTCGGACATGACCATTCGACGCGACATCAACGAACTCGTCGCCCGGGGTCTGGTCGAGCGGGTGCACGGCGGCGTCACGCTCCCCCGATCGGCGAGTGTGTTCGAGCCGGGGTTCTCGGCCAAGTCCGAACTCGATCGCGACGCCAAGGCCGCAATTGCCAAAGCCGCTGCGCGTTTCGTGCGACCGGGAACATCGATCGGTATCTCTGGCGGCACTACAACGCACGCGCTGGCCGAGGAACTGCTCGACGTCCCGGACATCACCGTCGTCACCAATTCTCTTCCCGTTGCCGACCTGTTTCACACCGGTGGCCGGACGGATCAAACCGTGTTGCTCACCGGCGGGGAACGCACACCCTCCTACGCGTTGGTCGGGCCGCTCACGGTCAGTGCACTGCAGAGCATCCACCTGGACATGCTGTTCCTCGGGACGCACGGGGTGGACATCGAATCGGGGCTCACCTGCCCCAATCTCATGGAGGCACAGACCAATCAGGCGCTGGTGGCGTCGTCCCGCCGCGTCATCGTGCTGGCCGACCACACCAAGTGGGGTGTCCGTGCGCTCGCCAACACCATTCCGCTCTCTCGCGTCGACGTGTTCGTCACCGATGCCGGACTCGACTCCGGCGTACAGGACGCGTTGTCCGAGGTGGTCGACGACGTGGTGATCGCCGGAGGCCCTGTCGACACGAACGAGGAACGAGTACTCGATGACCGCGCATGACGCCACGACGCACGCACTGCGCAAGACGTCGACCACTCTGGCCGATGGTCGAGAGCTGATCTATTACGACGACACCGAGCCGTATGTGTCCGGTGGAGCCACCCGCGACCTGGTAGATACTCGTGCCCTCGCGCCGTCGATGTCGCAGTCGCAGATGCGATTCGACGTTCTCACCGGCGAATGGATCGTCATCGCCGCTCAGCGGATGGACCGGACGTTCTTGCCGCCGGCCGACGCGTCGCCGCTGGCTCCGAGCCGACCGGACCGGCCGGCGACGGAAATTCCGGCTGCGGATTACGACGTGGTCGTGTTCGAGAACCGATTCCCGTCACTATCGGAAACTGCTGCACAGCAGACGCTTCCGACAGAGGTGGACGGTGAGGCGCTGTGGCCGCTCGCGCCCGGCACCGGCCGCTGCGAGGTGATCTGTTTCGCCAGCGATCCGGATGCTTCTTTCGTCGCTCTGGAGCTCTCCCGGGTCCGCACCATCATCGACGTCTGGGCCGACCGCACCGCTGCGCTCTCCGCGATCCCCGGCGTGCAGCAGGTCTTCTGCTTCGAGAACCGTGGCAAGGAAATCGGTGTCACGCTGACGCACCCGCACGGTCAGATCTACGCCTACCCCTACCTCCCGCCCCGGACCGATGCGCTGATGAGACAGTCTCGCAAGCACTTCGAGAACACCGGACGAGTACTGCTGGCCGATGTCCTCGCTGCCGAACTGCGTTCGGGTCGACGCATTGTCGTCGACGCCGAGCACTGGGTCGCCTACGTCCCTGCAGCGTCGCGGTGGCCGGTCGAGGTTCACCTCGCCCCTCGTCGCGATGTGGCGGACCTCGCCGAGTTGAACGATGCCGAGCGTGACGAACTGGCCGAGGTCTACCGGCATCTGTTGCGCGGAGTCGATGCGTTCTTCGAGGGTGTGGACGAGGTGCCGTACATCTCGGCGTGGCACCAAGCTCCCGTGGGAGCCGGCCGCGAGCTGGGACGGCTTCACCTGCAACTGTTTTCGATGATGCGCTCACCGGGTCGGATGAAGTTCCTGGCTGGATCCGAATCGGCGATGGGTGCGTGGGTCAACGACACCACGCCGGAACGGATCGCCGATCGACTGCGCGAGGTTCTCGGATGAAGTGGCTCGATGTCGTCGCCGAGGAAGATCTCGCCGACGGGGCCGCAGCGCTGTTTCGCAGCGCGTTCGGCGCCGAACCCGACGGCGTGTGGATCGCTCCGGGCCGAGTCAATCTGATCGGTGAACACATCGATTACGCAGGCGGGCTCGTGTTGCCGTTCGCGTTGCCGTACGCCACCGCGGTCGCGGTACGTCGTCGCGAGGACACGGTGATGCGCGCCGTGTCGACACACACCGACGAGTCGTGGACGGGTGAGCTCGCGGAAATCGGCCCTGGCACACCGTCGGGATGGGCCGCGTACGTGGCAGGCGTGGCCTGGGCGCTACAGGAGCACGGGATAGGCGGAGTCGATGTTGCCGTGCACTCCTCGGTGCCGGTGGGTTCGGGCCTGTCGAGTTCGGCAGCCCTCGAGTGCTCGTTCGCCCTGGCACTCAGCGAGTTGTTCGATCTGCAGGTCGATCGAAACATTCTGATAGACGCCAGCATTCGAGCCGAGAACGAGATCGCCGGTGCGTCGACGGGCGGCATGGATCAGAACATTGCGATGTCGGCTCAGCCGGGACACGCGCTGCTGCTCGATTGTCTCGACGGGTCGACGCGTCAGATTCCCCTCGACCTCGATGCGTCGGGAACCAGGCTGCTGGTGATCGACACCAACGCACCACATCGGCTGGTCGACGGTCAGTACGGAGCGCGTCGGAAGTCGCTCGACACCGCGTACGCCGAATTGGGGGTCACGACGCTGCGCGGCCTCGATCTCGAGCAGACCGCCTCGCGCCTCGTCGACGACACTCTGCTCTCCCGAGTTCGCCACGTCATCAGTGAGATCGGGCGGGTGGAGCAGGCAGCCGAGCTACTGGACCGCGGTGCCGCAGGCTCCGAACTCGGTGAGTTGATGACGGCCTCGCACGTGTCGTTGCGAGACGATTACGAGGTCAGCTCTCCGGAACTCGACAGTGCCGTGGACGCAGCGCTTCGCGCAGGTGCTCATGGGGCTCGCATGACCGGCGGAGGATTCGGCGGATCGGCCATTGCCCTGGTGCCGTCGGACATCGTCGACGCCGTGGTGGTCGAGATCGACTCCAGTGCAGCACGAGCCGGACTGCCACAGCCCACATTTCTCCGTGCCGAGCCCGCCGGCTCCGCGCATCGATTCTTCTAACCTCTACAAAGGAGCACTCCCATGGCACAGGTCACGTACGAAGGAGCGACCAAGCTGTATCCGGGATCGGACGTTGCAGCGGTCGAGTCGTTGGATCTCGCTATCGAGGACGGCGAATTCCTCGTTCTCGTCGGCCCGTCCGGCTGCGGAAAGTCCACCTCGCTGCGCATGCTCGCCGGGCTGGAGGACGTCGACTACGGTGCCATCAAGATCGGTGACCGCGACGTCACTTCACTGGCACCCAAGGAACGTGACATCGCGATGGTGTTCCAGAACTACGCGCTGTACCCGCACATGACCGTCGCGAAGAACATGGGCTTCGCGCTGCAGATCGCCGGTATGGACAAGGCAGAGGTGGGCCGACGCGTCGAGGAAGCGGCCAAGATTCTGGACCTGACCGACTACCTCGGCCGTAAACCCAAGGCGCTCTCCGGTGGTCAGCGTCAGCGCGTTGCGATGGGCCGTGCGATCGTGCGGAACCCGCAGGTGTTCCTCATGGACGAGCCGCTGTCGAACCTCGACGCCAAGCTTCGCGTCCAAACCCGTACGCAGATCTCCCTGCTGCAGCGCAGGCTCGGCACCACCACGGTGTATGTCACCCACGATCAGGTCGAGGCCATGACCATGGGAGATCGGGTGGCGATCATGAAAGCCGGTGTGCTGCAACAGTGCGCCAGCCCGAAGGAGCTCTACGAGCGTCCGGTCAATGCGTTCGTTGCCGGCTTCATCGGCTCGCCCGCGATGAACCTGTTCGAGGTGGACGTTGTCGCCGGTGCCGCGAAAATCGGATCGCTGACGGTGCCCATCGAGCGATCGATTGCCGACCGCATCGACGGCAGCCGCGTGACGATGGGCGTGCGACCGGAAGCATGGACGCTGTCCGATTCCGGTACCGACATCGTCGTCGACGTTGTCGAGGAACTCGGTGCAGATGCCTACATCTACGGCCGCACCGTCGAGGACGCGTCGAATCTCGGCACGCTGGGGGCGCAGATCATCGCCCGGATCCCCGACATCGCGACGCCCTCTCAGGGAGACGTCATTCGAATCGCTCCGCGCGCCGAGACGGTGCACTACTTCTCGACGAAGACGGGATTGAATCTGCGCCCCTGAGCTGGTGCACTGATCAAAAACGGAGGCGGGTATCTGTGACGGTTCACGCGACACTGGCCGCTCCGACGGTCGACCTGCGCGGGCCGTGGCTGGACGCCCACAACGAGTGGGGGCCGGGCCTCCACGAGGACGGGTTCGGAGTGACGGCCGCCGATGATGTCTGCAGCGTCGAGGGTTTCTCGGACTGGATCGACCGGCTTCGGAGCGACGCGGGATGTACGTACCGGTGGATCGTCGAGGGCGAGCGAGTATTGGGCGGCGTCGCACTCAGACACGACGGCCACGAGCTCGCCGACCGTCTCGGGCACATCGGCTACGGGGTTCGGCCGTCCGAACGAGGTCGAGGAGTCGCCTCTCGGGCAGTACGCGAGATGCTCAGGCTCGCCGCAGACTTGGGCATGACCCGAGTGACCGCGGTATGCGAGGTGGGCAACGCGGCCTCGATTGCGACCCTGAAGCGTGTCGGAGGTGAACGTGTCGACGGCATCGGGTCGGCGGTTCGCTTCCGGATTCCTGTGCCCTGATTTCTGCGCTTGACCCTCACACTGTGTGAGACGAGAACCTCGGAGGGTCATGTTCAGCATCGGAGAGTTCGCATCGATCGGCCGGGTCTCGGTTCGGATGCTTCGGCATTACGACGAGATCGGGTTGTTGACGCCGGCGCGGGTGGATCCGTTCACCGGATACCGCTCGTACGACGGCTCGCAGTTCGAGGTTCTGGGACGCACTCTCATGTTCAAGGACCTCGGGTTCCGGCTCGACGAGGTTACGCAGATCGTGCATGCCCAGGTCAGCGACGGCCGTCTACGCGAGATGCTCGCCGCCAAGCGCGATGACGTCGTGCGTCGACTCGATCTCGACGCCGCTCGGCTGCGTCGCATCGATGCGCGGCTCTCCCACACCGAAGGGATTTCGATGATCACCGTGGACACCAAATCGTTGCCGGCCACTCGCATCGCTGCCGTCACCGAGACCGCCGCCGGGTTCGGGCCCGCAAATATCGGCCCGGTCATCGGCCCGATGTATGCCCGACTCGCTCAGACGCTCGACGGGCACGGCGTGACGTTCGGCCCTTCGTCGATCGCCATGTACGAGGCCGTCGACGACGGAGACGGCACGGGCATCACCGTGCACGCCGCGTTCGCGGTGGGGCCTGAGGTCGTGGCCGGCGAGGGATACGAGGTACGGGAACTGCCGCCGGTCGATCTGGCTGCCACGACCGTGCACCACGGGTCGATGGCCACGATCGGTGAAACGTGGGAGCAGTTGATAGCGTGGATCGAGGCCAACGGCTATGAGCTCTCAGGCGTCTGCCGGGAGTTCTACCTGGTGTCGGAGCCGCAGCCGCAGGAGAACTGGGTTACCGAACTCCAGCAGCCGGTGGTCCGACGTCAGGATGCCTGAGCGAGCTCGACGAGCGCGGTGCACTGGCAGCCGCCGGTGACTTCTTCGCACTCGAGCACCAGGAAGTGACGGACGTACTCGAGGTCCACGCAGTCCGGCTCCGTGCACTCCGCACCGCCGACCGCGTGGATCACGAGTGTGCCGTGGCAAGTATCGAAGCTGGTGGACACGCGAATTCCCTTCTGTCGTTTCTTCTACATCCTTGATATCACCGGGCTCCGACAAGTTCGGGAGAAGACCAGCGTGTTCGACGCCTGAGCTGGGTGACAACCACGACCGTCACGGCCGGAATCCAGGCGTATCCCAGAGCCGTCCGGATGGCTGTGTGGTCGCCCAGCCATGCGCCGACACTCACCAACGCGGTGGCCCAGACCCCGGCCGCGACGAGACTGATCACCGCGTATTCACGCCGTCGCAGGGTGGTGGCAGCAACGAGTCGAGGGGCGATGGTGCGGATGCCTCCGACGAGATGGCCTGCGGCCGCCACTGTGCGTGGTCGTGCTTGTGCCGAAGCAGTCACTCCGCGGACCACCCGGGTCAGCGTGCGCGGCAACGCGGATTCGATCCGGCCCGACCCGAGAATCGTCTTGCTGCGGCGACTGCGCCAGAGCGCCCACTGAGCTCCAGTGCTCGACGCCACCGCCGCAGTGACGACAGCGGGAAACCACGGTACGACGTCTATCGATGTCAGTACTCCGAGCGTGATCGGCACACTGTTCCCGGGCGTGAAAAGACCGAGCAGAGAGCCGGATTCGAAGGCCAGCAACACGACGACACCTGCGAGGACGACCCAGACCGGCACGGTCGAAAGGCGATCGACGTCGAATAGGTTGAAGTTCATACCCGTCGAATATTCTCGCCCGCAGAGCGGGAAACACCACGGTCGTCCCACCGATCGATGGTAGTGCGTGCCCTACCATGCGCCGTGGGTTCACAGTGGGGACAAGTCGACAGGCGCCCACTTAGGCTGATCCGCATGAACGAGGCACTACCGATTCCCCTGAATCCGCTCAGGGCCTGGATATCTCCGAACTGGTGGCTGGCGCTGGGCTCGCTGCTTGCGTCGATGCTGGCCGGCCTCGGCGGCTGGATGATCCTGGGCCTGCTGGTACTCGCTGTGTGCGCACTCCCGTTTGCGCTGAGCGGAGTGCTGGTCTTCGCGCTGACGATAGTGGTGCTTCGATGGATGGATATCGCCGCTCGAGCCGGAATCGGTTTCACCAGCGGTATCGCCATCGCGGGACCGGCGGTGACCGTCTATCCCACCAGCTGGCGCAAGCTCGTCTGGTGCGTCCGCGACGTCGGACTATGGAAGTCGTTGTGCTACTGGCTTGTTCGCATTCCGATCTCGGCTGTCCTGGTGTTCCTGCTGCCCGCGCTCTTTCTGGTTCTCCCCGTTCTCGCAGCGGCACCGTTCGCGTGGATCGTGACGAACCCGGTCGGTAATCAGCTCGAAATCGGTGATCGGGTGGGCTACCCGCTCGTCGCACTGGTCGGCGTCGCTGCCCTGGCCACTTTCGTTGCGGGATTGCCCTTGCTGGTGACCGGCTTGGCGAGACTCGACTGGTGGAGTGCCGCAGCGCTTCTCGGACAGTCCGAATCGAGTAGGAGGGTGGACGAGCTGACGGTGAGCCGGGCACGGGTCGTCGACGCCGCAGATGCCGAGCGCCGCCGCATCGAACGCGATCTGCACGACGGCGCCCAACAGCGCCTGGTCTCGGTGGCGATGTCACTGGGGCAGGCGAAGTCGCGCGTCTCTGCGGACGACGATGCGGTGCTGAAGGAACTGCTGGACGACGCTCACCGGGAAGCCAAGAATGCGATCGGCGAGATCCGAACCCTCACCCGTGGTCTGCATCCGCCGATCCTGACCGACCGAGGACTCGATGCGGCACTGTCGTCTGTCGCGGCCCTGTGTTCGGTGCCGGTGACGATCGAGGTGGACCCGGCTCTGTCCGGGCCGCAACGACCGGACGCCACCGCCGAAGCGACCGTCTATTTCGTCGTCTCGGAGGCCCTGACCAACGTCAGTAAACACGCGAGCGCCGGCCGCGTTCGAGTCGACGTCACGAGGAGTGAGTCCGCTGTGCAGGTGAAGGTGGTCGACGACGGTTGCGGCGGTGCGCATATCGCTCCGAACGGAGGCTTGGCCGGTCTCGCGGACCGACTCAGCGGAATCGACGGCACCCTGTCGGTCATCTCACCGACCGGCGGCCCGACAAGTCTGGAGGTGAGCATCCCGTGCGAGTGATCATCGCCGACGATTCGGTTCTGTTGCGAGAGGGTGTCGCTCGACTGCTCACCGACAGTGGAGCCGACGTCATCGGCAAGGTGGGCGATGCGTCGGAGTTACTTGCTTCGATGTCTGCTGCCGACCCGCTCCCCGACGTGTGCGTGATCGATGTTCGGATGCCGCCCACCTTTCTGGACGAAGGTCTGCGCGCGGCGTTGGTCATTCGCCAACGATGGCCCGCCGTAGGTGTTCTCGTGCTCTCGCAGTACGTGGAGGAACGGTATGCGGCCGAGTTGATCCGGCAGAGTACCGACGGCGTCGGGTACCTGTTGAAAGATCGTGTCGCCGATGTGGACGACTTCGCCGACGCCGTGCGGACGGTTTCGGACGGCGGTACCGTCATCGATCCCGAGGTGGTGCAGCAGATTCTGGCACGCGCACCGCGATCGGATCCTCTCGATTCGTTGACGCCGCGGGAACGAGAAGTGTTGACGGCTATGGCCGAAGGTAAGTCCAACGCCGGCATCGCGGCCGCGCTGGTGGTCGGTCAGGCAGCCGTCGAGAAGCACATCGGAAATATCTTCGCCAAGCTCGGTCTGCTCGGCGACAGCGCTGATCATCGCCGCGTCATGGCCGTTCTACGATACCTGGGAGCTATTCGATGAAGAAAGTGTTGTGGCGCAACATCGTTGCCGTGTCGGTTGCCGTAGTTGTCGTGGGCACCGCCGGTGCAGCTACGACGGCAGCGATTGCATACGGCTTCACCACGCCGAAGATGCAGTCTTTCGACTACACCGAAGACCATGCCGTGTCCGGGAACAACCTTGCTTTCACGACGAGGTTTGCCCATGTGACGGTGTCGATGAGCCCCGATTCCGATGTGCACGTCCGGGCCGACGGGTCCTACCGGGGAGATATCCCGGCGGTCGATATCAGTGACGACGGATCGAAGATCGCGGTGGAATGTTCGTACCGAGATCGTGGCAGCTGCGACGTCGATGTCGAGCTTCGGATTCCCGCGGGGTCGATACTCGATATCAACGGAATGGCGGGCGATGTCGTTCTCTCGAACGTGGATGCGCAGACATCGGTGACAACCGCGTCCGGGGCGGTGATCGCTCGTGGTTCCGCAGGAACCCTGGATGTGACCACCCGATTCGGTGATGTGGACATCACCGACGCGGCGGTGTCTGCGATCGAGGTCGACACGACATTCGGGCAGGTCGTTCTGGACTCGCGAGTTCCACCGGATTCGGTGCTCGTGCAGAACACGATGGGAGACAGCACGATCCAGCTTCCGGCGGCCGAATTCTACGACGTCGATGCGTCGTCGGAGAAGGGGGACGTCGAGACGGACGTGGTCGACGATCCGAGTTCGCCGCGATCGGTGTCGATCACCAGTGAGGAAGGCCAGATCTCGGTGCAGCGTAGATAGTTCCAGTCAACTACTGCTGTTCGATGGCTGCTGTTCAATGACTCCGACGCCATGCGCTGAACGAACGGACCGAGGATGTGGTGGGACGCGTCAGCCAGGGCCATGGATGCAACTCGACCGGGGCGATGGCGTCGGCGATGCGGGAGAAGCCGGGAACGGGTGCCCAGGTGGCGGCCAGCGATCGTCCGGAGAGCTCGTCGGAGACTCGGCCGCGACGTACCTCCAACGGCCTATTCGACGCGATCTCGCCGAGTGTCTCGGCGAGAAACACCAGTCGCTTGCCGGAGAGTCGCAATTTTCGCAGGAGTGGTTCGTCGAATACGAAGACGGCAGGTCGCTCGGGATTCGCAGCCAGTGCTGGGTCTGCGGTGCCGAGCGATTCGGCCGTCAGCCAGACCTGTTCTGCACCATCGCCTTCCATGTGTGCCGGGCCCGCGGGAATCGGAGCCTTGTTCAGATCAGGCCCGTCGACCGTCGGCCCGAGATCGTCGTCGGGCCAATTCTCGATGGGGCAGGCATCTTCCAGTGCGCAATTGCGGCACAGCGACGGGGCGCGCTTGTTCACCTGCCATCGGCTGAATCCGTAGACCTTCCCACTTCCGGTACCGACGGTCCACTGCCAGCCGAGGCGGTTCGCGGCACGAGAGCCGTCGAGCAGGTGGGCGAACATCTCGTCCTCGCCGTCGCGCCACGTCGCTCCGGCACGGACTGCCCACTGGGAGGCCAGCCACATGCGTGTTTGGTTGACCAGCCAGCCGTCCTCGTGCAATTCACCCACCACCGAAGACATGCAGTTCATCTCCTCGGCCCAGGGCTGCGCCGTCCAGTTCTGCTGCCGCGGTTGCTCACGCCGTAGCGAACGCCCCAAGTCGGTGCCGACTCGTGCGTAGAGATGGCGGGCGTACTCCTGCCACATGAGCTCGTCGCGGTACCGGGAACGGTCGCGTGGGGGAGCGTCGGCGACCGCGTCCCAGACTTCTCGAAGCGTCAGCAGTCCGTGGCGAATGTACGGCGACATGCGGCTTGCGCCGCGGCGATTCACCGGGAGGACGGTGCTTCGGTCGCGGGCGTAGCCGGTGATGTCGAGTCCGGCCAGGGCGGTATCGGCAGCGGACTGCCCGCCGCGGATGCCGCCCGCCGTGATGCCATCCGGCCCCTCGCGCGTCAGATCGCTCAGATGCTCGGCAACCCAGGCGACGACATCGTCGGTGGCGGCGCCGTCGGCGATGGACGGGGGAGGGGGCAGCTCGGGCATGCCGTCGGACTTCCCCGTCGGCCCGGAAGGGAAACGCAGCTGTCAGGGGCGGGGCAGGCGGCGGTGGAGGGGGTTCGATGTCGTCCTGGTTGCGGATCGGCCCGCGGCCGGCAGAGACGAGACGACGGCAGGCGTGTCCGCGGTGGCGCGTGAGGCGTCGTGTGCCTTCATTGCAGCGCTGTTTCCTCTGCCGAGGGCCGGAGAAGAGATCTGTCGTGCAGCTGCCTCGCCACAGTCAGGGCACGGCACCTCGCCGGGAACGTCGGCCATGGTGAATCTCTGCTCGACGGGGGCGCAACGCTGTGCGCAGCGGAAGCTGTAGGTGGGCACGCATTCGAGAGTAGCGCGAGGTGCCGAATCAGTGGCGTTCCGGCGCAACGTCATACAAGATTTACACGGCATATCGAGCCGGATACTTCACGACGGTGCAATGATCGAGGGAGGAGAATCCGCGCAACCGGAGGTGCCTCGTGCCCGAACTGCTGTTTCCGCTCGACTCGACGAAGAGTTTCACCGAACAGGAGATCGTCGGCCACAACCGATGGCATCCCGATATCCCGGCGGCGGTTACGGTCAAACCCGGCACGTCTTTTCGAGCGCATTGTCGCGAATGGTTCGACGGGGCCATCCGCAACGACGATTCGGCCGAGGACATCCTGAATGCGCCGCTCAACAACGTGCACACGCTGTCCGGGCCGTTCCACATCGAGGGAGCCGAGCCCGGTGATCTGTTGATCGTCGATATTCTCGACGTCGGTCCGATCCCGCAGGAGGATTCGGGTCCGCTGGCCGGCCAGGGCTGGGGCTACACGGGCATCTTCGCCAAGCAGAACGGCGGCGGGTTCCTCACCGATCGATTCCCCGACGCGTACAAGGCGATCTGGGATTTTTCCGGGCAGACCACCACATCTCGCCACGTACCGCACGTGAAGTACACGGGCATCACCCATCCGGGCTTGATGGGGACCGCGCCCTCGGCGCAATTGTTGGCGAAGTGGAACGCCCGTGAAGGTGCTTTGATCGCCACGGACCCCAACCGTGTCCCGCCGCTGGCGCTTGCTCCCGAACTCGACGGGGCAATTCTGGGATCGTTGAGCGGCGACGAATTCTCCCGCGTTGCAGGCGAAGCCGCGCGCACGGCACCGCCCCGCGAGAACGGTGGAAATCAGGACATCAAGAACCTCACCAAGGGCACCCGCGTCTTCTATCCGGTGTTCGTGCCCGGGGCGAAGTTGTCGTTCGGAGACTTGCACTTCTCGCAGGGAGACGGCGAGATCACGTTCTGTGGAGCCATCGAAATGGGTGGTTTCATGGACCTGCACGTCGACCTGATCAAGGGTGGCATGGAGACCTACGGGGTGAGCGAAAACGCGATCTTCATGCCCGGCAACACTGCGCCGCAGTACTCGGAATGGATTGCCTTCTCGGGCATTTCGGTGACCGTCGACGGTGAGCAGAAGTATCTGGACTCCGACCTGTCGTACCAAAACGCGTGCATGCACGCGATCGACTACCTCACCAAGTTCGGCTACAGCCCCGAGCAGGCGTACCTGCTGCTGGGCTCGGCCCCGATCGAAGGACGCCTGTCCGGGGTGGTGGACATTCCGAACTCCTGTGCCACCGTGTACATCCCCACTGCGATCTTCGATTTCCCGATAGCGCCCTCGGCAAGCGGTCCGTTCCAAATCGACCCGGGAATGGGAGCGCCGAGAGCGCAGTTCTGATCTACTTCGCTCGAGATGTCGCAACTGTGGATGCTGGAGGACATGGAACCGTGGCCTGACGAACCTGCCGTGGGCGCGGTGTTCACACCTACGACGTACTGGGCGTCATCAGAGCAAATGGAACTGCCCGCGGAGGTGTGCACCGAGGTGCCGGCTCGGGTCGAGGCCGTGGATATCGATGGCAGAACTGAGTGGGTGGCTCATCTCGGCGACGGCTTCATAACGATGATGAGCGACATTGCCGTGGTTGGTGACGTGGTGCTGCGTGGGTGCTTGGTGTGGGACAGGTATCTGTGGTTGGACTTCAAGACAAGACCGCAGGGCAGTCTCCGCATCCTGGATCGGGCGGGTCTTCTCGTGCAACGTGAGGAGTGGACCGCCACGCGACACCCGGGCATGTTCAGCGTGACGTACAGCGGTGCGCTGGAGTATCACCAAAGGGATTCAGGACCTGCAGGATTCGGGGTTCGATGGAAGGCATCGATTGTCGAGACTGTTACGCCGGATAATTGAGGCATCTCAGTAGTTGTGCTCGTCGTGGCCCGCGGTGACAATCTGGTCGACGCGGACGGAACAGGTTTCGAGCTTGTCGAGCGCCAGAATGTCGGTAACGGTCTTCGTGCTGCCTCCGAGATACGCACAGGGGAAGTCGAAGTGTTGAGCCATGCACCACGCGTGATCGACGGGCCACCACAAATTCGGTGGCAACCCACCGAGGGTGTCCGTTGCGCGTGCGACCGGTCCCCTCAACAGGAAGTAGTTGTAGCCGGCGATGTTTGCGGTCGGTGCCGCGTCGCGAATGTCGTCGAGAACGGTGTTGCCTTCCCAGACGGCGTACCAGCAGTCATTCGGTGTTGTCGTATTTCGAGTGAGTACCTCGAGGACGGGTGCCAGCTGATCACGTGAGGGTGCAACGGGTTTCGCCGGAGTCGGACGAGGCGCGCTACCGAGAGGGGGATACAGGATCCGGGCATAGGAGTCGAACACAGTGGGGACAAGCGAGCCCACCGTCGTCGTCCGGACGACGCCCAGGTTGTCGTCCACCCACAGGGCTTCCGATACATCCTGTTGCAGCGAGTCTTTCGACAACTGGGCGCGATGGTGTCTCAATGGCTGTACCAGGGTTGTGGGCGGGCAGGATCGTCGCTGACAGTGTCGACTAGACGATCAGCGAGAACGTCCTCGATCGCTGATGAGCTGGCACCGATGGTGGCGAAGTGGGGGTCGACGTCGTTGGCGATGCACCAGGCGCGGTCGGAGGGCCAGACGAGCGAGGGAATCGGCAGACTCTCGGAACCCGGGGGATCGAGCGCCTGCTCCCAGTTGAGCAGGTCCAGCGCAGGTCCTCGGAACAGGAACGCTCCCCGTTCGGGCAAGTTGATTCGTGCGGCACCCCGAACCGTTGGACCGCCCCATCCCTCCCACACACAGAAGTAGCAGTCCAGTGGTGTCGTCGTGTGCTTCGCCAGTGTCGCGACGACTATCGCCAATTGGTCTGTCTCCGAGCGCTCGTCGTATGGAACGTCAGCCTCGCCCTCGCGTTGAGTCGGGTGTTCCGGATCTGGGATGAACCGTAGCCGCGCGTAGCTCTCGTACCCCAGTGGGCCCCTGGTGACAAGGTCCCACCAATCGCGGTCAGCGTGGACGAGCCAATCGGCGGCAGTTGCATCGTCGGACGGTCGCACGGTCATGCTGTGCACTTCCTGTCGATACCAAGCTTTCTGATCCTGGGCGCAATCTGATGCGTTGCCACGACGCTACCGAGCAACCCGGTGGATCGGACTACTCGCGGTGGTGCAACCGTCAATTGGGAACGTGTGTTCGAAAATGTGTCGGTGGGTCGCGATAGATTCTGTCCATGCTTTCGGGGGACGGCGGACCAGGGGTGGACGGCATCGAGACGGTGCCGCCTCCCCCTGTCGTGTCCGATCCCGAGTTGTCGGTGTTGGTGGATCGTGTGGAGTCCGCGGTCGCGGAGCTGGCCGAACAAGCGTCGGTGTCGTGGACGAACGCCGACCGGCGTGCGGTGATCCAACGCATGGAAACACTCACCCGATCGGTGACGGCGTATTCGTACACCTGGCTCAACGAGTTGATCGCTCAGCACGGGCTCGATGTGTACCCAGGCTCGGTGCCGTCGTCGGTGGCGTGGATGCTGCGGATCACCCCACGAGCAGCCGGTGCACGGGTGCGTCTGGCTGCGGAGTTGGGTGACCGCATCGCATTGTCGGGTGAAGTCCTCCCTGCGCTGCTGCCGCATACCGCCGAAGCGTTGCGGGCGGGGTTGCTCGATGCCAAGCATGTGCAGATGATCCGCGAGTTCTTCAAGCACTTGCCTGCCAGTGTGGATCCGCAGACCCGGGATCTCGCGGAACAGCAGTTGGTGGGCTACGCCTCGACCAGACTCCCTGACGACTTCGCACCGCTGGTGGCGCACCTGGACTCGATCCTCAACCCCGACGGCGACTACGACGAGGACGAGGACGAGGACGAGGACGGTAAGCCCAAGCCACGCAAACGACGCGACGCGTTCTTCTACCTCGGTGAGCAGGGTGCCGACGGGATGTCGGAAGGCAACTTCTGCGTCGACCCCGAACTACGCGCCTATCTCGAGGCTTTGTTCTCCAAAGCCGCGAAGCCGGGAGTGAACAACCCGGCCGACCCGACGTCGGTCGTCCACGGGGGCGAAGGCGACAGCAAGTCCACTGCATCACGGCCCGAGCCGCCGTCCGGTGATGCAGGGTCGAGTGATGCGGGTCTGTGGGATGGAACGGACTGCAACGATGACGATGCCTGCGGTGAGGGCGACTGCAGCGACGGTATCGACTGTGGTTGCGGCACAGGGCCCGACGACACCGGCGGATACGACGGCTCCGACGACACTGCAGGCGCTGCCGACCCCGGCGGTCACTCCGGATCCGACGCCGGCGGTCACGATGACTTTGACGATGATGCACCGGACACCGCAGTGCGGGACGCTGCCGCCGCGCGGGATCGACGCACCCAGAACGAACGCCGTCACGACGCCCTGAAGATGGCACTGCGGCACACACTCGCCTCCGGGACCCTCGGCACCCACCGCGGCCTGCCCGTCACCGCCATCGTCACCATGACCCTCAAAGACCTCAACGCCGGTTGCGGATACGCCATGACCGGCACCGGATCCCGAGTGTCCATCCGCGACGCCATCCGCATGGCCTCCCACGCCCACCACTACCTGACCATCTTCGACGACAACGGACGCGCCCTCTACCTCGGCCGATCCAAACGCATCGCCTCCGCCGACCAACGCATCGTGCTCATCGCCCGAGACCGCGGCTGCAGCTTCCCCTCCTGCACCCGCCCGGCAACCTGGTGCCAAGCCCACCACCTCGACGACTGGACCGACGGCGGACCCACCGACATCGACTCCCTCACCTTCGGCTGCGACATGCACCACGCACTCGTCGGCACCGGCCCCGGAAAATGGGCAACCACCAAAACCGGAGCAGCACATCGCTACCCAGGCCGCACCCTCTGGCACCCACCCACCGGAATGGACCCCAAGCGCCGCGGGCTGATCAACCACGCACACCACCCAGAAGAAGTCCTCTACCCGCCCGAACACCACGACGACACTGGCGACACCGGAGACGAGGAACCACGACAACCCGCATGACGACCAACACCAGCATCACGGCAGAGCTCTGTCTGTCTGTCGTCGGTACATCGCGCCCGCACCGGCCGTGCGCGAAAATAGAGGGGCTCTCTAGTCGGTACCTGCGTACGGTGGGTCGATGATGGTTCTCGCGAGCAGGACCGCGGTGTTGTCGCCGCCGGTCTTCTTCGTCTGGAAGGCACTCATGCGCCCAGATCTGCATCCGAAGAATCAGGGGTTCGCCTGGCCGGTGATGTTCGAGGATCAGCCGCTACCTCGCATCGTCGAGAGCAGCGAGTTCGACCGCGTTGTCTGGAGCTCGCCGTGGCAGAGTCTCCCCGACATCCTGTTGCAGTTCGACCTGACTCCAGAAACTCGTCTGCGCTGGACGCTGTTGGCCCACACGCCGGCACCCGATCAGCAGGCGGTCGAGTGGCTCCGCGACCAAGTGAGCCATCTGGTGAACATCGACCTGCGCAACGCGATCGAATATTGAACTGTCATCTGTTGCCGCCGCTCGGTCCGTAGGGATAGCGCTTGCCGACGGCGAACCACAGGATCGGCCCGATGATCGGCAGAATCAACGCGACGAATGCCCACGCCAGCTTGACCACAAGCCCCGTGCTGGGGTCGCTGAGGATCGAGGCAAGTGCCATGGCGTACAAAGCGATTGCAATCGCGACACCGGCAGAAACCATGGCTCCTAAGGTAGCTCAATCCGCGTTGCGAACAACCTCGATCAGCCTGTTCGCGAAACTGGTTGCGGTGATGACCAATCCGTTGTTCAGCTGTGGATCCAGTACCGCACTGCGACCCGCGGCGACAGCGGGGAGGTTCTGCCACGCGGCGATTCCGTCGATCTGGGTTGGATCGGTCGTCTGGTGGAAGATGAACTCCGCATCCGCGATCTGGTACAGATTCTCGACCGACAGGCGATAGTTTCCTTCCTCGTCCTCGGGGTTGTTTTGCAAGACAGTGAATCCCATGTCCGTGGCCACCGCATTACCGAGGTAGTTGGTCCATACGATGACGTATCCCTTGGCAACCGGTTCGCTGGTGATGAGGGCGATTCTGCGACCGTTCGTGACCGCGGCCGCGTCGTCGATGGTCCGCTGGTACTCGTCCAGACGCGGCTGCACAGTGTCGAGTAGACCGATGGCCGAGAACTGGTCGACGGTGTACCGCTCGAAATCCGGTTCGTTCACCTCGACGGGAAGGACAGGCGCGATCTTGGTGAGCTGTTCGTTTCCGTACCAGTCGAGTCGCCATCCGTTGGCACGCATCACGATGAGGTCAGGCGACAGCGCCGCGATCTCCTCTGCCGTCGGACCGTCGGGTCCACCGATGACCTGGGTCTGCGCGTCGAGCAATCCCTCGAACTGTCCCGCGGGACGCACGCCGGGCTGGAAGGTGTTGCCGGTAGCAATGATGGGATATCCGGCCAGCAGAGCGAATTCGAGATCTCCCCGTCCCTCCATCACGACCACGCGGGTGGGGCGCGCGGGAACGGTGACATCGAATCCGTCGCCCGTCATCCGCACTGTCTGCGAGGTCGCGGCTGCCGCGTCCTGGCCCCGAGGCGAGCAGGCGGTAGCGAGCGCAACCGCCCCGGCAGCCAGGAAGAACCCACGGCGGTCGAGCATTGCGGACGTCAAAATTCGAGAGGGCATTGGGATAGGCTACCCTTTGTTCTGGTGCCCCTGTGATGGTCCCCGATCGGCGGCCCAGCAACGACCCTCCACTGCTCACGGACGCCTGTCTGGGCGGCCGATCCTGCGAAGGCGCTCCACGGTCTCGTCAGGATGCAGGGAGTGCTGCAGTTCGACAATGGCGGCATCGTCGAGTTCGACGTCCATTGCCCCTGCTGCCCAATCCCATTCGGCCGTCGACCAGACGAAATGAGACACACCCCATTTCGGAAGCCAACCGTCCTCGCTACGGCGCCGCCGACCTAGGAGCGTCCGGCGATTATTCGTCTCGAAACCTCCGTCGCCGACCTTGTTGATGTGCACGTCTCCCGGAGTGAAATCGAGAGGTGCACGCACGATCACCGGTGTCGACGCCACATTCTCGGTGAACCACCGGGCCTGCTCTCGTTGCCGAGCTCGGTAGTCCTCCTCGAGCTGTTCCTGATACTCCTCTGTTGTGTAGGCGGGACCATCCCAGACGAATACTGCATCGTCGATCGGCTCGCCGATCGTCACGTCGACGAACTGCGAACCGATCCCGTCCTCGTCGATGCGGTCACCCAAGATGAAACCGGATTCGACGTCGACCCAGATGCGCAGCGGATACGGTTTCCCTTCGGGAGGAGCCAATTGCACAGTCCAACAATCGCGTCCGGCGAACTCGACCGTCTCCACCGTGCCGATCGGTTGCGCGAATTCGTTTCCGGTCCACTCGGCGGTACTGCGTTGCCGCAACAAGAATTGGCTGGGACCCAGGTAGATCACGCGACCGGGTGGGCCGACGCGTGGGCGATCGGCCCGCCCTGTGAAGTCCCAGGCGCGCAGGCCGTCGCTGATGAAAATAGGACTACCGTCGAGGTGTTCGACGCGGGCCTTTCTCCCGGATCGCCATACCCGACAACTGTCTTCGGGTGCGATCAGAACGGGAGGCGTGCCGCTGTAGGCGAATCCTTGACGAAAGGACTCGGGACTTCCTGCTTCGTGGATCTCCTCGATAGCGCCCCGCATCGGTATGGTCGAGTCAGTGGTCATGGCCGTGAGAACCTCGATCCAGGCGGTCATTGCTGCAGCTTAGTGCTGAGCAAGGTCCATAGGCTGGCTATTCGAGGTGACGGGACGGGGAATCATGGACGGCAGCAATCCCACCGGGGCGCTGATCTGGTTCGTCGCTCGGCCACGAGACTCCGATACCGATCAGCGAACGAGTTCGTAGCGGGCCAGCCACAAACCAGGCAGAACCTGCTGATTCTCGGTGTGCACGAAGCCGAACGATTCGTAGAGTCTGCGCGCCGGTGAATTGTCTCGCCCGGTAGCCACCTGTATACGTTGTCCCGCAATCGATTCGATCACCACCACGACCAATGCTCGTCCGATGCCCTGGCGATGTGCGCGTGGTGCCACCACCAGCCGATCGATCTCAGACTCGGACCACGCTGCGGCACCTAGGATTTCGTCACCCTGCCGCGCGACGAGCCAGTGGACCTGTGCAGCGCACAGATCGTCCACCGACTCGTGCAGCAGCGGGATGCGGTCGTCGCCGATCAGTCTCGCTTCGACTGCGTACGAACTCTTCTGCACCGCGAGGATCTGCTCGGCGAGGCCCAGATCGGCCGCAGGGGCGACGCGAACTATCTCAATAGCGACCACCGGCGGGAGCCGGCAGAGCGTCGAGGGCAGCCAGGTGGTTCGGGCTCAAGGTGAGCGAGGCTGCGCCCGCGTTCTCGTCCAGACGCGAGGTGCGTCGGGTGCCGGGAATCGGGACCACGTGCTCACCCTGCGCCAGAACCCAGGCCAGGGCCACCTGCGCCGGCGTCGCACCGAGCTCGTCGGCGACGGCTGCGATGGCGTCGACGATCACGAGGTTCGCGTCGAGGTTGTCCTGGCTGAAGCGCGGCAGGCGAGCACGGAAATCGTCTGCGGCGGGCGCTGTTCCGCGGAAGTTGCCGGTCAGGAAGCCGCGGCCAAGGGGTGAGAACGGCACGAAGGCCGCGCCGTTGTCTTGCGTCCACTTCAGTGATGTGGCGAGGTGATCGCGCGTCCACAGGGACAACTCCGACTGCACGGCAGAAATCGGGTGCACCTGCTGGGCCCGATCGAGCTGCTCGACGGTGAACTCCGAGACACCGAGCGCCCGAACCTTTCCGGCGTGCACGGCCTCGGCCATCGCGCCGATGCTGTCCTCTACGTCCACCTCGGGATCCGGACGGTGGAGGTAGTACAGATCGATGTGGTCGACGCCCAAGCGGCGGAGTGAATCGTCGATTGCCGAACGTAGGTGATCCGGCTTGCCGTTGGGGCCCGAAATGACCGGTTCTCCGGCGTCGCCGACGTGGGAGACGAGACCACCCTTGGTCGCGAGTATCACCTCGTCGCGTCGGCTACCGATGGCCTTGCCGACGACTTCCTCGTTGGTGAACGGTCCGTACACATCGGCCGTATCGATAAAATTCACACCCAGGTCCAAGGCGTGCCCGATGACACGGTCGGGGGTCTCCGTCCGGTCGTCAGCCTTGTATGCCCAGGTCATTCCCATGCAGCCCAGGCCGATGGCGCCCACCTCGGGGCCGTCGTTCCAGAGAGTTCGGGTCGGTATGGTGCGTGCGCTCATGTACTCGACACTACGACGGGAAAACCGTTGTCGCTCGGACTTGCCCCACGACTAGCATCACCGCATGGCTCTTCCGCACTCGAAGGTGTATTTCGGCGATCGCTTGGTGGACGCGCAGGACGCAACGCTCGGGGTTGCTACCTCGGCCGTTCTGTACGGGCTCAGTGTCTACACGGTGTTCCCGGTCCAGGTGGACGGTGAACGGCGTACCGCTTTCCGGTTGCTCGATCACTATCAGCGACTCGTCGAATCCTGCAAGATCATCGGCATCGACACGTTTGCCTCGCAGTGGACGTTCGAGCGATTCGTACAGGCAACGCGGGACGTGGTTGCCGCCAACGCTCCGACGACCGAGGTCTACGTTCGAGCTACCGTCCACGTCGACGAGTCGATCCCTGGAACGCGGGTGCGTGGCCTGCACACCACGGTGTCCATTTTCCTGTACGACGCCAATCCCATTGTCCCGCAGGACGGGATGCGATTGAAGACCAGTGTGTGGCGGCGTATCCCGGACAACGCCATTCCGTCCCGCGCCAAGGTGAACGGAGCGTACGTCAATTCCGTTCTGGCGAAACAGGATGCGATCGACAGTGGCTTCGACGACTGCATCTTTCTCGACATCAACGGCCACGTCTGCGAGCTGAGTGCCGCGAACATCTTCCTCGTCCGCAATGGTGTGCTCGTCACTCCCGACGTCACCAGCGACATTCTCGACGGCATCAACCGTCGAACCATCCTGACCCTTGCACGCGAAGAAGGACTGACGGTTCAGGAGCGCACCGTCGACCTCACCGAGCTGTACATCGCCGACGAGGTGTTCGTCTGCGGCACCTCGGCGGGAGTTGCCCCGGTGTACGAAATCGACGGTCGTGCAGTCGGATCGAAGGAAAGCGGGCCAGTGACGCTGACTCTCCGTAAGCGTCATCAGGCCGCGCTCGCGAGCGACGAGGTACACGGTTGGGTGAGTGTGCTGTGAGTGCTACGCCGGGCAGGTCGAGGCGAGTCCGGTGATCAACGCGTTCGTGGCCGGCTGCTCGAGAGGGTCGGCGGCCGGATTCGGAGCCGCCGTGGTCCAGGCCAGCGATACCTGACGGTGTCCGTCGGGACTGGAGAACTGGAAGGTGCGGTAGCCGAACCCGTTGCCGCGCTGGCCGAACACGAGCTCACCCGCGCCAGGATTGCAGGCATCGCCGCCGAGCAGCAGTCCGAGGCCATACGCGGACGGCGTGAGGACCTGCATCTCGTCGATCAGATTCTGCGGGATCAGCGTGCCGTCGAACAGTCCACGGAAGAAGGTGTTCATATCGCCGACCGTGGACACCACGGCGGCACCGGACGACCAGATGCTGGCGTCGTAATCGGTTACGTCGGTGTACGTCCCGTTCTCGAGTGTGTAACCGTGCAGCGCGTCGTCGGCGATGGCCGCATCGGTTGGGTAGGTCGTGTCGGTCATGCCCAGTGGGTCGAAGATCCTGTCCTGCAACGACTGTCCGATGCTCTTGCCGTCGAGATCGGCTGCGATGCGACCGAGAAGGACGTAGTTGGTGTTGGAGTAGGCGAATGTGGACCCCGGATCGGTGGGCCACGGCATGGCCAGGGCCTGGGAGATCAATTCGTCGTCGGTAACCGAATCGGCGGAGCGTGCGGCAATCTGCTCCGCAGAGTCGAAGCCGACCAGGTAATCGGGTACGCCGCTGGTGTGATCGAGCAACTGACGGACGGTGACCGGCTTGGGCAGCAGGCCGGGTAGCAGCTCGTCGACCTGCTGATCGAGCTGAAGTCTGCCCTCGTCGACAAGCTGCAGCACCACGGCTGCCACCATCGACTTGGTGACGCTGGCGATACGGACCGGGTCATCTGCGGACGCAGCCTCGGTACCGTCGCGCTCGACGAGGCCTGCGGCTCCCGACCACGAATTCTCGCCGTCGCGTACCTGCGCAACAGCGGCAACGGATCCGGCGTCGACCAGGGCGTCCAACGCTGCCTGGACGTCGTCGGTTCTGATGGTTCCGCTCGAGGGCGTGGTGGTGGTCGCTTCGACGGCAGAGGGCTCGTCGGACGATGTGCACCCACTGACCAGCAGAGATGTCGACACGGTGAGGGCGGCGAGGATTCGTAGCTTGCTCATGTCTTCGACGCTAACGCCATCCCGCGAAGGATTTCAGTGTCAAATGTCAGTGATTCTCGATGAGTCAGCGATCGACCTGGCAGAAGCGGAGGTTGTTCGAGAATGGGTCTATGACCGTCATGGTCGGACCGCCCGGTCCGTCGTGATCGATTCCCGGTCGACTGCGTGGGTGGTTCTTCTGCAAGAGTTCGCCATTGAACGACACGACATCCGCGATCGGTATCCAGACGGACGATCCCGGTGTGCCGTCGCCGTAGTGCTGGGACAGATCCAGGATGCACTCTCCGCGTGAAATACGAATGTACAGCGGCAGATCCGGCTCGAATCGATGTTCCCATTCGACCGAAAAGCCCAGATAGTCCAGATAGAACGCACGCGCTTCGACGTCGTCGAAGATGCGGAGAATCGGAACTGCCGAGCCGAAAGCCTTCATGACATCGAGTGTGGCATGTCCAGCGCCGCCCGCGCCAGGATTGCGCTACCGTTGGCTCGAATCCAGCAGCACCCCGGCCGCAGCCTTTGCTGCAGAGGCAGATTCGGCCAGTTCGGTAATGGCGGCGGTAGTTTGAGCGCCTTCGGCGAGCAAGGCGATCTGCAGCCCGACGGTCGGCTCGCATCCGGCTTCGACGGCCAAGCGGGTGACGTACTCGATGAAACGCCTCTTGTGCTGATGAGCGGCGTCGGCGACCTCGGGCATGGTTGCGCCCAGTTCGCCGAACGAGTTGATGAAGGCGCACCCGCGGAAGTCATCCTGGCGAAACCAGTGGTCCAAGAAGTCGAAGATCGACAGCAGTTTCTCTCGAGGGGATCCGTGTAGCTCTGCTTCGGCGTGGATGCCGTCAGTCCACTGCTGGGTGCGACCGCGAAGAACCTCGGCGACGATGGCGGTTTTCGAGGGAAAAAGCGTGTACAGGCGCTTGAGGGAGATGCCGGCCTTGGCACGCAACTCGTCCATACCCACCGCCTGGATGCCACGCGCATAGAACAGTTCGTCCGCGGCGTTCACCACCTGTGCCCGTCCGATTTCCGTACTGGTCATCGCTCACCCCTTGCCGAGAGAACCAACGTTCTCTACAGTAGTCCACATGTCGAGAGAACGACCGTTCTCCCGCTCGATGTTCAGGACACAGGAAGGCAGGATCATGGCGTACATCAACGTCGGAACCGAGAACTCCACCCCCGTCGAGGTCTACTACGAGGATCACGGCTCCGGACAGCCCGTTGTGCTCATCCACGGCTACCCGCTCGACGGCAACTCCTGGGAACGTCAGTCGCGCGCACTACTGGACGCCGGCTACCGCGTCATCACCTACGACCGTCGTGGGTTCGGGCAGTCGAGCAAGCCCACCGTCGGCTACGACTACGACACCTTCGCTGCAGACCTGGACAAGGTGCTCACCGAGCTGGATCTCAACGATGTCATCCTGGTCGGATTCTCCATGGGCACAGGCGAACTGGCTCGGTACGCCGCGAAGTACGGCACCGACCGCGTGGCGAAGTTCGCATTCCTCGCTTCCCTCGAGCCGTTCCTGCTGCAGACGGACGACAATCCCACCGGCGTTCCGCAGTCGGTGTTCGACGGTATCGAGACCGCCGCCCGCGAAGACAGGTTCACCTGGTTCGAGAACTTCTACAAGGACTTCTACAACCTCGACGAAAACCTCGGCAGCCGAATCAGCGAGGCCACAGTGCGCGCGAGCTGGAACACCGCCACCACCAGCGCACCTGTCGCGGCATACGCCGTCGTACCGACTTGGCTCGAGGACTTCCGCGCGGATGTCGCGAAGGTACGAGAATCCGGCAAGCCCACGCTGATCCTGCACGGAACCGCGGACAACATTCTGCCGATCGATTCGACGGGTCGTCCGTTCCACGAGGCGTTCCCCGAAGCCACGTACGTCGAGGTCGAGGGCGCGCCCCACGGACTGCTGTGGACGCACTTCCAGGAAGTCAACGACGCGCTGCTCGCGTTCGTGAAGTAAGAGCACTACGGCGGCAGGCATTCCGGCCTGCCGCCGAGTGGGCTGCTAGACCGCGACGACGCCGTCGTGGTCGCTGTAGACGATCTCGCCCGGGTTGAACGTGATGCCGCCGAAGCTCACCGGCACGTTCTTCTCACCCGAGCCGGTTTGCGTGCTCTTGCGCGGGTTGGTCCCCAGCGCTTTGACGCCGATCTCGAGTGTGCGCAGGATCGCGGAGTCGCGCACCGCACCGTTGACGATGACACCCGCCCAACCGTTGGTGACGCCACGTCCGGCGATGATGTCGCCGACGAGGGCGGTGTGCACGCTGGCATCGCCGTCGACCACCAGAACGCCACCGTTGCCGGGCTCGCCGAGCGTCTGCTTGACCAGCAAGTTGTCCTGGAAGCAACGGATGGTGGTGATGGGGCCCGCGAATTCGGTGTGCTTGCCGAACTGGATGAACTGGGTGTCGCAGCTACGGATCTCGGGACCGATCTCGTCGGCCAGATCAGCTGTTGCCTTGAATTCCACAGGTGAAGTCATGCGGCACAGACTATCGCTCGCTCATCAGCCCCGGCCGTGACGCCGTTCGTAGTCGTCGCGAGTGCGGTCGACGCGGCTCTGCGCTTTGGCGTTGATCAGTTGCGGGTCGAGGCCGTGAATCAGCAGGCGATGCCGCCGATAGACGTTCATCAGGGCAATCGAGAAGTACACCAGCGGGATGAACAGCAGCGACATCATCGCGAGCGACATCCACAGCGGACCCGGAATCAGCAGGAACAGCAGCAGTAACGGAATGATCGGCACGATGAATCGGGCGATGTAGCGGACCTGGGCGCCGTTGCCCACGAGATCCTTGCGAACCCAATCCTGCATCGACTCGGGCAGCGTGCGTCCGAACGAATAGCCCAGAAACTGCAGCGGAGTGGGCGTCGTGCGTTCGGTGGTCATCGCGCAATGCTAGTCCCGTCTTCGTTGGTAGATCTCACCGTTGACTGCGGTTTATCTCATATGTGACGATAACGTCAGTTGAGTCGGAGGCGTCGACAAGAAGGACTTCCACTGTGATCGATCGCAGAACCCTGCTGGGCACCCTCAGTGCCGCGACGATCTCCGGGGTTGCCCTCTCGACACTTACCTCCGCTACGACACTGACCTCCGCTACGGCATCGGCCTCCACCGGCCCGGCCGCAACCGGGGTGATCGACGTCCATTCGCACATGGTTCCCGACTTCTACCTGCGCGAAGCCCTCGCGTCGGGCATCGCATTTCCCGACGGCATGCCGAAGTGGCCGAGCTGGTCGGTGGGCGAACACCTGCAGATGATGGACGGCTGCGGCATCGACAGAGCGATCCTGTCCGTCTCGTCACCCGGAGTGCATTTCGGCGACGACGGCAAGGCGGCCGATCTTGCCCGACGCGTCAACGACTTCGGGGCCGGGGTGGTCGCGAGTCGACCCCGACTCGGATTCTTTGCGTCGCTACCGCTCCCGAACGTCGTCGACTCGACGGTCGAGGCAATTCGTGCGCTCGATCAGCTCGGTGCCGACGGAGTGACGATGATGTCGAACGCCGGTGGGATGTACCTGGGCAACGCCGTGCTGACGCCACTGCTCGCCGCGTTGGATGCGCGATCGGCAGTTGTGTTCGTGCATCCGACCTCTCCGCCGAATTCCGCTGCCGTGTCGCTCGCGCGCCCGGCCCCGATGATCGAATTCCTCTTCGACACAGCGCGAACCGTCGTCGACCTGATTCTGTTGGGTGTGGTCGACCGATTCCCTAACATCCGTTGGGTGTTCACTCACGGCGGCGGAGTACTGCCGCTACTGGCGGATCGGGTCGACTTCTTCCGGACGCAGGTCGGCCTGGGGACGCCGACGACGCCGGATGTACTGCAGCGCTTGTGGTTCGACCTCGCCGGTACGCCGGTCCCGCGGCAGCTGCCCGCGCTGTTGTCCACCGTCGGACCCGATCGGCTGGTGTACGGCAGCGATTACTGCTTCACGCCGATCACCGGCGTGCAGGAGCAAGTGCGATCACTCGACGCCGGTGCTGCGAACGGCGGACTCGAGAACTGGCGCGCGGCCACATCCGTCAACGCCCGCCGACTGCTGAAACTCTGATCCGAAGGAGGCGGGTAATGCCGATGAAAGCACAAGCACTGCAACCGATCTCCGAACAGTGGGATTGGCAGATGAATGCTGCCTGCCGCTCGATGCCGGTCTCGATGTTCTACCCGCCCCTGGGGCTGCGGGGATACTCGTTGAGAAACCTGGAGCGACAGGCCAAGCTCGTGTGCGATCGATGCCCCGTGATCGCGCGCTGTCTGCAACATGCACTCGATACGGACGAAAGGCATGGAGTCTGGGGTGGATCGACCGCACACGAGCGGTCCGCGATGGCCCGCGTCAACCCTGACGGGCAGCGTTCGCGACAATGACGTCGCGAAGGTACTGCGCCAGTCCGGCGGCAATATCGTTGTAGTGCTTGGCAAATCGCTCGTCGGCGATGTACATCTCCGCCAGGTTCACCTGCATCTCGTAACCGCAGTCGTAGTACCGCTCGATCGATGCCCGATGACGCTCGGCCAGTTCCCCGGCCTCGGTGGAGTCCGGCGACACACCCCGCTGCATCGCGGCAGCGAGATCCGCTTCCAGTAGGTCCGTCTCTTCCTTGACGGCCTTCCAATCGTCCTTGGTGAACGACGCCGTTCGCTGCTGCGACTGCTTCCACTCGTCCGTCTCGCCCCAGCGTTGCTCGGCCTCCTCGGCGTACTCCTCGCCGGGCCAGTTGTCTCCGAAAATCTCGCGCTGCTCCTCGGGAGTCAGTTGCATACCCATCTTCTTCGCCTCCATCATCTTGTCCACGGCCGCAGCCATTGCGTGCAAGTGATCGATCCGCTCGCTGAGCAGGTCGCGCTGCCGACGTAGATGCGACATGGCGTCGACCGCCGGGTCGTCGAGCAACGCTGCAATGACCTCGAGCGGAAACCCGAGTTCGCGGTAGGTCAGTACCTGATGCAGCCGTTCGACATCGGCCGACGAATACGTCCGATAGCCCTTGGGGGTTCTCCCAGATGGCACCACCAACGCGATCTCGTCGTAATGATGCAGCGTTCTGACGCTGACACCCACCAACTTCGAGACCGCGCCGACCTGCATGCCTGCCGAATCACTCACGAAGGACACTGTGCTGCCTCCCGTGGCGTGAGGGTCAAGACGAAGCTCGAGTCTCCTAGCGAATCACGCGTTCGCAGCCGGAGGTCGGCACGCCGGCGAGACGTTGTGCGAGCCAATCGTATGCGCCGGGACGGCCGTTGGACTGGGCGAGTGTGTGGTCTCCCGGGACCTCTTCGAGATGGACCGAAGCGCCTGCGGCGCACCACTGGTCCTGCACGGCTTCGGCACCTTCCTTGGGGATGAGGAAGTCCTGCAGGCCCTGGTAGATGTACACCGGCGCGTCCGGCTTCTTCTGGCCCATCCGGTTTTCCTCGACGACGGTCTTGGTGATCGGATGCTCGAAGACATCAGGGACGCTGGAGAGGTTTCGCTGGTCCAACAGCAGTAGTCCCGTGTAGGACAACACATCCACGCATTGATCCTTCTGCGCCAGAGCCAGTCGCTTGCCGTTGTCGTTGGCGAGCTGCCGCATCTCGGGGTACTCCCGGGACAGTCCGATTGTCGCCGCCGTGAACAAGCCCGATCCGATCTGACCGTTCAAGGAGGTCTGCAAAATCTTGTAGTCGGTCGGCGGACCGCCGAACGCGACGCCGGCGATGTTCAACTCCGGTGCGTATTCCGGAGCCAACTGCGCTGCCCAACCCGAGGCGATGGCACCGCCGGAGTAGCCGGTGATGCCGATCGGTGCATCCGCGCCCACTCCCGCGCTCTGGGAGGCGCGCAGGCCGTCGAGCACGGTGTGTCCGGAGACGAGACCGGCCGAGTAGGCCTGCCGAGGTCCTTGATAGTCGGTGACGACGACGGCGTAGCCGCGATCGAGCAGAATCCGTACCTGATCGATCTCCTTGTTGTTGCCCCGCGGGAGGGTGTACGACGGCGCGCACTTGTTTCCGAGCGAGTCCGTTGCCTCGTTGTACGCGATGACGGGCCGGTCACCGCCTCCTGTCCACGGTGCGTTGGGAGTCAGCACCGTCGTCGCCGCCGCGATGGGCTGGTTCTTGGAGTCGGTCGAGCGGAAGAGCAATTGCACCGACGACGCCCCGGGCGTCACCGCGACATCACGACGGTTGAGCACTGCACCAGGCTGGAGATTCTCGTATCCGGCAGGCGGATCGAACCATGGATCACCGAGTGAGGTGGGGAGATACGCATCGGGATCGCTCGGCGGCGAGATGAAGTCCTGAAGTGGATCTGCTTGAGCCGACCCTGCGAACGACAGCATCAATGCTGCAGCTCCGGCCAAAACGAATGCCTTGCGCATGTATTTCCCACCCCAGTAGCTCCGTACGCCCCGACGTCCGGTAGACCACTGCCCATCGTGCCACAGGATAGGCCGACTTCGACCCTGTGAACTGAGCCGAAGACCAGGTAGGTTGTCTGTTACTCCGAACACTACTCACCAGTAGGGACATCGAAATGCCTGCACCGTCCGCCTCGACCTTCTCTCGGCTCGCTGATCTCATCGCCATTCCCGACGCCGAATCGCGGCCGACGAAAACGATCACCGAGGTCTTCACCGGCAAGGAGCTGGCGACCATCCCGGTCGGTACCGCTGCTGATGCGACGGCAGCGATTGCACGCGCACGCGCAGCTCAGGCGGCATGGGCCAAGCGCCCGGTGTCCGAGCGCGCGGAGATCTTCCACCGCTACCGAGACCTCGTGCTCGCCCATCGCAACGAGCTGATGGACATGGCGCAGGCCGAGACCGGCAAGTCTCGTGCCGCGGCTCTCGAAGAAGTTCTCGACATTGCGATGACCTCGCGGCACTACGCGCGCACCGCCGCGAAGCTGCTGGCACCCAAGAAGGTCACCGGCATGCTGCCGGTGCTGACCAAGACGCGAGTTCGATACCAGCCCAAGGGAATCGTCGGGATCATCTCCCCATGGAACTACCCGATGACCCTCGCAGTGTCCGACGCCATTCCGGCCCTGCTGGCCGGCAACGGAGTGGTACTCAAGCCCGACAGTCAGACGCCGTACTGCGCCCTCGCCTGTGTCGAACTGCTCTACAAGGCAGGTCTTCCTCGTGACCTGTTCGCCGTGGTGCCGGGGCCGGGTTCGGTGGTGGGAACCGCATTGGTGGAGAACACCGAGTACGTCATGTTCACCGGCTCCACCGCCACCGGTCAGCTGCTGGCCGAGCAGGCGGGGCGTCGACTCATCGGGTTCTCCGCCGAGCTCGGCGGTAAGAACGCCATGATCGTGGCCAAGGGTGCGAACCTGCGGGAAGTGTCCGACGCGGCTGTCCGCGCCTGCTTCTCGAACTCAGGTCAGCTCTGTATCTCCATCGAACGTATCTACGTCGAGAAGTCGATCGCCGCAGAGTTCACCGAGAAGTTCGGTCAGCGAGTGCGCAACATGACCCTCGGAGCCGACTACGAATTCGGCGTCGAGATGGGCAGCCTCATCTCCGAGGATCAGATCAAGACCGTCTCGTCTCACGTCGACGACGCAAAGGTCAAGGGCGCGACCGTGATCGCAGGCGGCAAGGCTCGCCCCGACATCGGCCCGCTGTTCTACGAGCCGACGCTGCTGGCGAACGTCACCGAGGACATGGAGTGCGCGGCAACCGAAACCTTCGGGCCACTGGTGTCGATCTACCCCGTCACCGACGTCGACGAGGCCATCGAGAAGGCCAACGACACCGAGTACGGACTCAACGCCAGTGTGTGGGCGAAGACCAAGGCGCAGGGTGAAGCCATTGCGGCGCGGCTGCATTCGGGCACCGTCAACGTCGACGAGGGCTACGCACCGACGTGGGGAACCACCGGCGCGCCGATGGGCGGCATGGGCGTGTCCGGGATGGGCCGCAGGCACGGCACCGAGGGCCTGCTCAAGTACACGGAATCGCAGACGATCGCCACGACGCGTCTGCTCAATCTCGGCGGACCGCGGGGACTTCCGCCGAAGTTGTGGGCGAAGATCATGCCGCCGTTCGTCAAGGCGCTGAAGTACATCCCGGGTCGGTAGACCGGCCCCGCGGCGTCGACGACGGGGGAGGTTCTACGTAGCTCGTAGAACCGACATGCTCAGTGCCCTGCTGTAGACCGAGTCGGTTCCGACTCGGTCGAACGTCGGCCACGACTGCAGATCGATTCCCTCGTCGTCGAGTGCGGTCGTGGGTATGTCCCACACGGTGTTTCCGGTTCTGACGTCGATGCCTCGTAGTACCTCGGGGCCGAAGAGAGTGGCGACGTCGCCGTCCAGTGCGCCGACTTCGGCGAATCCGCCGGACTCTCGACTCCACAACGTGGCTCCGGTGTCGAGGTCGATTGCGGATTCGGTGGCCGTGTCGTTGTTGCGGAGCAGCGCCACCGAACCCACGACGGCGTAGGCGAGCCCGTTCGTTTCCAGGAATCGCGCGGCGGGTTCGGAGACGTCCGCTGGAACAGCCCAGACCAGACCGTCGTTGGTCCACACCGGATCGGGAACCGACGGTCGGTATCCGCCGGTGCCGAGCAGTATCGGTGTCGACTGGGCCGGAGAATCGAACGACGGCTGCTGCAGGGTGACGGAAGCCGTTGCAGCGAGCGCGGTTCCATCGGTATCGACGACCTCCGAGCCCGTGACCGTGCTGGGGTCGGAGCAGTCGGTCCGTACCACCCGAACTCTGCCGTCGAGCGAGGCAGCGCCGGACCGAACGCAATCGGGAGCTGTTCTCGACCAGAGATTGTCGCCGGTGTCGAGGTCGAAGGCGAAGAGGCCTTGATCGTCGTCGAACAGTCCGATTCCGTTATCCGTGTGCAGCGTGGAGGCGTGAAGCGACTGCGCCGAGTCGAACTGCACCGACCAGTCTGCGTCGAGAGCGTCCGCGGTGCCGCGCGATACTGTTGGCTCGGCACCCTCGTCCGCCGCATGTGAGGTGTAGACGCGGCCGCCGGACGTCGTCAGATTCGTGATGGGGAATGCTGCGTCCCGAGTGGTCGACTCTCCGGATTCGCCGCTTACAGTGAGGATTTCGGAACCCGACCCGTCGTTGCCGCGATAGCAGACGACGTCGCCGTCGACGAATTCCCTGCCGCAGCCCACGATGTCGTCCGCCGGAACACGCCAGCGCACCGCCCCGTCGGCGATGTCGAGACCCACCAGGGTGGCATCGAGGTACTCTCGTCCGTCCGGACGGCCGACGAGGGTGACGACCGTCGACCCGTCGGTGATGGAGCCGGATTCCATCGAGTCGGCCGTGCTGCCTCGCACGGGATCGCGGAACTGCCCGTCCGACACGTCGAGGTCCGAGGGCGACAGGGTCCATCCCAGACCGGGTGCCGCTCCGGTGGCACCGTCGACCGGTGTGCCGGCCGGAGGCGGCTGCTTCTCGGCCGCGCACGCCGCGCAGACGATGGCTGTTGCCAGGAGCACCGCGGCGGCGGACAACTGGGAACGTCGTGTCATGGAAGGTGCTCCCGGGAAAAAGGTGGGCGGTCTGTTCCGTCAGCATAGAGAACGAAAATTCCCCGCACTCCTGACGGGGTGCGGGGAATTCTTCGTCGTGCTGGGCCTAGTTGACGCTGTGGCCGTTCAGTCCGGCATTGGCGTAGTGATTGCGACTGTCGGGAATGTGGTTGTCTCCCAACACCCGAGCGATCTGCTCCTCGCTGAGTCCGAGGCGACGAAGCCGCTCGCACACTGCGTCGAAGTCGATCATCTTCGCATCGAGTTCCTGTTGCAGTGCAACAACTTCGGCGCGAATGGTCTCGGCCTCGTCGAGTGCGGCCAACGTGTCCTTGGGCTCGGGCAACAGCAGGGCGAGCAGTCGATCACGTGCGTCGGTGCTCAGACCCTCGAAGGGGCGCTGCCCCGGCTGGGCCTCGTGCCGACCCTCGATGCGGCGACTCTCGATGCGACGATCGGTTTCGTACTCTGTCTCGTAGTCGGTCGAGACGTACTCCTGCGTTGCACCGAAGGACGGGATCTCGGCGAACTGATCCTTCGACTCGTCCACCGGTCCTGTTGCGGGAGTCGAGGCGATGTCGATCGTCTGGCGCAGTGGGCGATTCGGGATGAAGATCACTGCGATCAGCGTGACGATCGCAACGAAGCCGGCGATCATGAAGATGCGTCCGGTCGCATCACCGTAGGCGGTGCGGATGACGCTGACGATCGGTGCGGGCAGTGACGTCAGATCGAGTGAGCCGCCGCCGCTGGCCGAGCTGTCCACGCCGAGCTGAGTCAGACCGGACGCCGACTTCTCGGCCACTCGGGTAGCCAGCAGGGAGCCGAGAACCGAGACGCCGATCGCGCCGCCGAAGGTACGGAAGAAGGCAACCGTCGACGATGCTGCACCGACGTTCTGCACGCTGACCGTGTTCTGCACTGCGAGAACGAGATTCTGCATCAGCATGCCGGTACCCAGGCCGACGATGGTGATGAAGATGCCGACAGTGACCAGGCTGGTGGCGTGATCGATCGTCCCCAGAAGCAGGAATCCGACAACCAGCAGAACGGAACCGGTGACGATGAACGGCTTCCACTTTCCGAACTTGGTGATGAGCTGACCCGAGCCGACGGAGGCGACGAGCATGCCGAACACCAGTGGGATCGAGAGCAATCCGGCTTCGGTGGGGGTGTAGCCGCGAGCGGTCTGGAAGTACTGGCCGAGGAAGGTGGTGGCTCCGAAGAGGCCGACACCGACGGCGATGGACGCGACGATGGCCAGGCCGGTGGTGCGCTCGGTGACGATCTTGAGCGGGATGATCGGCGACTTGTGCCGAGCCTCGACGATGATCGTCGCGGCGAGCAGCAGAACTCCGCCGCCGACCAGGTAAGCGGTCTCACGGGAGATCCAGTCGTAGTAGTCCGCCTTGCCTGCGAACGAAACCCACACGAGGAGAACGGAAACGCCCGCGGTCAGCAGCAGTGCGCCGAGCCAGTCGATGGAGACGTTGTCCTTGCGGACGGTCTTGATGTGCAGTGTCTTCTGCAGCAGGCCGAGGGCGATGACAGCGAGCGGCACGCAGACGAAGAAGCACCAGCGCCAGCCGAGGGGGCTGTCGACGATGACGCCGCCCAGGATGGGGCCACCGGACATCGACACGGCCATGACAGCGCCGGTGTAACCCGAGTAGCGACCGCGATCACGCGGGGAGACGATGGTGCCGATGATGGCGATGACGAGTGCCGTCAAACCGCCCATGCCGATGCCCTGCACCACACGAGCGGCGAGCAGCAGCGGAACGTTGTGCGCGAAGCCGGCTATGAGCGAGCCGGCGACGAAGATGACGATCGCGCTCTGAACCAGGACCTTCTTGTTGAACAGGTCGGCGAGCTTGCCCCAGATGGGCGTCGACGCGGCGTTGGCCAGCAGTGCGGTGGTGATGACCCAGGCGTACGCGGTCTGCGAGCCCTTCAGGTCACCGATGATGGTCGGGAGTGCGGTCGAAACGATGGTGGTGCTCAGCAGCGCGGTGAACAGCGCGGCCAGCAGACCGGTGAGGGCCTCGAGGATCTGGCGATGCGACATCGCATCGGGATCGGCGACTGCCTGATTGGGCGGATTCTCCGCTGTTGTGGTCATGTCTTATCTCGCAATCAATTCAATGCGGGCCACGTCCTGGTGCTGGGCGTGGGCGTCTTCGGTGAACGTGTCGTTGAGCTTGCGGATGGAATCGAGGGCATCGAGGGCCTCGGTTTCACTCCACTCGCTCAACATCTCTGCCAGGCGTCGTGCTCGCCTGTCCCAAATTTGTTTCAGTCGAGCCTGACCTTCGTCCGACACGCAGACCCGGGACGCCCTTCGGTCGTCCGGATCGGGGTGCCGATCGATGTAGCCGAGGTCGACGAGGTCCGCGATCTGCCGGCTGAGGGCGGACTGGCTGACGCAGAGCCTGCTGGCGAGGTCGGTCTGTCTGCATTCACCTTCGGTCGCGAGGATGGCCAGCACTCCGGTCAGCGCCTGCGGCAACGGTGAATCCTCGACTCCGGTGGTCACGGCCCGCTTCAGCGTGCGCCCGAAGAGGAAGACCTCTTCGACCAGCGACTCCGCTGTCGTGGATTGAACTGCCATGAGTACTCCAACACTGAGTTCGATTTACTTGCTGTCTGCAACCATATATATACATACATGCGCTAAGCAAATAATATTCCTGTCTGGTGAATCACAGTGACGGGTCTGCTGGGGCTCGGGGGGGATCCGAACGATCCGCGGTCCAGGGGAGCTAGTGCGGGTAGAAGAACGACCGCCGGACGGTCATGGCGACGGTGTCGCCCACCTGTGGACGCGGTCCACGAACCGAGCAGCGGAAGTCGACGTCGTCGCTGCGCACCAGCACATCGCAGGCATCACGTCCGAACAGCGAGGAGGTCACGGTGCCGCTGATCCCGCCGTCGGGCACGATCTCGATGTCGGTCGGCAGGACCGCGAGTGTCCCGGGTCCGGTGCCGTCGGATGCCAGTGTGAGGGAGCCGGAGGTGAAGGTGCCGTGGGCAACGGTGCCGTCGACGAGGGTGGCGTCGGACAGGAAGCGGGCGACGAACGCCGACTTCGGGGCACGCACCACGTCCTCGGGTGTACCGACCTGCGCGATGGTGCCCTGATCGAGGACGACCACCCGGTCTGCGAGGGCAAGGGCCTCGGTGCGATCGTGCGTCACATGTACGACGGTCAACCCTGCTGCGCGCGTCATCGCCCGAAGCTCGAGGCGAAGGCGATCGCGTAGAGGCTCGTCCAATGCCGAGAGAGCTTCGTCGAGGAGCAGCGCCCGCGGCGACGAGACCAGAGCGCGAGCGAGCGCAACGCGTTGCCGCTGGCCACCGGAGAGAGTGGCGGGGTCCCGCTTCTCGAGCCCCGGCAGTCCGACGAGTCCGAGCACGTCGGCGACCTTCTTCGTGCGCTCCGCCTTGGATGCCTTGGACAATTCGAGTGGGTAGGAGACGTTCCTGCCGACGGTGCGGTGCGGCCACAGTGCATGCTGCTGGAACACCATCCCGAGCCTGCGGGACTCGGGAGGCGTCGAAACGCGTTCGCTTGCCACCACATCCGGGCCGATGGAGATGGAACCGGCGGTGGGCGTCAGGAAGCCGGCAACTGTGCGCAGCAGTGTGGTCTTTCCCGAGCCCGACGGCCCGACGAGTGCAACGAACTCTCCGTCGGCGATGTCGAGATCGATTCCCTCCACGCCGACCGTGCCGTCGTGGTACCGGAGGCCGAGATGTTCGATCGTGATGGCAGACATCGGGTTCCTTCTTATCGGCGTCGGATTTGCGGGCGTCCGGCTCGGGTGGAGGCGACCAGGCCCAGACCAGCGAATCCGACGAGCGCGACGAGTAGGGACAGGGCAGAGGCGGCGTTGTAGTCGCCGGCCTGCTGCAGGTTGAATATGGATACGCCGAGGGTCTGTGTGCCCGGAGCGACGAGGAGCACCGACATGGTCAGCTCGCGCACTGCAGTGAGGGCTACGAGCACCGCTCCGGTGACTGCGGCGGGGATCGCCATCTTCCACGGCACGTCCCAGAGCGACCGAAGATGTGATGCGCCGGAGGATCTCGCGACTTCTTCGAGGGCCGTCGGCGTGGAACTCAGTGGCGCACGGACGGCTTGGACGACGATCGCGAGGAACGCCATGACGTAGGCGCACAGGATGACCCACTTGGTGTCGAACAGTCCGGTGTAGCGTCCGATGATCAACCAACCGACGGCGATGACCAGGCCGGGAATTGCCTGCGGCAGCATGGCAGCCAGGTCGAGGCCGACGTTGTCGCGGGATCGGGTGCGGGTGGTGAGCACGCCGATGGCCAAGCCGAGGAATCCGCAGACGAGAGCCGCCGCGAGGGCCAGCGTCACCGAATTCTGAATGCCCACCAGGGTTCCCGGTGCGGTGACGGCACTTTCGATACTCTGTAGCGTGAGGTTTCCCCAGGTGAGCGGTACGCCGGGGGCCGGCAACAATGCCTGAGTTGCCAGCGCCAGGATCGGCAGTACCGTCAGGGCCAGCCCAAGGATCCATGCAGCGACGCCTGCCAGAATTCGACTGCAACCCAGCGGAAGTAACTGTGGGGCCGTGACTGCGCCGTCCAACTGAATCGACCGGCGGCCGAGAATGCGATCGATCGCGACTGCGACCACGGCGAGTGCGAGGAGTCCGATGCCGATGGTCGAGACCACTTCGAGCGGTCGACCGACGGTACCCGACTGGATGTATCGGTACACCATGGTCGAGAGCGTGACGTAGCGCTCGGGCAATCCGATCAGGGCCGGAATGCCGAAATCCGCAAGATTGGATACGGCCGTCAACGTCAGTGATGCCAGCAGGGCCGGGCGCAGCAGTGGCAGCGTCACGTCGCGCATGGCCCGGAACGGTGATGCTCCGGCAATGCGAGCCGCCTGTTCCAGATCGCCCGGTACTCGTCGCAGTGCTGCCGAGATGATCAGGTACGCAAGCGGATACGAGTGCACGGTCAGCAGGAAGATCACGCCGTCACCGCCGTAGATGTTCCACAGCGGTCCGCCGCCGAACGTCTCGTTCCAGAACGAGTTGATCATTCCGCTCGGGCCCAGCAGTCCCGTCCACGCGATCGCGCCGACGAACGGCGGAATCAGCAACGGGCTGAGCAGAATCAGACGTAGTACCGAGCGACCGGGCAGATCGGTGCGATCGAGAACGAGGGCCATGATCGTCGCGATCGCCACCGCCGCTGCCGCCGACAGACCTGCAGATACGACACTGTTGGCCGCAGCCGAGGCGATTCCTCCGTCGAGCAGCTCCTGAATGTGGTTGCCACCGAGTCCGATCGAGACCACGGCGGCCAGCGGTGCGCCGATCAGAGCCAGGACGGCCAGCCACAGGCAGGCGCGTACCCAGGTGACGCGGTCAGCCAAGAAGATCGTTGAACGTAGCGACGGCATCGGGCTGCGAGGCGGTGATGGTGTCGAGGTCCGGGTTCAGCAGTGCGATGTCGTCGAGAGCAGGCGCGCCCTCGGGCGTGCCGACATCGGACCGGACCGGCAGGTACTGCTGCTCGACGGCGATCTCCTGACCGCGCTTGCTGACCAGGAAGTCCACGTACTTCTGTGCGGCCTCCTGATTGGCCGAGTCCTTGAAGATTCCGGCGGGCTCGGAGATGTACGGGACGCCATCGGTCGGATACGAAGCGGCGATGGGCGAGCCCTTCTCGGCCAGTTCGCGCACCAGGTAGTCGACGACTATCCCGACCGGCTGGGTGCCTGCCGCAACCGCCTGAGCGACGGGGCCGTTGCTCTCGGCGACCACGGGCTCGTTGGCAACGAGGTCGGTGAGCCACGGAAGCCCGAGGTCTTCCTGGCCGAGCCACACCGCGGTGTTGAACGCTGCCGCGCCGGACACGTCGGGATTGGGCAGCGTGATCTGGCCCTTGTACCGCGGATCGGCCAGTTCTTTCCACGACGTCGGAGGCTGCGAGACGGCCCCGGTGTTGTACGCGATGACCGTCGGAATGATGCGGGTGCCCACGTAGTAGCCGTCGGGATCGACGACGTCGGGATCGAGCGCATCGACGTCGGCCGGGGTGTACTGCAGCAGCAAGTCGTCGGCCTTGTACTTCTCGAAGGTCGGAGCGTCTGCGGCGAGCAGAACATCGGCACCGATGGAACCGGTCTGCCGTTCGGAGGCGATGCGCGCGTTGAGATCGCCGGTTCCTGCACGGAACACCTGCACGTCGATGCCAGGATTCTCGGCGGTGAACTCGGCGTTGAGCGCATCGATCTTGGCCTGCGGCTCCGAGGTGTACACCGTGAGGGTGCCGCTCGCACCGTCTCCGCCGGCCTCGGGGGCCGCAGGCTCGGAGCATGACGCAAGGGTGAGAGCAGCTGCGAGACCGAGGATTCCACTGGCGGCGACGCGAGAAACGATGTTCACTTCAGACTTCTCCTGAGAAATATCGAGCACGGAAGCTGCTCATGCTTCCGACCGTAACCGACGCGCTGACGTGTGTTGTGGGAACCGCACATGTCGTCGGGGTGAACGAATCGATGGTTTCAGGGGGTGCCGATCTGGACCAGTTCTTCGATGCCTCGAAGATCCTCGACTTTCGGGTCATCGGCCGAGCACCGTGGATCAGATCGCCCGCAAGGGCCGGGTCGTGTTCCGAGTCGAGACGTCGGCTACGTCGACGAAGTTGTTCCATTGTCATCGGTCTGCCGGACCCAACAAGGTGCTCGGTCGTCCTGCGACCGTAATCAGCAGCGACTCGCCGGCGTCCGCTCGCTTGTCGTACCCCTCGCCTACTCTCTCGACCACACACATCCGGGGGGACATCATGAGCAACCGCAGATCGCGTAGCAGAAAGACCAGTCGCGAGGCCTACAGTCAGGCTCAGCGTGAAAGGGAACCTCTTTTTTGGCCGAGCGCCCTTCTTCACTTCTCCGATTGGCTGGTCGAGAATGCCTTGGTCGCAGATCAGTTGACGGCTTTTGCGACCGCAATGACAGTCGATCGGTCGGTCCGCGAGCGGAACGTGAGCGTGTACGGCGCAGATTTTCCGATCGACATGTTCTGTCTCGAAGATCACGAGTACTTCGACCTCGATGAGTATGAACGGTCGCCGTGGGAGCGCGACGAGATTCGCCGCGCCATCGATCTTTTCGGCAAGTTCGTCGTCGCCGAACAGCTGTCGCCATCTCAGAACGAAGAGATCGCGAGAGAGATCGGGTCCTCGTCTGCATTCGCGCCGGTGCCCAGTTCTCCGATATCGCCGGGGCGCTCGAGCCCACTGAGTACACCGATAGTGGTCTCACTCCTGCAACGTTTGGCAACGTGGGCTGCGACTGAGCGCCGCGCGCCATCGGCCCGAATCGACTACTGGGACGACTCGGCCGAGATCGTAGCTACGCTTGGGATTCCTGGTTTCGACAGTATCGCTACACAACCTGACTTCATGGCGATGGTGAACTATCGATCGGTGTTGGATACCGCCCGTAGGGTCGGTGTCCTCGAGAACGCGGGCCAGATTTATACCCTCGGACCCGAAGCCTGTGCTTGGGTGGTGTCTCCGAGTGCGGACCGAACTCGCGCCGCCGTGGTCGAGGCGTACGCATCCTGCTTGACGCCTGTGTACGACTCCGGCGATGATTCCGTGCAGTCCGAGCTCGTGGCAGGCTCGGCGTTGGCGACCACCGTGCTCGTGCGCAGCCTCGTCGGTGATCCGGTAGGGGAATCCGACGGTGTCGTTCTGGGAACGATGTCCGACAGTAAAGTAATTCAGACCGTCGCGACACTCCGGTTCATGTCGATGTTCGACCTCGGATTGCTCGTCAAGGTGAACGACAAGTTCTGCGTACCTGACCCTCTGGCACCCCTGCTGCTCGAGGCGCTCGATCGAGATCGTCTGCGGCGCAAAGGGCGTGCAGCATGACTTGATGAGCGGTCGGTAGCACATTCTGGTTCACGAGCCGAGTGCGTGTACGGCAAAAGTGCGTCCCCAATCCGATACGGCCCCGTCGCGACCCCAAGTCGACGGCACAGCGCCGATCAAAGTGAGGAAGTCCAAGGTCGGTCGAGCGAGGTACTGGGCGTAGCGTCTTTCGCTTTCGGGGATTCGCCATCCGATGGTCTCGAGGCTTCGAAGGATCAGCAAATTGCGTTCGGTCGCAGAGCAACTCCCTGCAACCGACACCAGGAGTAGCGCGCCCGCATCCTTCTCGTACTGCTCGCGGCCAAAGGGCATCCGAGCCGCGGCGTGCGACCACAGGCGGACTGGGTCGGTGGCCAGGGTGTTGCCCAAACGGGTGCGAAGTAGCCGTCCTTTCAGCACGCGAACCAGTCCGAGTTGCGTCACAGCAGCCCGAAGCCAGTGCACCTGCTGATGGTCCACCTCGCGGTTGGAGTTTCCGAACCATTCGGCACCCCACTCGAGCTCTACACGCATCGCAGCAACGTCTTTGGGCGGGAGATAGCCCGCAGCAGTCAGCGTGATTCCGTCTGCACCCACCCGCGCCAGCATCCACGTCAGCTTATCCATTGCCGATGCCGCCGCTGCGAGGTCCACCTGTGCCACATCGAAATCGACGCGTGCGAGGACATCGGGCAGATCGGGGTGATACTCGAGGGACCCGCGTTCGAGAAGCGAGCCGAGTTTGGGTAGCCGCTCCTGTACGCGGCCGGCCAAATCCGTCACGGCGCGCCGCAACGCGATTCTGTTGTTCGCGTCGGCCACCGCGAAGCGCGCCTCGAAGCTGCCCGCCCACTGCTTCATGTGGTTGTGCTCAGGATGATCGGTATCAGCGAGAACCTTCAGCAGTTCGTCGTAGCCCGACGTGCCACCGCAGTCCTCGGGTGGGCAGGCGCGGTCGCCGTCGAGGCAGGCTGCAGTACCGGCAACGGTCGATATTTCCTCGACGACCAGGTGGTGTGTCCATCCGTCACCGAAGTCGTACTCGTACCCGAGACGATCCCCGACGGCACCGAGGACTTCGTCCACTCGAACGCCGTCCTCGAGCGTCCCGGTGCCGTAGTCCCACTCCTCGAGCGCGGACTTCATCTCGTAGCGTCGACTGGTTCGATAGGGATCGTCGCCGACGAAGAACATGTGCAGGTGTCGGTCTTCCCAGCCCATGACGTCTTGGATGACGTCGTGTAGCTCGGGCAGTGTGGCGTCGGAATTGATGGTGAACTGCCGCCACACCGCTGGTTCGATGTCGGCCAGAGTCACCTTGATCGTCAGCATCGAAACATCGTCCCCCATGTGCGAGATGCTCGTCGAGAACGTCCCCGCGGGGACGCTTTCGGAGCGATACAGTCCAAACATGGACGTTGTGCGCGCGATGCCCCTGCTCACGGTCACCGATCTCGATGCGACGCTGGATGCGTATGTACAGGTCACGGGTATGGAGGTTGTGATGAACCACGGTTGGATCGCGACGCTTGCTCCGGCCGGCGACAGCTCGGCGCAACTGAGTCTGATCACCACCGACCCCACCGGACCGGTGAACCCGTCGGCGTCGATCGAGGTGGACGACGTGGACTCGGCCTATAGAGCCGCAGTCGACGCGGACCTCGAAATCGTCTACGAGATCACCAACGAGGAGTGGGGCGTACGCCGATTCTTCTTCCGCGATGCGAGCGGCAATGTGGTGAACGTGCTCGCCCACATGTGAGATCAGTTGGGGTGCAACAGAGTTCCTCGTAGAACACCTCGAACGGTGCGGGTGGCGACGATGATCCAGGCTGCGAGCAGTGCCGCATACAGCACAACGGCGAGGGCGTGAACGAGACCTAAATCGAGGGCACTACCCAGGGCAGTCGCTCCGGTGACACAGGTGCCGATGGGAAACGTGAACGACCACCACGTCAGCGAGAATCCCATGCTTCTGCGCGCCGCGTACACGGTGAGAGCGGCGGCGAGCGCGAACATCAGCGTGCCGAAGCCGCCCATGATCAGCCCGTAGCCGATGCCGAACACGTGTAGTCCGACGGCGATCGACGCCTGTGAACCGGTGAACACCATCGATGCATCGGTGCCGAGTAGGTTTGCCGCAGTAATCGATTGACCGATCAGTCCCAGCGTGATCCACACGGTGGGAGCCGCGTCGACGGGCGGTAGACCGCCGTGCACCAGACGTCCGTAGATCAGCGTCAGCGTGATCATCCCGACGATCAGCGACAGCCCGAACATCGCGTAGCAGGCGCACAACAGAGCCAGCCGCCACTGGCCTTCGGGCAGGTGCGGAAGCAGCAACGCCCCGGTCGACGCCGACACCATCGGCGGGACGACGGGCATCAGCCAGGCCGGCAGGGCGGCGACGTTGCGGTGATCGGACGTGGTGATCATTCGATACGGAACGGCGACGCTGGTGAACAGGCCCGCGAGCGTTCCCGTGATCCACAGGATGGCGAACACTGCGGTCGACGCCGAGGGGCCGAGCACATCGGCTCCGAGGAGACTGGCACCTGCACCGACGGTCAGTAGTGCCATGGGCGGGGCTCCGTAGAACTGCACCATCACCGGATGTCGTGCGTACTCGACGGCCCGGTCGCGATGCCCGATCCAGTGCAGCGCGAAGGCTGTGCCGATGACGACTAGCGCCGCAGTGGCACAGACCCAGACGGCGACCGCGAAAATGTGCAGAGCCGGGAACTGCACGGGCAACGTTGCGGCTGCGGTTGCGACGATGCCGGTCCCCATCACCGCGGCGAACCAGTTGGGGGTGATGTGCTCGAAGGTCCGGCGGTGCGAATCGGTCTCGGTCGAGATCGGGGCGGGGACGGTCACGGTCATGTCTTCAGCCTGCGCGGCGCCGTGCCCGCTCGGTAGGCGCCGGTTTGTTCACCGGTCATAACGTGGGGTTATGGCTGTGTCTTCGCCGCCACAGCCAGCAACTCTGCGGCCGGACCGGTCGGGATACGACCGGACGGCCAGATGGCCCTCAACTCACGACGCAGAGTCAGCCCTGGGATCGGCACCTGGATCAGGGTTCCGGCGGCCAGCTCGGGGGCGACGGCCAGTGAGCTCAGAACGGCTCCGCCGATTCCTGCGCCGACAGCCGATTTGATAGCCGTCGTCGAGGAGACCTCGAGGAGCGGAGCCGTTGGTTCCCCGAGTCCCGCTGCGGCCAAGGCATTTTCGTAGGCCGAGCGCGTGCCCGAGCCCGTCTCTCGCGTGACGAGTGCCGTGGCGACGATTTCAGAGGCGGTGGGCGAGGTGCTGACCCAAGCGTGTCCTGGCGGGACCACGAGCACCAATTCGTCGGTGGCCATGGTCCGATGGTCGAGACCTGCAGGCAATCCAGGGCTTTCGATGAAACCGATGTCTGCGCTACCTGCCAGCACCTTCTCGGCGACCACCGTGGAGTTGCCCGAACTCAGCGTCGGCACGATGTGCGGGAGATGCGCATGCAGCGTGACCAGCCAGCGTGGCAGAAGATACTCTGCGACAGTCTGACTCGCGGCGATCTGCACGTGGCCGATGCGTTCGGCATGCAGCGCGGCGATCGCCGTCGCCAAGTCTTCTGCCGACCGGACGACCGGTGCGGCCCAACTTGCGACGAGCTCGCCGAACTCGGTCAGCACCGTTCCGCGTGCGCCTCGTTTCAGTAAGGGCGCGCCGACACGACGCTCCAGCGCACGGATACGGGAACTTGCCGCCGGCTGCGACATGCCGTGAGCTCGACCCGCTCGCCCGATACTGCCGAGCTCGGCCACCGACAGCAACAGATCGATGCTGGTGAGATCGGCAACGTGCGGGGGAAGCGGCACAGGGCGAGCCTACTTTCGTCAGTATTCGCTGAACAGGTCCAGCTCGCCGTCGGGTTCGGTGCTGCCCTCTATCTCTACTGTGTCCTCGGAGTCGTCAGGGTCGCTACGCTCGTGCAGCACCGAGCCCACCAGCGCGGTGACGTCGATAGCTGCGGGATCGGGGATCGGATGCCCCTCGACGAAGGCGAGTCGCTCGGCCGACAGGTACGCCAGCCGCACCGCCTGCACGACGAGGACGCGTCGCAGGCCCTCGGACACCTCTCCCCGTTCACGAGTGACGGCGGCCAAGCGTGAGATTGTCTCGGCGCGGCGCGCGATACGGATGTCGGGGTGCCCGCGCTCGCGACGCGTCTGTTCGGAGATCAACGACCGGCGCAGCGATGCGGGCAGCGCGATGGGCTGCGAGACCGGCGGGATCTTCTCGTTGAGGATTGCTTTGTGTCGCGATTTGTCGATGGCCTCGAGGTAGGCCGTGTACTCGTGGGCATTGAGATCGCGCTCGGCAGCCCGGAAGTGCGCTGCGCCATCGGACTTCTTGAGGTCCTCGTACTGCCACAGTGGCCAGATCTCGATCTCCGCGACCTCGAACACGTCGAGCACCCGCATCGCGACGGCATCGGTTCGCTGGTTGGTCAGATGTCGTTGCACTCGGACACTGAGCTTCTCTTTGGTCTGTCCCACATAGATCGGTTCGCCGTCGTAATCGTAGAACGCGTACACACCCCACTTGGCTGCCGACCACACTCGCCCCTGATCGTCCTTTTCGCTCAGCACTTCTCGTAGCGCTGTGCGAAAGGACTGCACGTCGTCCGCCGGCAGGGTGCTCTTTCGCGGCGCGACGGCCGACGCCCGCAGTGAGGACTTACCGTGACTGGACATGTGCCGCAGCAGAATTCAGGGCCGTCGAATTGACGAGAGATCCGGTGACGAGCGGCATCAGGTAGTGCTCGGCGAGCCACGCGACCACGGGAACACACACTGCGTCGCCGAAACCGAAGAGCGCCTGATTGTTTCGCAGACCATCGAGCGTGTAGCCACCGGCACCCATCAGCCGGGCGTACTCCACCGGCGTCATCCAACGCACCTGCAAGCGGCCGTTCCCAATCTTGACGACGGCCTGCTTCGACGAACCGCCGCGGGCGGTACGGAGGCACCCGGAGATGTCGTCGGGTCGAGCCTCCCACACCGCGACGCCGTTACGAGTGCGACGGTAGGCGGTGCGGTAGCTGACCTTGCGGGCCTTCTTCAGAATCTCGATGCGCTGCAACTGAATCGGCGACAAGGACTGCACGAACGCCGCGGTACGGGCTGCATCCCACCACCGCGAGTCTCGGTAGTCCATACGCTCGACCACGTCACCGAGACCGCTGGTCAACGGAATGGGTGGACTCGGTAGCGGTGCTCGATGCGTCAGCAACGTCGAATCGCCGTACACCGCCTGGAGCCAATCGGGTCGTAGCTCGCTGTTGGGATCGCGGGCATCCTCGGGGGGATTCTGCGCACCGATCAAGAACAGGCGCGGACGCGACTGCGGGACGAAGCGTCGAGCATCGATGGTCAACACATCCACCGAGTAACCCAGTTCGTTGAGCTCCCGGACCGCTGCGGCCAGATCGTCTCCGCCGTGACTGGTGGCCAGGCCGACGACATTCTCGAGCGCGACCACCTCCGGGCGTGCGGCACCGAGTTCACCCAGCACCCGGGTGAAATGCCGGAAGGTCGACGAGTTCTTGCCCGCGAGACCGGCCCGGCCACCGGCCAGCGACAGATCGGTGCACGGAAACGATGCCCACGCCAACGACAAGCCTTCGGGCAGATCGTGACCGCGAGTGGCAGCGACATCGCCGAGCTGAAAATGGCCCGCATCGTCACCGAAGTGCTGGCGATACATCTGGTGCTTGTCACGCTCGATGTCGTTGGCCCAGCGCACCTCGAAACCGGCCTGCTCCAAGCCCATTCGGACGAGACCGATGCCGGCGAAGAACTCCGCGACCGTGGGGATACCGTCGACCGAAGACGCCGAAGAACCACCCGGCACCACTGTCAACTTCGGCATGCACCCAGGCTAGTACAGACCCCCGACAGACTGACCTGTCCGGTCATTCCGCAGGCTCCACTCCTGCCTATTCGGACCTTCCGCAGGCTCCACTCCCGCCTATTCGGTCATTCCGCAAGGCTCCGCTCCTGCCTCATGCCGTGGTTGCCAGCGCCGCCGCCAGGCCGAACGCCACCGCCAGTAGACACACGTGCGAGGCTGAGCGGCCCAGCGAGTACTCCACGGTAGATCGGTGCGCGGCGGCGCTGGGCAACCACGTCCGGCGAATTCGGTTGGCCACCGCGACGAGGATCACGGTGATCAGGACCTTGGCGAGAACGATTCGGCCGTAACCGGTCTCGACCGCTGCGGCGATGTTGTCCAGCTTGAGGACCGCGTCCAGCACGCCGGTGCCGGCGACGGCGAGTACGCACCAGAAGGCGATCCTGGAGTAGACCGGCAGCAGCGTCGCCCAGGCGGACTTGCTCCGCAGACTCAGCGCCATCGCACCGAGAACGCCGACCCACACCGATGCGAACAACACATGCACCGCAACGGCAATGGAGCCGAACGCAAACTGTGACATGTGGCCGGTGATCGGGCGCGCGACAAGGGCGAGGGACGCCAACACGATCACCGGAATCGGAGACCAGTCTGCCTCGCGTCGATAGCCGGCCACTCCGATGGCGCACAGGGCAAGCGCAAGAAGTACCGTTGCCGTCCCCAGTCGACCAACCGAGATCTCGGTCGCGAACGAGGTGAATGCGCTCGGCGACAACGTCAACGGAGTGCGACCAGCAGAATCGGCAGCGGCCGCGATGAGCAGAACGAACTCGGCAACCGCCCACAGCCCCGACAGGAATCCGATCGCTCGCCACATCACCAGCGGGTCGACGGCGGGGCGTCCGGAATCGGAATTGCCGTCCATGACAGCGAGAACGCCGAACCCCAACACCACCGAACCCGAGGCCACCGCAACCACCCGCAGCCACGACGACCCGCCGGGGAAGGTGGGGTACGCGAGTACGAAGGCGGCCGCCACCCCCAGCAACGACGCGGCTGCGGCGGCGAGCACGAGCCGAACGCTTCTCTCGCTCACCGCAGCCACGCCGGTCCTACTTCTTGGTCTTCGGCTTACGCAGGGCGAATCCCAGTGCCCCTGCGAAGGCCAGAACCGCAACCACGATCAACACGATGTGCCCGTAGCCGCCGAGGAACCCGCCCTCGGACTCGTCCGAGGTGCCCGACGCGTCGGCCGGTGCCCCGGGCGTTCCCGAACCCTCCTGAGTCAGCGTGAACGTCGCAGTGCCGCTCACCGGATGACCGTCGGCCGAGGTGATGCGATAGGCGAGGGTGTAATCGCCGGTCGGTCCCAGCTCGCCGACATCGACGACGACGCTCTGGCCCTCGATGCGGGCGTCGCCCTTCGACCAGATGTTGCCGTCGGGTCCGACGACGTTGAGCGTGGCGAACTGCGACTGCGGTACCTCGTTGAACGTCACCGAGGCCGTGGCCGGAGACGCGTCGAGAGAGGAGCCGTCGGCTGGGCTGTATCCGGTGACCTGCGAGTGCGCCGACGCGATGGGGGCGGCGATCAGCAACGTCAGCAGCGCTACGACCAGTGCTTTCGCAGTAAAAACCAGTGCCTTCGCAGAAAAGGCCAGCGCCCTCACGAGCGCCGGGCCCGGATCGTTGCGCCGATGCCGAGGCCTGCGCCGACGGCTCCGAGCACCAGTCCGACGCCGGCGAGCCAGCGAGCGGTGTTGTCGGAAGTCGACGCCTCCGACGATGCCTCGGCGGTCTCGGTGGTTGCCGACTGCATGCCACCGTGCGCCTCGCCGCTGGCCGCGGCGAGAGTCAGAGTGGGAGCGGGCAGTTCGGGCTCGCTGCCGTCCTGTGCCATGGGCTCGTTCCACTCGACGACCTCACCGTCGGTGTAGGTCTGCGTGGCGGGGAAGGAGACGGTCTCCTCCTCGGGCAGCGGGCCCGCCGACAGCAAGAACTGCTGGAACTGGCCCGGGCCGACCTCGGCACCGGGGTTCGCCGTCCACGTCACCGACACCGCGAGATCGGCCGAGTCCTTCTCGACGGTGGACGTCCAGCCCGGAATGGGCTGCGTACGAGCAGAATTGAGGCCAGGCAGGGTGACCTTGACCGAACTGGTCGCGGCGGTGTCGGACTCGGTGGGAACACGGAACGTCAGCACCGAGTAGCCGCCCTGCTCGGCGTCGGGAGCAGAGACGACGACGTGTGCCGATGCCGCGCCTGCGCCGATCAGCAACGCGCCGACGGTGGCCCCGGAAACGAACAGGGCACGGGAAAGAGAGCTCTTCATGGGTATTGGGTCATTTCTGTGTGGAGAAGTGCGGAATGGGATGTCGGTCAGTACGACGACCGCGAGTGGAGCCCGCGGAACGAGTAGATCGACATCGGGGGCCCGCGACGAGAAATGGCCCAGTCCAGCGCGGTGCCGTGTATCGACGGCAACGCAACGGAGAATCGGACGCGACCGACGGCGGAACCGTCGGGCAGGGGAGTGAGGAGCGCGAGAACGGCGCGGACGATGGATGTGATCGGTCCGTAGAGGCGTTCGGCGGCGGCGATCAACAGCGCGGCGACCACGGACGCGGCCGCGTGGAAGGCAATCATCGCTGTGCTGGGGAGTAACGAGTGGCTGTGCAGCATGCCCGACATGTCGCTCAGGCTCAGCGCGATGTGGGCGAGAAGTTGGCCGACCATCAAGGCCGGGAGCAGTACCGTCGACCGTCTCGGTACTGCCGTCATGGCCCCGACGCCGATGCTGACGACGACAAGCAGAGTCAGAGCGGCTCCGTCGGGCCAACCGCCGCCGGCCATGCCGTGCGCGGCCACTGCGAGCGCCGCGGTGACGCTACCGACAGCTCCGCCGCGCAGTGGTGCGGCGGAGGCGTCGGTCATCGGTTGTTCAGAGGTCAGCGCACGCCGAGGCGGGCCAGCAGATCGGCTTCGATGCCGTCGAGCTCCGCGGAGATGGCCGCGTGGGCGGTCTTGCGACGAGCGGGCGGCATCTGCTCGGATGCACGCACAGCGGTCGTCAGATCGTCCAGGCGCTCGCTGATCGCGGCACCGAAACTCTTGGTCTCGGGATCGGAATGACGCGCACCGATGGTGCTCAGCGACTTCTCGGCCCCGGCGATGCGGGCACTGAGCTTGCCGCCGTGGCCGGTGTACTCGCTGAGCTGATCCGTCGCGATACCCATCTGCTGCGCCTTGCGGCTGTCCAGCTGCCCCCGGACGACGGTGGCCGCGCGGTAGGCGATCGGAGCGAGCACCGGAAGCAACAGCCGAGCGATGCCGAGGTACTTACGGATCTGCGCCACGTTGAGCGTGCCCTGAGCGGCAGCCTTCTGCTGCGCCCGCAGAGCCGACACCTGCGCCTTCTCGACATTCTTCTGCGACTTCGCCTCCACCGCGCTGAGCTTGCTCTGCGCCTTGGCGATCGACTTCAACTGCTTGCGCTCGTTCTTCGCGCCGAGCTTCGCTTCCAGAGTGGCCTTGTGCTTGAGAGCCTTGGCCTCTGCCTTGCGAGTGGCACGACCCTTACGCTTACGGAACAAACCCATCGACAAGGCTCCTGACATGTACTGCTCGGCGGAAACGGTGCGTTCCACACAGCCTATCGGGCGCTGATCTGTGATGGCTGTCGGAGGGCTGACCTAGTGTCTTGGAGTGTGAACGGTCAACGAGGTGCCTCGGTGTCATCTCTCGAGCTGTCATCTCCCGTGCTGCTCGACGCCGGATCGTTGACGCGCTGCCGTCATCGGCTCTATCTCGATACCGCCTACGGATCGTTGCTGCGCGGTGAACCCGAGAATCCCGGCGTCCGCCAGCGCCGGGAAGCAGCGCAGGCGCACCGCGAGAACATCCGTATGCAGCTGGCCGTGGCAGATCCGATGGAGTGGACCGAAATCGACGAGCCGACGGCCCGTGCCGCGGCCGAGGCCACTGTCGCGGCCTGCCGGGCCGGAGTCGAGCGAATCTGGAACGCGGTGCTGCCTCTCGAGCGCGACACCGGTCGGCGTGGACGTAGCGAACTTCTCGTGCGCGACGCGGCGGGCGGGTACATCCCGGTGATCGTCGTCAACCACAAGGTCACCGATCCGGGGCGCGGCGCTCGAACGACCTCGCTGACGCACTGGTCCCCGGCCGTCGACGAGACCCTGAAGGTGCGCAGTCAGTTGCGTGACCAGCTTCGGCTCGCCCACCTCTACCGCATGCTGGTGCACGAGGGACTGGAAGCGTCCTCGCCCGTCGGCGGCGCGGTGGGCTATCGCGGCGACTGCATGCTGGTCCACGATCTGACGACGGTGCTCGGCGAATACGACACGCGCTTCGCAGACCGGCTCGCCGTGGCCCGTGGCAGCGCGTTCACCGTTCCCTCGCAGGTGAGTGAATGTCGTTCGTGTGCGTGGTGGTTCGACTGCAAGCCGCAGCTCGAAGCCGTTCGTGACGTCTCACTCGTCGCGTCGGGTTCTCGGGCGGACGTGCTCCGCGCTGCGGGTGTGCGCACCATCGACGAGTTGGCGCAGTGGACCGGTCCGGCTCCCGAGGAGTGGCCGTTCGGAAACTTCGACGACGCGGTGTCCGCGGCGCTGGCCTGGCGAGCCGACGTCCCTCTGCTCCGGCGCTCCGAGACCGTCTCGGTGCACCGCGCCGACGTCGAGGTGGACGTCGATATGGAGAGCTACCAGGAACACGGCGCCTACCTGTGGGGCACGTTGCTCACCGAGGCGGGTGGGCCGCCGCCGATATACCGGGGTTTCGTCACGTGGGATCCGCTGCCGACCGTCGACGAGGGGCGCTCGTTCGCGGTGTTCTGGAACTGGTTGATGGAGGTCAGGGCCGACGCGGCCGCCCGCGGCAAAACTTTTGCGGCGTACTGCTATTCGCGTCAGGCCGAGGACAAGTGGTTGCTCGATTCCGCTCGTCGATTCGCCGACGTCCCCGGGGTTCCCACCGAGGCGCAGATTCGCGAGTTCATCGACAGCGAGCAGTGGGTGGACGTCTACCAGGCCGTCAGTGATCAGTTCATCTGCCCGAACGGCAAGGGGCTCAAGAAGATTGCCCCGGTGGCCGGTTTCGCATGGCGCGACGACGAGGCCGGTGGGGAGGCGTCGATGGGCTGGTACCGCGAGGCCGTCGGCTACGACGCGGACCCCGACCATACCCAGCGAGAGCGGCTGCTCGTCTACAACGAGGACGACGTGCTGGCAACAAAAGTGTTGCGCGAGTGGATGACCGACCGCGCCGAGAAGGAGATCCCGACCGTGGCGGACCTACGCGCTCGTGCGTGACCCCGCCTCGGAGAAGCGGGGTCACGCGACGGCTGTCTAGCGCGGAGCCATGCGGATAGCGCCGTCCATACGGATGGTCTCTCCGTTGAGGTAGTCGTGCTCGGCGATCATCTGGACGAGCTGGGCGTACTCGCTGGGCTGAGCCAGGCGAGAGGGGAACGGCACCGACGCCTCGAGGCCCTGACGGTATTCCTCGGTGACGCCGGCGAGCATCGGAGTGTCGACGATGCCGGGGGCGATGGTGTTGACGCGGATGCCGACCTGGGCCAGGTCGCGGGCCGCGGTGATGGTCATCGCGTGCACGCCGCCCTTGGAGGCGGTGTAGGCGATCTGGCCGATCTGACCCTCGAATGCGGCCACCGATGCGGTGTTGATGACCACGCCGCGCTGGCCTGCGTCGTCCACGGTCGACTGCGACTGCATCCGGTTCGCGGCCAGCCGCATCACGTTGAACGTACCGAGCAGGTTGATGGTGATGACGGTGCGGAACAGCTCGAGATCGTGCGGTCCCTTCTTGGACAGGATGCGACCCGCCCAGCCCACGCCCGCGCAGTTGACGACGATGCGCAGGGGCACACCGGATTCGACGATGGTGTCCAGTGCGGCCTCGACCTCGGCCTCGCTGGTGACGTCCGCGGGCAGCAGAGTCACCCCGGCCGGGACGCTGTCTCCGGCGCGCTCGATGGACTGCGGCAGGTCGAGGCCGAATACGGTCACTCCCGCGGCGGCCAGACGAGCGGCCGTTGCGGCTCCGAGGCCGGACGCCCCACCGGTGACAAGTGCTGCTGTTCCTGAAATCTCCACGTCGTACGATCCCCTTCGCTCACGGTGGCGGGCCACGGCACAGGCTGCGACCTCGTAGTCGCTTGCACCATAACCGGCGGGGCACCTCACCCACCCTCAGGCGCCCTGAAGGGGACCTACTTGATCCCGCTGCGCGCGAATCCGGCGATGAAGTACTTCTGGAAGAACAGGAACAGCAGCGCCATCGGTACGACGTTGATCAGCGCGAATGCCATCGTGGCACCGTAATCGCTGTTCGCCTGGCCCTGCAGGTACAGCAGGCCGATCGGCAGCGTGAACAGCTCGTTCTCCCGCAGGGCGATCAGCGGCCACGCGAAGTCGTTCCACGACTGCAGCAGGCTCATGAAGGCGAGTACGGCGATCAAGGGACCCGACAGGGGCAGCACGACGCGCCGGAAGATCTGCCAGTGCCCCGCACCGTCGAGACGCGCCGCTTCGAGCAGCTCGCGCGGAATGCCGAGCATGAACTGGCGCGCGAGGAACAGGCCGAAGGCCGACGCCGAACTCGGCAGGATCACCGCCCAGTACGTGCCGTACAGGCCGAGCCCGACGACGATGCGGAACAGCGCCACCATGATCACCTGCACCGGCAGCACCAAGGTGGCCAGCGCGATGAAGAACAACGGTGTGGAGAATCGGAAATTCAAGTGCGCGAACGCATATCCTGCGAGCAGGCTCGTGACCACGGTGATGATCGTGACCACGACGGCAATGGCGATCGAGTTGCCGAGCCACGTCGCGACCGGGAACGAATCGAACACGCGGGTGACGTTCTCCCACGTCACCTGGCGTGGCCACAACCGTAGCTCGCCCCCGCCCAGCAGCTCGCCGCGAGTCGAGAATGCCACGGCGAGCATCCAATACAGCGGTGCCACGGTGATCAGACCGATGACGGCGATGATCACGGTGCGCAGCACCATTGCCCGGCGAGCGGACGCGTTCCTCGGCCCGCTCATTCGACCAGATCCTTCGTTCGGCTCGCGCGCCACTGTGCGGCGGCGAAGGTGAGGGCGAACAGGAACAGCACCATGCCGATCGACGCGGCGTAACCCTGATCGCGGGTGACGAAGCCCGTCTCGTAGGCGTACGTGACCAGCACCGACGTCGCCCCACCCGGTCCACCGCCGGTGAGGACGAAGACGAGATCGAAAACCTGGAACGAGTAGATGACGTTGAGCACCAGTAGGAAGAACGACGTCGGCCCCAGCAGCGGCACCGTCACGTTGCGGAAGCGTTGAAATGCGTTCGCGCCGTCGAGCCTGGCCGCCTCGTACAGATCGGGACCGAGGCCTTGGAGGCCGGCCAGGTAGATCAGCATGTTCAGCCCGGTGCGCCACCACACCGTGGCGATGACGATCGACGCGAAAGCCGGTCCGGGCGAGGACTGCCAATCGATAGCGGGCAGCCCGAGGAAACCGATCAGATTGTTGAGCACGCCCGAGTTCTGGTCGAACACCAGAATGCCGATCAGTCCGGTCGCCACGCCCGAGACGGCCATCGGCAGGATCACCAGTGAGCGCCACAACGGCCGCGCAGGTAACGCGGAATTGAGCAGTACCGCAGCGATCAGACCGAACAGCATCGACAGCGGAGTGACCAACGCGGTGAACACCAGCGTATTGATCAGCGCTCGCCAGAACAGCGGATCCTCCACCAGGCGTGCGTAATTGGCCGCTCCGACGAACTTCCCGGCACCGAATCCGTCCGTCTGCTGCAGGCTGACCACGAACGCGGCGACGAGAGGAACGAGGACGAACACGGCCAACAGTGCATAGCTGGGGGCCAGGAATCCGGCGGCCGCGAACGCTTCTTTGCGCGCACCTGCCCGCTTGGGTGTGAGGTTCGGTGTGGCCGTCATGCGCCGGTGACCCCGGCGATTCCGGTCTGCAATGCCGACACGGTGGCAGCGGCGTCCTGCGAGCCTGCGAACGCGAGATCGAGTTGCTCCTTCAGCACCGGGATTATTGCCGACATCGACGGCGAGGCCACCTGAGCTGCATCCTGCGGCTGCACGGTGGTCGCTTGCGCCGCGAAGATCGGGGCCAGCTCCGACCGGATGTCGAATTCGAGGTCGGAGTTGAGCAGGTCGGTGCGCGTGGGCAGCAGGGAGGCGGCCTTGCAGAAGTTGCGCATCTGCTCCTGCTGAGTGACGAACTCGAGGAACGACGCCGCCAACTCGGGCTGCGAGGTCTGCGACGTGGCGACGAGTGCGTTGCCGCCGAAGTCGCCGCCGCCCCGGCGATCTCGTGGTGCATAGGTGGCCGTCCAATCGAAGCTGGCCGTGGCATCGGCGTCGGGCAATTGGAACGCACCCGACCAGACCATGGCCACCGACTGCGAGAACCACGCCTCGCTCGCGTAACTCGACGACGCGATGGTGTTGTTGGCAGGCACGTAGCCCTTCGAGAAGAAGGACGACGAGAATTCGACGGCCCGGCGCGCCTCGTCGGAGTCGATCAGTGGAGTCTTCTGATCCTCGGCCAGGAAAGACCCACCGGCCTGGAACAGCAGACTCAGCCAGCGAGTGACACCGTTGCCCTGCCAGTTGTAGGCCCACGGATACTTGTCGGTCGGCAGCGATGAACGCAGTCGATCGCCGATCGACGTCAACTCTTCCCACGTCCAGGCGTCGTCCAGACTTGTGGGAACCGAGTCGATACCTGCCTGCGACAACAGGTTTCGGTTCACCAGAATTGCCGAGGTGTCGGTGTGGTGCGGCAGGCCGTAGGGGATTCCGCCGTTCTGCACCGCGGCCCACGCCGTCGGCGTGAACTGATCCCGCGTGTCCGACGCCAACAGCGGCGACAGATCCAGCAGTTGGCCTCGGCCGGCGTATGCGCCGAACGTGTAATACGGAACGCGGAAGATGTCGGGTGGGTTGCCCGCCTGCAGCTGGGCGTCGATGTTGGTGAACATCTGCTCGTACGGCACCGCGTTGAGGGTGATCGTCGACCCGGGATTCGCCGCCTCGAATGCGCTGATCGAGTCGCGGAAGCCGGCCAACTCGGCATCGGTGCCCCACGTGGTGAACGTCAGTGTGCCCTCGGCCTGCTGCGACGGGCTGGACTTGACGAAGCCGCACCCCGCCAACAGCAGCGGCACGGCGGCGGCACCGGATCCGATCAGGAACGATCGACGATCGAGAGGCATGGCGGGGCTCCATTCACCGGCAGCGGCTGTACAGACCTACTGGTCCGCCGCAGGGTAACCACGACGGTCTCGGCCCAAACCCGGCGTTCAGCTGGTGATTCGGCCGGTGTCGTCGTACTCGATTCGCCGTGCGGTGTCGCCGAGGTCGTCGAGCAGAACGGTGGCCGCGACCGGGCGCCCGGGAGGGAGGAGCCGGACCGTCACGGACCCGGCGTCGGCACCGTCCAGGCTGTTCGACGCGGCGGCCACGATGCGGTCGCGTGCGTCGTCGTTCAGCGTGGCCGGGGCTCGGTCGTCGAGCATCATCACCTCGACCCCTCGGGCCCGTGCCGATCTCGCAGCGCGAGCGAGGTCGGGTCGCACCAGACCGCGGGCGCGCAGGGAATCGCGGAGTTCGGCTTCGAGCAACACGCACGCGAGGATCTCCTCCTCTGTGAGGTCGGGGCCGTCGGCTATGCGCTGAAGCAGCGGACGGGCCAATGCGTCGAGACTGGCCAGACGCGCGTCTCGTTCCTCGAGGACGGCAGCCGCGGCGGCTCGGGACGCGATACGCACCGTGGACTGCGTGCGCAACTCGAAGATTGCTGCGGCCAAGGGGCGGATGGTGAAGGCGAAGAATGTGGCCATCAACAGCGGAGCGACGTTGATGGCGCTGAACGAGAGCCCGTACAGCACGCCCTGGCCCGTCACGGCCGCCCACCCGATGGCGACGGCCATGGTCAGCACCAACCCGAGCCACGCGGCCGGTGTCCGGCCGCGGACGCACATGAAGGTGTAGATCACCACGGACATGCCCAACGGCCAGGTCTGCAGGCTTCCGGTCAGTGGTACCGGTAGCACCGCGAAGACCGCGGTCGCGGCGACCGGACCCGATACGGTGAGCAATGCTGTCGAGCGAACCCCCAATGGATCGCCCGAAGCGCCGAGCAACAGGGTGACGGCTCCCGCGAACACGAGAACCGCCGCGAACGGTGGCCACACCGCCGAGACCCCGTCGAGCGTCGCGCCGGCGCACACGGCACACGCGAGAACGAAGAACACTGCGACGGCATATGCGGCCGTCGACTTCATCGACAGCAGGTCGCGGATGTCCTGGCCGTTCATCCTTTCCAACCCAACCGCACGATGGTGCCGGCGCTGGAGGACTCGATGTCGGCCGATCCGCCGTCGAGCTGACGCATCCTGCCCTCGATGCTGACGGCGACGCCCAGTCGGTGGGGCGGCACCGAGCGCCGATCGAAGCCCGCACCGTCGTCACGAACGGTGACCTGCAGAGACGACGGGCCCACGCGGGCAGTGACCGATCGGTTCGACGCCGGTGCGTGAATTCGGCTGTTGCGCAGTGCTTCAGCGAGAGCTGCAGCGACGGATCTGACGACGTCGGCCGGGTAGTCCTCCGATCGTTCGGGCTCTTCCGCCTGTACGGTGAATTCGATCGACTCGTCGACCGTCGTTGCGGCGGAACGAAGCTGAGCGAGAGCCTCGTCGGCTGAGAAATTGTCGGAGACGGTACCGGTGGTCAGATCGTCCAGATGGGCGAGTGCCGACCGGGCCTGGCGGGCCAGACTCGGGGTGCGGCCATGGCGCGCGACGGCGAGCAGCGAGGACATGACCTCGTCGTGGATCAGCGCGTCGAACCGCTCACGCTCGACTTCGCGCGCGGAGGCCGCCGCCGCCCGTGCCGCGTCGCTGTGTGCTTCGGAGATGGTGGCATCGAGAATGCGTCCGGTGCGTACCGCGGCGAGTGTGGCCGCCACGAACACCGTGCAGAACATCATCGCGAAGAAGATCTCCGCAACGATGTTGCTGCGCGGGAACGGTTCTCGCAGAGCCTGATTGGTGAGTTGGACGATAACAACGCTGACGGTCATGTGGACGAACGCCGGAACGGGACGCCACACTGTGGCAGCGGCGAGCGCCGCAAGGCCGGGGAACGCCGCGAGAAATGTCCCGGCCTGATCGAAGGCGGTGCCGTCCCAGGCGGCCCACCACAGCAGGGCCATGATCGGGAATGCCGACGCCGCAACCGAACCGGCGATCCTGATGGCAGTGATGCTCGGATGAAAGGTGGAGGCTCCGAACGCGAAACCGCTGCCGAACACGACCACCACGGTGACCGGGGTCCACCAACCGGGAACTGCTTCGCTACTGCGCCCGATGTCGGGAATCAACAGCAGCAGATAGACCAGATAGCCGGTACCGACAAAACGGCCGAAAATTCTGATCAGTCGATCCGTCGAACGGTGCGCCGCGTCGGCTCCGGCCACCTGCTGCTCGTCGTCCATTCACCCCTCCGAGGGAGGAGTGTAAACCAAGGTCAGGCGTCTTCGGTGGTGGTCTGCTGCTCGATCTCGTGCGACCCGTCGGAGCTGGAGGACTCGGTGCGGGACGCCTTGGCGCGAAGCACCGCGACGATGACGGCGGAGATCGCCACGACCACTCCCGCTGCGATGTACGGCGCGGATGTGCCCGGCATGAGGCCCTCGAAGAACAGGACGGCACCGAAGACGAAGAACAGGATTGCAGCGCCGTACTGAATCATGCGCTCCGGCAAGTGCTTTCCGAGAACCGCACCGACGACAATGGCAAGCGCATCGGCCGCGACCATGCCGATCGTCGAGCCGATCCAGACGCCGACCCAGTCGTTGTCGGCAGCGAGAGTGACGGTCGCCAGCATCGTCTTGTCGCCCAGCTCGGCGAGGAAGAACGCCGAAGCGATCGCCAGGAAGGCGGACTTGGTGACGCGGGAGGCCTTCGCGCCTTCGTCGTCGGACAACGAGTCGCCGCGCAGCGTCCAGAGTCCGAAGATGACGAATGCGATGCCGCCGACGATCGATATGGCCTCGGTGGGGATCGACACGCCGAGGAAGTGGCCGACCGCGACGGACACGAGGTGCACGATCGTGGTGGCGACCGTGATGCCGCCGATGACGACGTACCACTTGTAGCGCAGAGCGAATGTCATGGCCATGAGCTGGGATTTGTCACCCAACTCGGCCACGAAAATGACAGCGAAACTCAACAACAATGCGGACAGCACAGCAGACTCCTCGGTCGTCGAACGGACCGAAGGTCTCGCCCACCGGAAGAACCGGTTCAGGTGCCGGGTCGCAGTTTTACGACCAGTATGTCGACACGTTGATTGGGGGCTACTCCCCTTCGCTGTAGACGACTCTAAGTGCCGTTTCGCGAATTGTCCAATGCGCCAATAAGTTTGGGCACCCGAAAAATCGTGTGCGGGGAGCGGTCAGGAGGCGAGGAGCATTGCCAAAACTGCGGTGTCGGGATCGCTGATCGGATCGAGGCCGACCCGACTGACCATCGATGTCACGGTGCCGTCGGATTCGGCCTCCACCCACGCAGCCCGGTGATCGAGGCCGAGATGCGGAAGACCCGGCAGCAGAACACAACCGGAGGCAGCGCCCGCGCACTCCGGAAGTGAGGGCGTCGTCTCCGACGGTGGATGCAACATCAGCAACGCGGCCGGCTGATGGGCCGAGAATCGTCCGGGTGCCAACGCGAAATCGCCGATCACCGGTCCCTCGGCCACCACCAGGCCGACCGTCCCCGGCTCGGGATCCTCGGGCAACTCCTCCCGCACCCCGAACACCGTCGACGTCGCCAACAGACCCGGCATCGACGCAACCCGAACGGTCAGCGCCAAAAACTGGGCCCACTCCTTGGTGGTGTCCGGCCAACGGCCGGAGATCACGAACCCGCGCAGCAGACCGGCGGCGTGAAAAGGCGAGACACCGATGAGATTTCGATCGTCCATTGCGCATCCCTCCCAGACAGGTACAAGGCAGAAGCCGGGTACACGACGTTGGGTAAGGAGAAGGATGACCCGAAAACGGCTGGCACACAAGATGGGGAGAGTGCCAGCCGAAAACGTAGCCGCCCCACGGCGGGTCGGCAGTCGATACGCTGCTGCGGTGAAAAACAGAGGTCGACGAATCCGCGGTGCGCGCACCTGGCGAGAACAGCACGTTGACCGTCGCGCGCGTGCGAGCCGACTCGTTGCGATACATGACCCAGGACGGATCGTTCCCGTACTCGGTTCTGGCCGATCTGGGCTACCGAGCCCCCGCGCAGCAGGATCGCGGTTCGGACGCGGTGCAGACCCTCGACGTCAGTCCGGAATTGATCGATGTACTGGCGGCCGACGACATCCTCCTGCTGATAGACGCCGGGACGGAGGATGCCGTGGCACAGCTACGACAGAACCCGCTCTTCACCGGTCTCGGTGCTCGGGTGATCGAGTTGCCGTCGAAGGATTTTCTCTTCGGCAACGTGCTGACCGCCCGCGCTCTGATCGACACCGCGTCGCAGATCGGGGGCTGACGTGCCTGCATCCGAACGCTGGGTGGGCTGCGCTGCGGTGGCGCGCGCGAGCAACGAGTCGCTCCGCGGAACAGCAGCGAGGGCCGAAGGGTGGGTATTGATCGAACATCGCGGCCCGTGGGGTCGCGAACCATGGGATCCGGAGGGTCCGTTGGGCCGGATCGGCACCGAACTCTCGCGGCGCTGCAAGGCCGTCGGCGTTCGCCCTCAACTCGTGCGAGAAACTCACGGCAGGCGTGAACCCACCGATACACGACGGGTGTTCCTGGTTCATTCGGGTCGCCGCAGTGCATGGCTGGAGCAGTACTCGATCGACACTCTCGAGCAAATACTTCGACTACCGCTCGAAGCCGCCGCCGAAGGCACCCCACCCGGCACCGGGACTCGCGTCGACCAGCGGCTGTACCTCGTCTGCACGCACGGCAAGAAGGACCCGTGCTGCGCGGTGCTCGGTCGGCCGGTAGCGGCTGTCCTGAATCGACCGAACGGGCGGGTATGGGAATCGACGCATCTGGGCGGGGACCGATACGCAGCAGGCATGGTGGCATTGCCGGACGGTAGCTATTACGGCAACCTCGACCCGGCAAACGCGCAGGCCGTGGTGGACGGTCACGACCGCGGGCAGCTCACCCTGCAGAACTACCGGGGCCGCTGCACCGACGACACGGCCGCTCAGATCGCCGAACACGCCGTACGAACCGAGTACGGCCTTACCGGAATCGACGACGTGCACCCGACCGAGGTCACCTCGTCCAGCGGCGGGTCCGATGTCGTCGTGGTGACAGCGTCGGGATCGGTGCAGGTACACGTGACGCCCGATCCCGAGACCCCGCGTAGGACGACCTGCCGCTCGGAAGCATTCGCGACGCCCGACCACGGCGTCACGTCGATTCGGTCGGTTCCCGCAGCCGGGAGCGCATGACTTTTCGAACGAGACAGGGCCACCGCAACGGATGCGGTGGCCCTGTCTGCGATTGCGCGACTTACGGCAATCTCGAAACCTACGGGAAGATCAGACCCGGGGTCTTCGAGGTGGCGGCCTCGAAACGAGCCTGGACGTCGGCCCAGTTGACGACGTTCCAGAACGCCTTCACGTAGTCGGCCTTGACGTTCTTGTACTGCAGGTAGAAGGCGTGCTCCCACATGTCGACCTGGAGCAACGGGATGATGCCCAGCGGCACGTTGGCCTGCTGATCGTAGAGCTGGAAGGTGAGGAGCTTCTTGCCCAGCGAGTCGTAACCCAGCACTGCCCAGCCGGAGCCCTGCAGGCCGTTGGCGGCAGCGGTGAACTGTGCGCGGAACTTGTCGAACGAACCGAACTGGTCGTCGATCGCGGCACCGAGCTCACCCTCGGGCTTGTCGCCACCGTTGGGCGAGAGGTTCTTCCACCAGATGGAGTGGTTCACGTGGCCACCGAGGTGGAACGCGAGGTTCTTCTCGTGCAGGAAGATGGCAGCGTGATCGTCGTTCTCGCGTGCTGCGGCGAGCTTCTCGAGGGCGGTGTTCGCGCCTGCCACGTAGGTGGCGTGATGCTTGGAGTGGTGAAGCTCGTTGATCTCGCCCGAGATGTGCGGCTCGAGGGCGGAGTAATCGAAATCAAGGTCGGGCAAGGTGTACTCGGACACGTGGTTCCCTTCTCTAACGACGCCGTACCCATCGCGTGATGCGGGCACGTTCGTCCTACTTCGGATCTTTCGTGGGGTTCAACCCAATCTCATTCCTACCCCTTGTGCAACCGTTGTAACCGAGATGCTTTTCTCGGAATAAATTCACGTGAACAAGGCAACGGAATTCGCGGCTGCGAATTCGCTCCGAATATCACGAAACAGTTGCGGAGCGGGTCTGGATTGGTCCTGAAGTTGAACGGAACCTAAACTCGCGGGTGTGGAAGGGGACCGACCGAGCCGAAATACGGTCGAGGACTCCGCCGTCGTGGAGCCGGTCACCGCGCCCCGAGTTCAGATGAACGGTGCCGACCTCCTTCGCGTGATCGCTGTTTTCGCAGTCCTGTACTCACACATTTCGTTCTATCTGATCGACGACATCGGCGGTGGCTGGTGGGTGATCGACGTGGTCAACACGGTCCTCATCCAAGACGCCGGACTGAACCTGCACCTGTCCTTCGTCGGCGTCAGTATGTTCATGCTGCTCACCGGCCTGCTGATCACCCGATCGGCGATGCGGCACTCGCGTCGGGACTTCATGGTCGCGCGTCTCGCCCGCCTGGTCCCTGCGCTCTGGTTCGCCGTCGCGCTGGCGGTCATCCTCGTCAAACTCGGCCTCAACGGGATGTTCAGCGGTCAACCCGGAATCACCAACGGCGAGGCCGTGCTCAGCTTTTTCCTCGGCGGCTTCTTTCTCCGACCCGAAGTTGCCGTCCTCGGCGTCACCTGGACGCTCGTCGTGCAAATCGTGTTCTACCTGTACTGCGTTGCCATGCGCGGGCCGCTGCGTACCCGACCCATCGTGGTGCCGCTGGTCGGAGCTGCATTGTGCGCTGTGGTCATCGCCTACAACCTGTACCTGCCGCAGCCCTACACGATCCCGTTCCTGACGAAGGTCGCGGGAGTACTACCGACCCTGTTCCTCGGCCAGATCATCTATCTCGGCTGGGCGAAACTGGTCGGCTGGCGATGGGTGGTCGTCGGCGTCATCGCGCAGATCGAAGTCATCCGGCTCTCCATCGACGTCCACACCTTCTGGATGGGCGACACCTACCTGTGGACCCTGCTGGTCATCACCGGCATCGTCCTGATCCTGGCCCGATACGACGGGCCCATCACCCGCTGGCCCGTCGTCCACTGGATCGGCACGCGTAGCTACGCGATCTATCTGATCCACACCCTCGTGCTGTACCGCATCTACGCCACCGTCGAGCCGCACCTGGGCCCCAGCGCCGCCGTGCTGGCCTTCCTCGCCGGCACAGCGGCACTCGCCGAAATCATGTACCGCTGGATCGAACTGCCCGCGGCTCGACATATCAGCTCGACCTACGCACGCCTACGTGCTCGATCCGCCGCCTGACCGAGGCCCCCTGGGTACTCGATGTGACATTTGGTGGCCTTTTCGGGGGTCAATGTCACGTTGAGTGGACTCGGGCGGCCGGTTTCTGGGGGTCAGAGCTGCGGGAGAACCTCGGAGGCGACGAGCTCGAGGTGATCGAGATCGGTGAGATCCATGGTCTGCAGGTACACCCGGGTGGCTCCGACGGCTCCGAAGCTGCCGATCTTGTCGACCAGTTCGGCGGGGCTGCCCGCGGCACCGTTCTCGCGTAACTCCGATACCTGACGGCCGATGGCGGCGGCGCGTCGAGCGATGTCTTCTTCGGTGCGGCCGCAGCACAGGACGAGGGCGTTGGAGTAGACGAGGGAGTCCGGATCGCGGTCGGCGGCAGTGCAGGCAGCGCGGACGCGACCGAACTGGGTCTCGGTGTCGGCCAGCGACGCGAAGGGGATGTTGAATTCGTCGGCGTACTTCGCGGCGAGTGCCGGAGTGCGCTTCTTTCCGCCGCCGCCGATGACGATGGGTGGGTGCGGGGTCTGCACCGGCTTGGGGAGCGCGGGGGAGTCCGTGACGGGGTAGTGCGTGCCGTCGTACGAGAACGTGTCGCCGACGGGGGTGTCCCAGAGTCCGGTGATGACGGCCAGTTGCTCTTCGAGCCGGTCGAAACGCTCACCGAGCGGCGGGAACGGGATGCCGTAGGCCTTGTGCTCGTCCTCGAACCAGCCGGCCCCGAGCCCGAGGTCGACGCGGCCGCCGCTCATGGCGTCGACCTGCGCGACGCTGATGGCCAGTGGCCCCGGGTAGCGGAAAGTGGCGGAGGTGACGAGTGTGCCGAGCCGAATGGTCGACGTCTCGCGGGCCAGGCCTGCCAGCGTGATCCAGGCGTCGGTGGGCCCGGGACCGCCGTCGCCGCTCATCGCGAGGTAGTGGTCGGATCGGAAGAATGCGCCGTAGCCGAATTCCTCGGCTGCTTTCGCAACGCGGAGGAGGTCGTCGTACGTGGCACCTTGTTGCGGTTCGGTGAAGACGCGCAGTTCTACGGACGGGAGGGGAGCCTGCGGAACGACCTGGGATGGGAAAGTCATGTTCGCCAGCCTAAACAGCGCCTCCACCGGACCGCAGACGGTCGCTGTGTCAAATCACCATCGATCCACAACCTGCGTTGGTACTCGGTACACCGCGAGACCGACTCGACGCTCTGACCTGTGGATAGAAACCGGCACAGGCCCCGATTCTGTGCATCAACCTGTGGATACTGTGGATAACTTCTGTGGCGTGAGTGACGTAGGTCATAGCGCCGCCTTGCTCGGGTCGTCGGGACACGGGTGGCAGCCTCGCGCGAGGCCGTGACAAGATCGAGGTGTGTCTCACCCCGAGCAGCCGCCCGCCGTCACCGTCGACCGACTTCCGGTGCCGTTTCCCGAGACGGCACTGCTGCTCGACGTACGTGAACCCGAGGAGTGGCAGGCCGGGCACGCGCCAGATGCCGTCCACATCCCGATGAGTGACATCCCGTCCCGCGCCGGTGAGATCGACAATCAATCCGAGGTCTACGTCGTCTGCAAAGCCGGTGGTCGGTCGGCCCGCGTCGTCGAATACCTGAACCGAGTGGGTTTCGAAGCGATCAACGTCGACGGTGGGATGCTCGCCTGGCAGGCCGCAGGTCGACCGATCGAACGCGACGACGACTCCCACGAACCGAGAATCATCTAGATGACGGCACCGCGGGGACGCGCACAGGCGTTCCAGGTCTGTGCCCGCTGCAGCACTCGCTGGGCGGTCGGTGCACGGCCGGGCACGTGGTGCCCCCGCTGCCACGGCGTCCTGCTCTCGCCGGTGTCGACCCAAGCGCCTGCGCAGGGCCGACGAAACTTCCGCTGGGTCGCACGACCGGCGACATCGCGCTCGACGTCCGCCCGCACGACTCGAACCGCAGCCCCGACGCCGACGCCGCACTACGATTCGACGCCTACCTGGGGCTTGCGTGACATCCCGCGCGATCCGGAGGCGAGTCGGCCGGTGGGACGCGTCGAGCAGTACGCCGCGAACGCGCAGTTGCTCGTCTTCGTCACCGCGCTGCTGCTGGCTCTCGGCGCGTTCGCCGAGGTGTTTCGCTACGGAATTCTGCTGTACAACCGCACCCGACTCGTCTCGCCGATCACCCTGGCCGTATCCGACGCGTTGGTGTACTTCGCCCAGGTCGGCTCGCTCGTCGTCGGCCTGTTCGCTCTCGTCGGCTCGTCGTGCTGGTTGATCCGGCAACGTCGGCTCGCTTTCGCCGCAGCGGGCGCGACCGATCCACGATCGGTGCGATGGATGCTGCTGTTGTCGATGCTGCCGCTGGTGCGCATCGTCATGCCCGGGGTGTATCTGACCGAGCTGGCCCGACTACGGGGTGACACCGAGGCCGACGTGCACCGCGAGCTGTTTCTGGTGCGCATCTGGTGGGGTGTCTGGGCCGCGAGCAATGCGCTGGTGGTCGTCCAACTGCTGTGGAATCTGCAGGGCAGCCTGCAGGCCCGGGCCGATGGAGTTCTCCTGTCGGCGGTCGTCGCGGCAGTAGCTGCGGGTTCGGCCGTGCTCACCCTGGCGGTGATGCGCCGATTCGAGGGCCGCACGCTGCGCGGATCGGCCCTGGCGCGTCCTACTCGATGGGTCATGGCCACGGGCAAGGTCACCGCCCCGAAGGCCACCGACATCGAGGCGACCGGTCCCGAGCGCTCGAAGGAAGAGCCCGCCGAGCACGAAGCGGTGACGGCGTCGTGAGTCCCGATCGCCGCGGCCCGCTCGTCGTCGCACATCGCGGTGCCTCGGCGGCCAAGAAGGAACACACCCTCGCGGCGTACGACCTGGCGCTGCGTGAGGGAGCAGACGGCGTCGAGTGCGATGTACGACTGACCAAGGACGGTCACATCGTGTGCGTGCACGACCGTCGTGTCGACAGAACCTCGAACGGCACCGGAATCGTCAGCGAGATGAATTTCGCCGAACTTGCGCAGCTGAACTACGGCGAGCCCGACGAACCCGCCGACCTCCTGACACTGCACGATCTCATCGCGCTCGTGCTCGACTGGACCAGCAAGCCGGTCAAGGTCTTCATCGAAACCAAGCATCCCGTGCGCTACGGCTCGCTGATCGAGAGCGCGGTACTCGAGGAGCTGGGCAAGTTCGGCATCGGTGCGCCCGCATCGGCAGACCACTCGCGAGCGGTCATCATGTCGTTCGCACCGTCGGCGGTCTGGCGGGTACGCCGCTCTGCCCCGATGCTCCCGACGGTGCTCCTCGGCGACAGTTCGCACTACCTCGGCGGAGGAGCGGCGACGACCGTCGGTGCCACCGCCGTCGGACCGTCCATTCGTGCGCTGCGCGAGCACCCGAGCATCATCGACCGCGCCGCCGCGTCGGGCCGGGCCAGTTACGTGTGGACCGTCGACGAGAAAGAGGACGTGGACCTGTGCCGCGAACTCGGTGTCGGATGGATCGCCACCAACCACCCCGGCCGAACGCGAGCCTGGCTCGAATCGAAGAACGTGTAGGTTTTCGGGCGTGGGTAAGAGCAAAAGAAACAGTGGACCGAAGCAGGGAAGCAACCGAGCGGCGAAGCTGGCGCAGCGTGAGGCCGAGCGCGCGAGCATCGACTCGGCGTCGGCCCGCCCGTTCGAGGGCCTGGCCGCCGAATGCGATCTGGTAGCGCTGCGCGAGTTCGTCCCGTCGGCAACGGCAACCGCGCCGATCACGGTGGACGGTCGCACCATCACGCTGGCAACGGTGCTGCCCGGTGCCGTTGCGGCACTGGTGCGCGAAGACGCGGGCACCGTCGAGGGATTTGTCGGCCTGCAGGTGCAGACGCAGTCGAAAGACGTTGCAGCAGATATCAGTAGCGCACTCGGCTGGGTGTCCACTGCTTCCGCGGGCGAGTCGCTCGAAGCCGCGAACATCACCGACAGCACCCCAGCGTTGACCGAGGTGCTCGACGCGTCCGCGCTGCTCGAGATCACCGTCCATCAGGACTTCAACTGGTGGATTCCCGAAAGTGCCACTCCCGCAGCCGATGTGACCGCCACTGTGGAGCGTGCGAATCAAGCGATCATGCCGTCGGCACGGATCGAAGCGGACGGCGTCGTCGCGGCCTGGTGGGTGGATGCGGGCGACAAGGCGCACATCCGCTGGGTTCGGCCGGAGAGCGAAGACGCTGTGATGCTCGCTCTCGCTCGGCTGCACGCTGCGGGCGATCTGCACCTGGGCGAGGGATCGCGCTACGCCGGTTCGTTCCGTACGCACGGATTGCTGGTGCCGGTGTTCGATCTCGATCCCGAGATGCACCCCACCGAATGGGCTTCGCCCACAAAGGAATTCGGAGACAAGCTGAGCGAAGCTCTCGCTGTCGACGCTCCGCTCACTGCAGCGCAGCTGCGCTCACGTGACGGCTTGCGCGGTCGTCAGGTCACGTTGCGCTGACGGCTTCCGGCCGGGATACGCGGTCGAGACGAATTGCTCGGAAACGCACATCGGGTGGCCGCCCGAACAAGAATCCTTGTTCGGGCGGCCACCCGTACGAGCGCGCTACTTGCGGCGGGATTTACAGCGATCCGCCGGCAACGGTGGGTGCGCCTGCGTCGGCGACCACGCTGGTGTTCATCTCGCGGGCAACGAACTGCTCGAGGTCGAACAGGTTGTGGCCCGCGCGATCTGCGATGTTGAGCAGGGTCTTCATGCTGGCAACTTCCTCGACCTGCTCCTTGAGGAACCACTGCATGAACTGCTCGCCGAGGTAGTCGCCCTCTTCGCGTGCGGTGCTCGCCAGCGCGATGATCTGGTCGGTGACGGTCTCCTCCTGCGCCAGCGCCAGGGCGATGGCCTCACGAGGATCGGTGAAGACGGACTTCGACGCGTCGACGCCGGTCAGCTCGACCGTGATGTCGCGATCGAGGAAGTACTGCACGATCATCATCGCGTGGTTGCGCTCTTCGACCGACTGCGCGTAGAAGTGCTTGGCCAGCTGCGGCAGGTCGACGTTCGCGAAGTAGACAGCGGTGGCGATGTACTGCTGCGAGGCGTTGAACTCGTTGCGAATCTGGTCGCGAAGAAGTGCATGGAACTTGGTGTGGCTGGTTTCTTTGATATCTACGCTCATGACGAGGACGATATGCCTGGTCAGAGGCGTTGTCATCCAAGTCGAACCTAATTGAGGCGAACGTAGCCTAATACAGTGGATCCTAAATGTCCGCTCTGAGCAGGGCGCAAGCTACGCGCTCCCTGCCTCTTTCGGGGCATTGGTGGCGCGGATCACCGATCCACCGATTTCTCGGGCGACGTACTGCTCGATGTCGAACAGGTTGGATTCGGCTCGCCGGACGATGTTGAGCAGACTCTGCATCGCCGCCACCTCCTCGACCTGCTCGGTGAGGAACCAGTGGGTGAACTGCTCGCCGATGTAGTCGCCCTCGGCCCGGGCAGCCCGCGCGAGCGCGGTGATCTGCTCGGTCACCGTCGTTTCCTGTGCCAGTGCCAATTCCACCGGCTCGACCACCGACTCGAACGCCGTCACCACGTCGCCGATGCTCGACGCGTCGACATCGAGTCGATTGTCGATGAGGAACCGGATCATCATCATGGCGTGCCGACGCTCTTCGGCGGACTGGGCGTAGAAGCGGGTGGCCAGCTGCGGTAGATCGTTTCGGTCGAACCACACCGCGATCGCGACGTACTGCTGCGATGCGGTGAACTCGTGCCGCACCTGAGCGCGCAGTAGATCGTGGAACGACGCACCGGGCGTCACGGCGGGCTGGGCAGACGGCAGTGTCATGGTCCACAACCTACCGGTCTCGGGTGGAGTGGAGCCTGCAGGAACGACCGATTCGGCGGCTCAGGGCCCGCCGGTCAGCAGATCCGGTGGAATTTCGCGATCCTGGGCGATGGCGTCGAAGAATGCCGGTGCGCGGGTGTCGTCCCACAACAGCACGTTTCCGACGTCGGAGTCCTGGAATCCGCCGACCGGTACCGTCGTGGTCACCGGACCTCCGCGCATCGCCCAGGCCAGCGCGGCGAGGTTCCAGATGTGGTCTCCCTCGTCGACGCTCAACGACGACGCCGTATCGGACACCAGCGGCCACAGCTTCAGTGGGTTGAGGAAAGTCGATGCGCTGGTGGCTTTTTCGAGCAGTGCGGACATGAATGCCCGTTGATTGTTCATTCGGTCGAGATCGGCCAGCGCGGTTGCGCGGGACCGCACGAACCCGAGCGCCTCGGACCCGGTGAGATCCTGGCAGCCGGCGGGAATGTTGATGCCCGCCAACGGATCGTCGATTGCGTTCTGCACGCACACGTTCACCCCGCCGACCGCGTCGACTATCCCGGCGAAGCCGCCGAAGCCGATCTCGGCGTAGTGATCGATATGCACCCCGGTCGCGCCTTCGACCGTCTGTACCAACAGTGACGGTCCACCGAATGCGAAGGCCGCGTTGAGCTTGTCTTCGCCGTTGCCCGGAATGGACACGTACGAATCGCGAGGCAGGCTGACCATCGTGGTCGCCCCGCTGCCCTCGGGAATGTGGATCAGGATGATCGTGTCGGTGCGGCTCGGGCCCACCTCGCCGCCGGTGGCCAGCGTGGCCTCCTGTTCCGGCGTGAGGCCTGCCCGTGAATCCGACCCGACGAGAAGCCAATTGGTGCCTGGAGTGTCTCCGACGCGACCAGGGTAGGAGGTGAGGGCGTCGACTCGCGTCAACGAGCTGTCGACGTAGTAGACGACGCCGCCGATTCCCAGCACGAGAACGAGCAGCACGATCAGGAAACGTCGACCCCAGCGTCTGCGCTTGCGCGGCTTCGCGACCTTGGGTGGGTGCGAATCTCGTTGTGGTCGAGCCGGTTGTGGTCTGGCGGGTTCCGGCCGGCGCTGTGCAGGCGCGGCGGGTTGCTTGCGCTCCTCGGTGTACGGCTCCGGCTGCTGGCGCGGGGCATACCCGGTGCGGCCCTGCTGCTCGTCCGCGGATCGTGAGTACTGACGCGTCGAATTGGGTGTATCGGGTGTATCGGACCGGGGTGTACGAGACTGTGCCGAACCGGGTTCCGGAGCCTGCGACCACGCCTGCTGGGCCGCGGCCGAGCGCGGCGGCCCGGCGACAGGCCGGCCGTCGCGCCGAATGAACTCGGTGCCTTCAGGTACCTGACCCGGTGGGACGGGGAGGCCGCGTGCCGGACGCTCGGGGTTGTACTGGCGCGGCCCTCGCTCGGGTGGCGGCTGGCCGGGGCGATACCCGCGAGGAGGCGGCGGCTGCTGGGCGGACGGCTGTCGGAAGGGCCGCTGGCCGGGTGGTCGATGGCCGGGGGACTGTTGGCCGGGGGACTGTTGGCCGGGCCGGTTGGGGCCAGGAGGCTGTTGGTTCGGTGACTGTTGGTTGGGGCGCTGGGGATTGGGGCGCTGGGGATTGGGGCGCTGCTGGTCGGGCGGCTGCCGGCGGGGTGGCTGCTGCGGGGGTTGCCCCTCGGCGCGACGAGGCTGAGCTGCTGGACCGGGCTGCGGTGGGCTGGGTCTAGCTGCTGGACCGGGCTGGGGCGCTGGATCGGGTCGGCCGTGACGACTCGGCATCGATCGGTCGGGCGGCGTGCGCCCCGGCGGGGTCTGACCTGGAGGGGGTGCCTGACCTGGAGGAGGCGTGCGACCGGGAGGCGGCGTGCGCCGGTCCGGCGCGCCGTGCCGTCCGTAGCGATCGTCGTCGTTCACGGATCGACTGTAGCTGTCGGCGCGGAAACAGCATGGTTCCTCGCGCCTGGATCGGGTCTGGATTCAGGGGAGCCACGACAGATGTTCGCGCAGGAGGGCATAGCCGACGAAGGCGACGATATCGATCAGAGCATGCGCGATCAGCAGCGGCCAGAGCCTGCCGGTGCGCTGCCAGTAGCGGCCGAAGACCAGCCCCATCAGGAAGTTTCCGATGCCTCCGCCCACCCCCTGATAGAGGTGGTAGCTCCCGCGCAGCAGCGCCGAACACAGCAGTGACTTGTTTTCACCGAGCCCGAGTCTGCGTAGCCGGGAGATCAGGTAGGCCACGACGATGATCTCCTCGGCACCGGAGTTGGCCAGCGCGTACAGGATCAGGGCCGGCACGCGCCACCAGTGGTCGTCGAGGGCGCTGGGAACGACGTTCAGATTGAAACCGAGAGCGTTGCCGACGAGATACAGCGCCAGCCCGGGCAGCCCGATCAACGCCGCCAGTCCGACGCCGTGACCGAGGTCGATCTTCAGGCGCGGTCTGGCCAGTCCGATTGCCCGCGGTGCCAGGTCGGCTCGCCACAGCAGGTACAAACCCAGCCCGCCCCAGGCACATAACCGCAGAATGCTGAGCAGTTGGAACAACAGATCGATCAGGCTGAAGCTCGACCGCGACGAGTTCAGTGCCACGGTCTGATCGGACAGCGCCGCGGTCTGTAGGGCGTCCTCGACGAGAGAGAGGATGCTGCTCATTCCGCTGAGGCCGAACGTCACCAGCAGCACGATCGCGATCTCGACCTTGATGGTCGTGCGCTCGCGAGCGTCGGGCAGGGGAGCCGTGCGCTCCGGCGGCGGTGGCGTCAACCAGCTCTTGAAGTCGATCACCGCACGAGTCTGCCTTGTTTGTCGAAACGTGCGTCAGCCGCGAGCGCGTAGGCCGTTCAGAAACGGGCAACCGGCGAGTACCCGCAGGGCCCGACTGAGCGAGAGGACGTCGTCGACGGGCTCGGCGAATCCCAGGCGGACGTCGTTGTCACCGCAGTCGCTCTCGATGCGCAGCCGAATTCCGTAGCGATCGATACCCAGCGGACGGATTCGACCCTGCCGCAGGGACGGCGGGAGGCGTCGGGAAAGTTGGGCGAGCAGATCGGGATGGTCGGAATCGAGGTGCTCGAGCCAGCTCGTCTCCATCTCCCAGAACGGATCGGGTTCGGCCGCCAGCAGCGATTCGACGTCGACGGGTTCTGCGCCGGTGCTGTCTGCGACCACTGCGGAGCTCACGATCAGCCGCATCAGCGAGGTGGTGTGACCGACGTCGAGCAGGGCCGCGTGCGGGTGTTCTGCGGCCACGGCTCCGGCCATGGGACGCATCAGCGATTCCGGGACCGGACGCAGATCGCCGCGCAGCCACACCAACGAACGCACTGGTTCACGTAATGCGAGTGGCGCGTGATCGGTGAGTTCGAGGACGGCAGGAATGCCCGCCCGCGAGGATTGCCAGGTGTTGGCGTCGTCGAGAGAGTCGGTGGGGACGGCCAGAATCATCTCGCCGTTGGGTCGCAGATGATGAAGGGACGTGACCACCGGGTCGCTGCCGTCGATGGCCAGGGCGGCACCCTCGGCGCGCATGCAGGCACTGCGCACGCGTTCGGCAGTGGACGGTCCGGTGGTGGTGGTTGCGCCGAGCATGGGCTCCTCCGATGCGATCGGGCTGGGCAAGAAGGTGAGGCATACCTAAGTAATGTGTCCCTAAGTTATACCGGTGTGGCGAGGATCGCAAGAGCATCCCGGGACTACGGTGGGGGCGTGCCGATTCCGTTGACCCTCGGTGTGCCACACCGACCCGACCCGAACGCACTCGTGCACGGGTTGCTGCTGCCGATCTGCTCCGATTCCGTCGAGCTGAACGCCGCCCCGCAGGGGGCCGAGTACGGCCCGCCCGTGGTCCGAGCGTCGACTCTGCTCGCGATGACGGACACGGCCGATCTCGGGCGCATCGTGGTGCACCTCGACATCGACCCGGACGAACTCCGCGCAAGTCGGACCGGCGGCTACGAGGTGGTCCGATTCGACGTGGACGCCCCCGCGGAACATCTCGCCGATGCGCTCGCGCTGCGGTTGCCCTCGCCGCTGGTCGTCTTCCCGGTGTTCGACGCCATCGACGTGGCCGAGACCGCGGAGGCCGTCGTCTTCGCGCACCGGACTCCGGGCATCAGCGTCGCCGATACCCCGAGACGCATCGCCGACGTGCTCGCCGTGGTCTCCCATGCAGACGTCGGCCTGGTCGCCCGAGCGGACACCGGCGACGACGTCCTGGCGATCCTCGCTGCGACGGTGGCATCGCTGCGCGGAGACGACATCAGCGCAGCTCTGGCCGCCCCGAATGTCGCCGCGCTGCGGGCCTTGATTCCCGAGGCCGCCGAGGCGGTGCGTGAGGTGCTGCTCGGAATCGAGATCGCCGACGCCGTCGCTGCCCGCGAACGGCTCGTCGAGGTCGGTTTGATCGCTTCGTGGACGTCGACAACGTAACCTCGAGGCGTGCCTCGCATCGCTTATTTCGGCCCATCCGGAACGTTCACGGAGATGGCGCTGGCGCAGTTCGAAAAGCTCGGAACCATCGCCGCCGTCGGCCTGGACGGTGCCGTCGAGCGCGTGACGGCAGCGAGCCCGCCCGCGGCACTCGAGGCCGTGCGTTCGGGTAACGCCGACGCGGCCGTCGTCCCGATCGAGAGCTCGATCGAGGGCGCGGTACCGCCGACCCTCGACGCGTTGTCCGAGGGTCGCCGGTTGCAGATCGTCGCCGAGACCGAGATCGAGGTGGCCTTCACCATTCTCGGGGGCCCCGGCGTCACCCTGGATTCGGCCCGCACGATCAGCGCCTACCCCATCGCGCTCAATCAGGTGCGACAGTGGTTGCAGGCCACCATGCCCGGCGCGGCAGTGCAGTCGGCCTCGTCGAATGCCGGTGCGGCAGAAGATGTTGCCGCCGGAATGGTCGACGCGGCGGTGTCGACACGGTTGGCCGGTGAGCGCCTGTCGCTGCCGACGTTGGCCGACGGCATCATCGACGTGGAGGGTGCGCGAACCCGCTTCGTACTGGTGACACCGCCTCGGCCCGTTGCTCCCCGCACCGGTGCAGACCGCACCGCCGTGGTGCTCGAGCCGCCCAACGACCCGGGCACCCTGCCTGCGGCGTTGGCCGAGTTCGGGATTCGCAACATCGACCTGACGTTCATCGAATCACGTCCTACGCGTTCGCAATTCGGCACGTACCGATTCTTCGTCGACTGCGCAGGCCATGTCGAGGATCCGCTCGTCGCCGAAGCACTGACGGCATTCCATCGCAAGATGCCGCTGCGGTTCCTCGGATCGTGGCCCATCGCAACGGGAGCGGGTGGATCGGTGCCGCCGCCGATCGACGAGCACGTGCAGTGGCTCGACGATATTCGCGCCGGACGCGGTGATCTGTGATGGGCAAGCTGATTCTGGTGCGGCACGGTCAGACGAAAGCCAATGTTGCGAAGATGCTCGATACCGCGCCGCCCGGAGCCGAGTTGACCGAACTGGGTCACCAGCAAGCCGAAAGGTATGCCAGGACCTGGGTGGGGCACCCACCTGCCGTCCTCGTGTCTTCGATTGCGTTGCGCGCGAAGCAAACTGCCGGCTACATCGAGCGGGCAACCGGGGTTCCTCTGGTGGTGACCGAAGGAATTCAGGAGACCTACGCCGGAGATCTCGAAGACCGAGACGACCCCGCTGCGCACAAGGAGTTCACCGAGGTCTTCCATCGCTGGCACACCGGCGATCTGGCGGCGACAGTGCCGGGCGGCGACAGCGGGCATTCGGTGCTGGAGCGTTATGTGCCGGTGCTCGATGCGCTGCGCGCGCAGTACCTCGGCGACGACACTGCCGGCGATGTCGTCGTCGTGAGCCACGGTGCCGCCATCAGATTGGTCGCGGCGGTACTGGCCGGCGTCGACGGCACGTTCGCAGCCGACAACCATCTCGACAACACTCAGACGGTGGAACTGTTGCCGCTGCCCGGCGGGAGTTGGGCCTGCGGTAAGTGGGGTACATTCCTGCCGCCGTTCGAGGGCCAGGGCAGCGAGAAGGCCGACAACCCGATCAGCTGAGCCTGTCAGACCCTGTCTTCGTCAGACCCGGTGTTCCCGAGCCGACTCGATCAACTCGGTCAGCGCCGCCGTCACCTTGCGGTCCGTTGCCCCGGTCAATGAGCTCCAGGACGTGCCGTCGGCGGCCAGGGTGGAGGTGGCGACGATGCGTCCGGCTCGGGTATCGAACAGGGCGACGGGTCTACCGGCCACGTGCCGGGTGCCGTGTCTGGGCGCCACAGCCGTGATCTCGGTTCTGCCGGCGCACGTGGCCATGACCGATGCCAGGGCCGACGCGCGGTCGTCGGCTATCCCGATGCGGCTGAGGCGGGAAGCGGTTGCTCCGACATCGCTCGGTGCGGCATCGAGGGCCTGCGCCAGCAATGCGGTGGGAGCGTTGACGATGCCGGGGTCGAACGGCGTAGCGGGACCGATCGTGACAGCGAGATCTCGGGCCGGGTCGCCGTGGATGACGCGGATGGTGACGACGTTCTCTCGCCGGACCGCAGAGACCGTGATCCGGTCGTCGGACGCAACGCAGATCCGGGTGGTAGGAGCCGGCTCGTCGCTCTCGACGTCGAACACTCGCGCCGAGACGTACCAGTGCGGTTGTTCGAGAACCCGCATCCACTGCTGTAGATCCTCGTGAACTCGGCCGCCGGTGATCAGGCCGACGTTGTCCAGTGCGTCTCGGCCACGACCGAGGGCGCGATCTCGGGCAGTGGCGTCGTCGAAGCGCGGAAACACGTCGAGGACGACGGGTAGTTCGGCGATGGACAGCTCGTCGACCAGGAAGTCCATCTCGTCCACACCGAGCGCGGCGTTCGGCAGTGTGTGGCCCACCGGCACGGTTCCCAAGTCGATCAACGGCCGTTTCCGCTGGTATCGGGTACAGGCAGGGCTGGATCCGCACCGATGACGGACGGTGCGACGGTACGGCCGTCGGCGAAGTGCTCGAACTGCTTGAGGTAGTCCGGGGTCTCGTGTTCGTCGTCCTCGGCCTGCCCGCGAGTGCCCGATGCGGGCGCACCCGCCGTGCCGGTCCCACGCTGTGCGAGGCCCCCGTCGGCGGCGGTGGGTGCGCCGAACGCATTGGCAGGGCCGCTCTGGCCTGGACCGAAGAGCGTCGAACCGCCACCGGCAGGACTCGGCGCAGACCCGGGCATTCCGACACCGCCGAAGCCCCCGAGGCCGGCACCTCCTGCCCCGAACGAGACCGGACGCGTGGAGGCCGGGCCGACCGCGAGAGACGCCGAACCGTTGGACGCGAATCCGTGACCGCCGCCGACGCCGGACAGTGCCGTCGACCCGATGTTCGACGCGGCAGTGGCCACGGTGGACACGCCGGTACTTGCGATGGAGGTGGCAGCGCTACCGATCTGTCCGGCGGCCGCGGCCACTCCGGGATTCTGTGTTGCCGCCATCAGGCCGCCGATCGCAGCCTGAACGGGCGAGGTCATCACGGCGTTGGCGAACTTTCCGAGGCCGCTCCCGGAATCGGACACGATCGCGGGCGGATGATCGAAGGTGGTCTTGACGATGCGGTGCGAGTTGACCAGCTCGAATCCCTCCATCACCAGGGCTGCCCGTATGTCGAGCAACCGGTCTGCCACCTCGGCTGCCTCGTAGCTGCCGTTCAGCGCGCCGCCCGTGGAGGCAGCGGTGACCTTGGCGGCCTGCACGACGCCGATTTCCACCAGTGACGGCATGGTCGCGAGCGCCACGCCATAGGTGGTCCCGGCGGCCGGAGCCTCGACCGACAGCGCGGCCGCTTTCAATGCCGTTGCCCCGGTCCACGTTGCGAAACGTGCGAGCGCGGCCTGAGCGAGGAGGGCCGAATCGCCCTCCCACCCGGCGGTCAACGCCGCAGTGACCGCGGCGATACTCGCCGACGCCTCCGTGAACGCCGCAGCCACCGAACCCCACGCGCCGCCGGCGACGTGCAACGGCACCGGACCCGGCCCGAGCAGTCGGGTCGAATTTCCCGTTGCCGTGCGCGGTAGCCACACCACACCTGTCACTCCGAGCGTCATCCTCTAGCCCCCATGATGTTCGAGCCCTGCATCGTTTCCTGTGGTGCGGTCGAGCTGTGTTGCGAGCGTCAGATGCCGGGTAGACCGGGTAGGCCGCCCGCCGTGTCGTCGTCGGTTGCCACGTAGTCCGCGGCCTGCTTCCGTAGTTCCTCGGCGGCGCGGTGTAGCTCTGAAATGCCCTGTGCTGCAGCAGGTCCGAAGGTATCGGCCGCGGTGCCGAAGAATCGTTCGGTGAGTAGAGAGACCTCGTCGGTGCCGGGCGGTAGTGGCCGCACGGGGATCGCCGTCGTGGTGACGGCGGCCTGCAACCTGGCGGCGACCGCATCGAGCTCCGACGCAGCGAGCTGCAGTGCCACCGGATCCACCTTGATGACGGTCATGAGCCATGCCCCCGATCGAAGAACTTCCACTGTCGGTAGGTAGGACGCCACCGTGCACGGTTTGGTTCCATCGATGCGAGAAATACTCAGATCGACTTCTCGGCCACCGCACCGATCGTCCACGCGCCGCCACGACGACTGACGGAAGTGCGGCTGAGCGGCGACACGTCGACCCGCCAGAACGACCGAACCGGAGCCTCCAACACCAGCACCACCACGGCCCGAATCACAGCGGGGGAGGTCACCACCAGCGTGCGACCGGGAGTCGAACCGACATCTTCGAGCCACTTCTGCACGCGAGAGAACAACGCGACCAGAGACTCGCCGCCCGGCGGCACGAACGCCGGATCGCTCAGCCACGCCATCGCGTCGGCGTCGGGCAGATCGGTCATCTCGAGTCCCGACCAACGGCCGTAGGCGATGTCGGCCAACGCGGGCTCGAACGAGATGTCGGTGCCGAAGATCTGCGCCGTGGCCATCGATCGAGATTCCGGGCCGGACAGAACGCGGTCGGCTCGGGGAATGTCGGTCACCGCAGCAAGGTCTCGCACTCCCGAGTCGTCCAGCGGCTCGTCGCCCGGGAATCGGCCGGTGCGCATTGCGGCGGTTCTGGCGTGGCTCACCAATATCAGTCGGGTCACGGACGCAGGCACCGTGTCATTGTGGCGCAGCCAGGTGTCATTGTGGCGCAGGTGTTGTTCAGGCACCGAGCTGCGGTCGGTCAGGACAGCGATTGACACAACGACGCGTTCGGTGCCACAGTTCGCAGGTTAGACGCGATGTACGCAGGTAATCCGGTGAAAATCCGGAACGGTTGCGCCACTGTGATCGACGTCGGGCATACGTCCGAATTCGAGAGCCAGAAAACTCGTACATCGCATGGCCGTCTCTTCTTTTCGGAAGGGACTACGGGACGCATATCCCAGGAGGACACCATGGCAATCACTCATTCCCCCAGTAATACGACGGAGTCGGCGGCCCTCGCCGTCATCGTCGCCGCGACGATCCTGCTCGCTTTCGTCGTGCTCTACCTGGTCGGCTTCGATCAGGGCGCAATCTCCCGCAGTGGCATGTACATGCACGAACTGATGCACGACGGCCGCCACCTGCTGGGTCTGCCATGCCACTGACCGATACCCACGGCCCGACGTTGCAGGGCACATTCGTCCAACTCCTGCTCCGGGGTCTGCTCGCCGGACTCCTCGCGGGCCTGCTCGCCGGAGCAGTCGCCTACGTCGTCGGTGAACCGCACATCGACTCGGCCATCGCCATCGAGGAAGCAGCCGGCACCGACGCCCATCACGCCGATGCCGATGCCGCACCGGCGGCGCACTCGCACGGCGACGAGGAGGCGCTCGTCAGTCGGGACGGACAACGCGTCGGACTGTTCCTCGCCACCGGACTCGCCGGCCTGGCACTCGGCGCGATCTTCGCGTCGGCACTGCACTATTCCCGACGCTTCAGCTCCCTCCCGGGCTCGATCCTCGCGCTCGTCGGAGCCGGTGCCGGGTGGTTGGCCATCGAAGCGGTGCCGTTCTTCAAGTACCCGGCCAATCCGCCGGCCGTCGGAGATCCGGAGACCATCACCCAGCGCACGTGGCTGTGGCTGGCATCGGTGATTCTCGGTCTGCTGGCCGTCGGAGTCGGAATCTATGTCGCGAAGGTCGTGGCATCGCAGCATTCGGTGGCAGTCCGCGTCGGCGCACCGATCGTGGCGTTCCTGGTGATCGTCGGCATCGGGTACGCACTGTTGCCCGAAATCAACGAGGTGGGCGCGGACTTCCCGGCAACCCTGCTGTGGGAATTCCGCCTGTCGTCACTGGCCACGCAGGCAACCCTGTGGCTGGCCCTGGGATTGGGCTTCGCGTTCCTCACCGATCGCGCAGTTCGACCTGTTCGCCGAGAGGCAGTTGCGGCGTAGCCCAGCGTCCGCGTGAATGGACCACTGCATCGCCGAGACGTGTGCACAGTGCCATTGACGCTGTGCGGGTGGCCCGGTCGGTCCGGGTGAATGGACCATTGCACTGCTCAGACGCATGCAATGGTCCATTCACGCGTTCCGGGGGTGTGCGAGCGGGTGAGCGCGGGCGGGTGATCGAGTGCGCTCAGCCGAATCCGAGTTGATGCAGTCGTTCGTCGTCGATGCCGAAGTGATGTCCGATTTCGTGGGCCACGGTGATGGCGATTTCGCGTCGAGCCTCGGTTTCGTCGTCGACCATCTCGAGGATCGGCTTGCGGTAGATCGTGATGACGTCCGGTAGGTGTCCGCTGTACTCGTAACGCTCGGTGAGCGCGATGCCTTCGTACAACCCCAGGATGTCCTCGGTGGGGTGTTCCTCCTCGACGAGCACGACCACGTTGTTCATGAAGTCGGTGAGCTCGCGCGGCAGGGTGTCGAGGGCGTCGGACACGGCTTCCTCGAAGTCGACGCGGGTCATCTGGGTGGGGATGTCAGCCTCCGGTGGTGATCGGAGCAGCACCGGGCAGCGGAGTGGGCAGCGCGCGGCCGTCGGGAGCTGATGGCGGTGGGACAGGCGCTGCACCGTTGATGAGGATGTCGCCCTTCGCACTGCCGACGATGGTCGCGAATCCGCCGGAATCGAGTTCCTTGCCCACCGAACACGTCACCTGACGGCTACCGGCGAGCCAGCTTGCGACGTCGATGGTGTCCCAGAACAGGGTCAGCGTCTTGTCGCGCAATGCCGTGTCCGAGCCGAGATAGCCGTTGACGGCGTCGGTGCAGGTGCCTTCCAAGTACGCGTCCTGATCGCCCTCCGACGGGTGGCCGCCGGGGAATTGCTGCGTCAGGTTGATCACCGAGGCGACCTCGAAGGCGTGCGGTGCCGAGCAGTCCACCGGATCCGCGGGCACGTTCTGATTGATGCCGATACAGGTGCCCGTCGGCCAGACCTTGGACTGATCCTGGTCGAGGATCGAACCGGTCATCTCCAGCAGAGCTCCGGTGTTCGACGGCATCTGCACCCCGCAGCGCAGGGTCCGCTCGCCCTTGGCCCACCCGGCCTGGCTGGGGAACATCAGCCCGACGCCGAAGAGTCCGTTGGGATCGAACTTGGCGCCGACGTAGTCGTCGACGGCGGCCGTGCAGTGTTCGTCACGCAGCTGACCGAACCGAATGGACCCGGGATACTGCGAACCGGGACCGAACTCGACGCCCGGGTAGACGCTCATGTCGATGTCGCGAGCGACCTCGAAGCGATGAGGATCGGCGCAAGACACTTCGGCGAGATCCTGTCGGTCGGTCTCCGGATCGTCGGTGGGCGTCCACTGCAGGCACGTACCGGGATCGGCTGCGCCGAACGAGGATGCCGATACGGGTCCGTCGGTCACCGGACCACTGGCCGCCGAATGGGTGGTGATCTTCTCGGGTGCCGAGAACCCGTCGGAGAGGAACGCCGTCGCACCCGCGGCCAGCACTGCACCGACCGCAACCATGGCGAGCCCACGTCGGGCGGTGGTTGCGGAGAGAGTTCGCCGATTCCGGCTCTCTGGGGGGTCTGTTTCGTTCGCGGACATCGCCTCCATCATGCCCGAGTATGTTCGGTCCTCATGAGCGACCCGACAGGTGACGACGACCTCAGCGAGCTGGCCGGCCGACTGTTCACGATGGCGCGCACCGGTGATGCGGCCGGTTTGGCGAGCTACGTGGACGCGGGCGTTCCGGTGAATCTCCACAACGAGTCCGGGGACACGTTGGTCATGCTTGCCGCGTATCACGGGCATGCCGATGCGGTGCGCGTGCTGGTCGAGCGCGGTGCCGACGTGAACAAGCCCAACGACAAGGGGCAGACCCCACTCGCGGGTGCGGTCTTCAAAGGGGAGGACGACGTGGTGCGAGTTCTCGTCGACGGAGGAGCCGATCCGCACGGGGGTCACCCGTCGGCAATCGATGCCGCCACGATGTTCGGACGCGAGGACTACCTGGGGTTGCTCGGCAAGTAAGGTTCCCTCTCGTGATCGACCTGAAATTCCTTCGCGAAAATCCTGACGCCGTACGCGCCTCACAGCGCACCAGAGGCGAGGACCCCGCCCTCGTCGACGCGCTTCTCGATGCCGACGCGTCCCGCCGGGCCGCCGTGCTCGCCGGAGATCAGCTGCGCGCCGAGCAGAAGGCATTGGGCAAGAAGGTCGGAAAGGCCTCCGCCGAGGATCGTCCAGCGCTGCTCGCCGGGGCGTCGGAACTGGCCGCCAAGGTCAAGGCCGCGCAGGCCGCCGAGGCCGAGGCCGACGCAGCTCTCGACACGGCACACCGGGCGATCTCCAACATCGTCCAGGACGGCACGCCCGCAGGCGGCGAGGACGACTTCGTACTGCTCGAGACGGTCGGCGACATCCCGGAATTCGATTTCGAGCCCAAGGACCACCTCGAGCTCGGTGAGTCGCTCAACTTGATCGACATGGAACGCGGAGCCAAGGTCTCGGGCTCACGCTTCTACTTCATGACCGGCTACGGCGCGTTGCTGCAGCAGGGTCTGCTGCAGCTCGCCGCGCAGAAGGCCGTCAAGAACGGGTTCACCATGATGATCCCGCCGGTGCTCGTGCGGCCGGAGATCATGTCGGGAACCGGTTTCCTCGGTGCTCACGCAGACGAGATCTACCGCCTCGAAGCCGACGATCTCTACCTCGTCGGAACCTCGGAAGTTGCTCTCGCGGGCTACCACTCGGGTGAGATCATCGATCTCGCCGACGGCCCCAAGCGCTACGCCGGCTGGTCGTCGTGCTTCCGCCGTGAAGCGGGCAGCTACGGCAAGGACACCCGCGGCATCATTCGCGTCCACCAGTTCGACAAGATCGAGATGTTCTCGTACATCAAGCCCGAGGACGCGGCCGCCGAACACCAGAAGCTCCTGGAGTACGAGAAGGAAATGCTCGCCGCGGTCGAGTTGCCCTATCGCGTCATCGACACCGCAGGCGGAGACCTCGGCTCATCGGCCGCGCGCAAATTCGACTGCGAAGCGTGGGTTCCCACGCAGAAGGCATACCGCGAGCTCACCTCGACCTCGAACTGCACGACCTTCCAGGCCCGACGCCTCGGCGTTCGATACCGCGACGAGAGCGGCAAGCCTCAGATCGCCGCGACCCTCAACGGCACCCTCGCCACCACGCGGTGGATCGTGGCAATCCTGGAGAACCACCAGCAGGCCGACGGCACCGTCCGGGTTCCGGAAGCCCTGGTGCCCTTCGTCGGGACCGACGTACTGCGCTAGTTGGGTCGTTCCGCAGGCTCCACTCCGGCGGTAGTAGTGCAGGCTCAGGCGATGTCGCCGATGCAGTAGCCCTCGCCGCCGACGGTCAGTACGAACGTGCGGTTCTGGTATGCCCCCGAGGCATCGATGATGTCGGCATTGACCTGCGTGTAGATGCCGTTCTGAGCCGTGACGAACACGCTGTCGGGATCGAACGAGGTAATGCTCGGCAGAATCGCCGGGTCCTGTGCCAGAGGTGGGGCGGTAGGAGACCCGGTGCCGTTCGGATCCCACGTGCCGCGACTCTCGCACACGAGTGGGTAGCGCTCCTCCACGTCGTCCCGGTTGACCGGAATGCCGGCGATGCGGCCCAGATAGCGATCGACGGAGTAGGCCGCGTCTGCCGCGTCGAATACGGGGGCGGTGCCGGTGGGGTAGACGGTAGGGCAGGCGTAGCCGGACGTGATCTCGCTGCGCTTGATGGCGACCGTCGCAGTGGGCCCGGTCCACGTCACCGCATACTGACCGTCGACGGCGGGAGCAGCCACAGCAGCGAGGATGGCACCGGTGTCGACATACATAGTCGGGATGTCGGTGGGCGGGACGGTCCAGCACTTTGCCGTCACGACACCTATGCCGCCGCCCGTGAGATCGTTGACGAACGGCCGCAGGGCCGCCGCGGCCGCGGGATTGCCGGGCGCTTCGCCGACGGGTGGCCCCGGTGGGATGGGCGGGGGCATCGGGGTGGTGGCTGTGGTCGACGGCGATTCCTGGGTGGTCGACTCGTCGGCTGTGGACTCGACTGTGTTGCTCGGCGAGGCGGCCTGATCGGACGGGATCCCGACCGCGGAATCGCAGGCACCGACCAGTGCGATCGTCGCGATCAGCGGCAGCGCGGTTCGGCCGACTCGGCTGCGCCGCGGTCGTGCCGCTCTGTTCTTCACGTGTTTGTCTCCCCCATAGCTCTTCTACCGAACTGCGCACGACCCGACCGCACTCTGCCGCACCTTTCTCCGGCCCCGTCCACCGACTACGCTAACCGACTGTGGAACCCGTCTACCGATCAGTCATCGGCATCGCTCGCACCGTGTTCGCGTTCGAGGGCCTGAAGTTCGAGGTCGAGGGCGAGGAACACATCCCTGCTACCGGTGGCGCGGTCATCGCCGTCAACCACACCGGATACATGGACTTCACCTACGCCGGACTGCCACCGCGGCGAGTGAAGCGCTACATCCGCTTCATGGCCAAGAAGGAAGTCTTCGACAACAAGATCTCAGGCCCCATCATGCGTGCGCTGCGGCACATCCCCGTCGATCGTGGGGCAGGTGCCGAGTCCTACAAGTCGGCGGTGGAAAGTCTGCGCAACGGCGAACTCGTGGGCGTGTATCCCGAAGCCACCATCAGCCGAAGCTTCGAGATCAAGGAATTCAAGTCCGGCGCAGCGCGCATGGCCATCGAAGCCGGCGTCCCCATCATCCCGACGGTCATCTGGGGCGCGCAGCGCGTGTGGACCAAGGGCTACCCGAAGCGATTGGGCCGCACCAACACTCCGATCTCCATTGCCGTCGGTGAGCCGATTGCGCCGGTCGGACCGCCGAACGAACTGACCGACAAGCTACGCGCGGTGATGCAGAAGATGCTGCTCGAACTGCAGGAGAACTACCACCACGAGCCCGGCGCGTATTGGGTGCCGGCCCGACTCGGCGGTAGTGCCCCGACCCTGGAGGAAGCCGATAAGCTCGACGCCCAGGACCTGGCGGCACGTGCGGCCAAGCGCGCCGAATAGAACTGTGCGATGAACCTCCGCGGTGAACGGGTCGTGCTACGGCCCGTCGCCGCCGAGGATGTGCCGGAGCTGCGCCGAATTCTGCACACCCCCGAGGTGTACGCGCGGTGGGGCGACGAGGATGCCGACGAGAACTGGCCGTCCGACAACCCTGAAGAGAACCGCATGGTTGTCGAATTGGATGGTGCGCCAGTCGGATTGATTCAGTACGGCGAGGAGACCGACCCGATGTACCGGCATGCGTCGATCGACATCTTCTTGGATCCGGCAGTGCACGGCGGTGGCGTCGGAAAAGATGCCGTGGGGACACTGGTGCGCTACCTAACAGTCGATCTGGGACACCACCGCCTGGTGATCGATCCGGCTGCCGACAATGCGATGGCGATTGCGTGTTACAGCGCAGTCGGTTTCGAGCCGGTCGGGATCATGCGCAAATACGAGAAGGGTCCCGATGGCTGGCACGACAGTCTGCTGATGGACCTGATCGTCGAGTAGCTATCTGCCGCTCGCCGGAGTGGAGCCCGCGGAACGACCCGTGAGGCCAGGAAGTGACAGGCGAAATCTCGCGCCCGTAGGCCCTGCGGCACAGACCAGTTCACCGTTGTGTGCGCGAGCGAGCGTCCGTGCGATCGAGAGCCCGAGCCCGACGCCGCCGGAGGAGCGATCGCGTGCGGAGTTCAGCCTGACGAGCCGCTCGAAGATGCGCTCACGGTCTGCTTCTGGGACACCGGGCCCTTCGTCGTCGACGGTGACGACGGCCTCGTTGCCCACTGAATTCACGGCGACAGTGATACTGCCGCCTCTGGGCGTGAAACGACTGGCGTTGTCGAGCACGTTGGACAGAATCTGCTCGATGCGGCCTACGTCCACCCGAACCGGAACCGGTTGCGCCGCATCGATATCGAACTGAATGTGCGGGGTGAGCAGAGCTGCTCTCTCCACCGTGCGGCGGGTGAGGTCTGCGAGGTCGGAATCTGTCAGCTCGAGGTCCGAAGTATTCTCTGCGCGAACGGAATCGAGCATGTCGGATACAAGACGCGATGCTCTGGCGGATTCGCCGACCAGCAACTCGCTCCAGCGTGCGACTCGATCGGGGCGTTGCTCGGCATCGCGCTGCAGCGACTGCGCCAACGCCGAGATACCGGCGACCGGTGTGCGCAGCTCGTGTGCGGCATCGGCCAAGAACCGGCGCATGTCCTCCTCGGCGAGCTTGGCTGTGCGTGCGGCCGAGGCCTCGCGTCGTTCGGCGTCCTCGAGGGCGTCGAGCATCTCGTCCACGGCCGATGCCGTACGGCCGAGGTCGGTGTTCGGTTTGGTGGGGAGCAGGCGTCTACCCCTGTCGCCGTTGGTGATTCGACGTGCCACCGAGGTCATGGAGTCCAGTGGAGACAGTGCGCGCCGCACGGCAAAGGTCAAAGCAGCGGCGGCCAGTAGCAGCGTGACGGCTCCCGCCCCCAGCATCAGGATCCGGAGTTGACGCCGAACGTCGGCGATCGCGGTGGTATCACCGAGGAGCGACAGTGTCGAACCGTCGGGCAGGGGTTTCGTGATCTCCAGCGAATCCGACGGTGGGGCAGGCGGATCGGGCGGTCCCGGGGGAGTGGGAGCATTCGACGGGCCGGACGGAGGGTTGGGTCCCGCGGGCCGATCGTCCTGCGCGGGCGGCTCGCCACCGGGTGCCCCGTACACCGTGCCGTCCGCAGCGGTGACCCGAACTCGGATGGCGTCGCCCTGCAAGGCCTGCACCAGATCCCCGGGCCCGACGCCGCTCTCCACGAGCTCGACGGCACGGGTTGCCCGATCCGACAACCGTGCCTCCAGATCGCGCCGAAGCTGTTGACCGAGAACGACATCCACCGACGAACCGACAATCACCAGCAGTGCCGCGAACAACACGACGACGGTGGCGACCACCCGCATTCGAAGCGACGGAGTCGGCGTCCGCATCACTGCGGAGCCCGCAATGCATAACCGAGGCCCCGGACGGTATGGATCAACCGCGGGCCATGGGCTTCCATCTTGCGACGCAACGCACTGATGTGAACTTCCACCAGGTTGCCGTCGTACGCGCCGTAGCCCCAAACCGATTCGAGGATAGACGTTTTGGAGACCGTGCGTCCGCGCTGCGCGACCAAGAACGTGGCCAAGCGAAGCTCTGTCGCCGTCAGATCGAGAACCTGACCCGCCCGAGTCACAACTCCGGCAGGCTCGTCGACCAGTAGATCGCCGACCTGGACTGCGTCGGACGACCGACCGCGGCGGCGCAACACGGATTTTGCGCGGGCTACCACCTCGTCGAGCTGAAATGGCTTGACCACATAGTCGTCGGCACCGTCACTCAGTCCGCGCAGTCGGTCGGCCAGTTGGTCCTTCGCGGTGACCATGATGATGCCCGCGTCGGTGCTCTGCCGGACCACGTCGATGAGAGCGAAACCGTCTCGCGCACCGGGCAGCATGACGTCGAGAATCACCACATCGGGCCGGAAGCCTGCCATCGTGGTCTCGAAATCGTCCCCGTCGGGCAGAGACGCGGCGGTGAAGCCCGCGTCCTCGAACGCGGCCACCAGCGCTTCCCGGATGGGCAACGAGTCCTCCACCACCATCACCCGGGGAGCGGAACTGTATGTCATGCCTCGATTGTCACCCACGAGCTGAAGTGATCCTGAAGATGCGCCCGGCTTCAGGGTTACTTCAGCTAGCGACGGCAATGTCGGTGACAGAACGAAACGAACGAGACAGTCCGAACAAGGAGTGAACGTGAACGATCAGACTCAGCCGATTCCCGCCGCATCGAACCCCGAGCCCGCACCGAGTGCCGAGGCCGACCCGACTCGGGCGAACAAGCCGAAGAGTTGGAAGGGACGGGTACCGCTGGCAGCGACCGCAGCAGCGGGTCTGGCCGTCGGAGCCCTGGTGACGGCGGCAGTGTTCGCAGCCACCGGCCCCGACGTCTCGCCTGGCGTGTCCACGGTGGCGTCGTCGTCCGCCCTCGGACAGCGAACCGACGGTGGTGGCGGGTCGGATGCATCCGAGGTGCCGGCAGCCCCGGAGTCCACCGACGGTTCGACGGCCCCCGCACCGGCTGACGGTGCAACACCGCCGGCCCCGGGTGACGGCGCAACTCCGCCTGCTCCGCCCGCAGGAGGCCCGGGCAAGGGTGGCCCGGCTGAGGGCGGTCCGGGTAAGGGTGGACCGGGCGCAGGTGGCCCGGGTGGTGCTGTGTGTGCACCGGAAGACGGTGCGACGCCACCTGCTCCGCCCGCCGAAGGCGATGGTGCGATTCCTCCTGCGCCGCCGGCAGCTCCCGCTGATGGCGCGACCCCTCCGGCTCCCGCTGATGGTGCGACTCCGCCTGCACCGCCAGCAGCTCCCTCGGGTTCCTGAGCTCAACCTCCTCCAGCCCCGCACCGTGTTCTCGGTGCGGGGCTGGTTCCGTGTGTGGGTGGTTATGTGATGTGGGGGCCGGCTCGGGCGTGGGATTGTCTGGGTTGTCGGTACGGGTCGACGGTGGCCGGCGGTACGAACCACGGGTGGTTGTCAGTGCCGATGAACACTTCCCAGTCCGAATGGTGGATGAGTCGGTGGTGGAATCCGCACAATAGGACGAGATTGTTCATGTCGGTGGGTCCGCCGTCGGTCCAGTGCCAGATGTGGTGGCCTTCGGTCCATGCTGCGGGTTTCCCACAGCCTGGGAACGCGCAGCCGTGGTCGCGGGCGGTGAGGGCGCGTTTCTGTTTGGCGGTGACGGTGCGGGCGGTGCGGGCGAGGTTGATCGGTGAGCCGTTCTCGTCCATGACGATGGCGGTGAGGAGGCAGTCGCAGGCCAGTTGGCGGGACGTCTCGCGGGTGAGTGGTCCCATCCACGGCAGCCACCCGACGGTGGTGCCGTCGCCGAACAGGTCGCGATACGCACCACGATCGGCGGTAGCTGGCCGGCTGTTGTTGTCGGATTCGGTTGCGGTGCTGCCATTCTCAGAGTCGCTGTCGGCGTTCATGGTGCTGCGGAGGTCGGTGAGATCTTTCAGGCTGATGTGCAGGTTGAGGTGCGGCTTCTCCCCGCCTTCGGTGGGTCGGTTGCTGGAGGCGAGGTAGCGGTCGAGGATGTGTCCGAATGCCTCGGCGCGGCGTAGGGCGGGGCTGCGTTCGTCTTGGGTGCCGTCGGCGGCGGGCTGGGGTTCGGTCAGGGGTGAGAGTGCGGCGAGGAGCTTTTCTCCGGTGATGGCATCGAAGTCACCTTTCAACGCCAATCGCCCGTTCAGGGTCCTGGAGGCGAAGAGTTCGTTGCGGTCGGTGTCCTCGGGTGGTGGCTTGTTGCCACCGTAGGTGTCTTTCAGTTTGGTGATCGCTTCGCGGATGCGGTCGGTACGTGCGCAGGGTCCGGTGGCGGCGGTGATCATCGCCTGCCGGGCGATGTCGCGACCCTCTTGCGGGAGGTTCTTCGGTGGGGTTTCGGCAAAGGTGAGGATCAGAGCGGCGTGGTCGATGGTCATGACGCCGGTGTTGACCGCGTCGGCGATATCGGGGAAGTTCTTCATGCCGCGCCCGAGGGCGACGATTTTGGTGGCTTTGCTGGGGGTGAGCAGGGTGGTGGAGGTCAGCCATCCGGCAGGGCCGGGGAAGCCGAGTTTCTCGCGGGAGACGCGGGTGTCGATCTCGCTGACGAGGGCGATACGTCGGGCTTCCATCAGCTGGATTCGGTGGGAGACATCAGCAGCGTCGGCGAGGAGTTCGCTTTCGCTCAGTTGCCAGATCTCCGTTGTCATGGACCAAGTGTATCGAACGTGCGTTCGACTGGCAATGATAGTCGAATCGAAAACTATTGTCTTGCATAAGGATTCGCGAAGGTAAACCTGTCGGTGGCCTGTGGTATCAGCCCGCCACGCAGCCGTATACGCCTTCCGGCGGGCGATCGCACGAACTGGTAGGTCAATCCGTCATATCGTCGGAAGAGCTTGGATCAGCTGCTCGCGCAACTGTTTCCAGCTCGGATCGGTATTGCGCCCACCACGCTGCATCGCCGTCGGTCATGTTCTCGTTGCCGAGGCGCAGTCCAACGGAGTTGTCGATCAATTCGCGCAGTATGTCTGCGTGCCCGGCATGTCGATTCGTTTCGATACACATATGCACCAGCACGCGATGCAACGTGACTTCTTGCTTCTCCACCGGCCAGTGCAGGACGCGTCCGACTGTGTCCAGGTCGTGTGAATCGATGGTCTTGTCGGCATACGTCCAGGCCTCGCGGTACAAGGCGACTATGGATTCGGATGACTCATCGGCCGTGGCCCACATGTCGGCGTTGAGCCGGGCCGTGGCTGATGCCTCCAGCTCCGCGAAACGAGGTGGGAACTCGCGACCGAACGTGAGGCCGAAGTAGCCGTACTCGACGATCGCCAGGTGCTTGACGAGACCCAAGAGGTTCGTTCCGGTCGCCGTCATCGGCCGACGCTTCTGGTATTCGGTCAGGCCGTCGAGTTTCCACACCATGTTCTGGCGTGCGATGCGAAGGTACTGGTGCAGATCGTCTTTCATCGGTATCAGTTCATCGATGCGTGCCACACGAGGGCGGCAGCCAGTGCGCCGAGTCCGTTCAAGGACCAGTGCAGGGCAATGGGTGCGATGAGACTTCCGCTGCGGCTGCGCAGCCACGTGAAGACCACACCGGCCGCGGCCGTTGCAATGACAGCCAACCCGATGCCGACGATCTGCCCGAACAGGCCACCGCCGAGGAACCCACTGAGGCCGACGTTGCCCGCCGTCAGGCCCAGCGAGGACGCGATATGCCACAGTCCGAAGAGCAGCGACCCCGCCGCGAACACGCCCCGTGCACCGTAGATCCGGCCCAGCGTTCCGTGCAGAACTCCGCGGAACGCGAGCTCTTCCGGGATCACGGTCTGCAGTGGAATGACGATCATCGACGCGATCACAGCGGCCGAGACGGTCGCGTACCGATCGGCCATGAAGAACGGGCGGGTCAACGGCAGCAACGCGCCGATCGCGACGACCGTGAGGACGATTCCGACGGCTCCCAGCGCGTACAGCGAACCCGTCTTCCACTGTTTCGGTGACAGGCCCAATTCGGCCCAGCCCAGGCCACGGCGGTTCGAGAGAACGACCAACAGAACTGCGGCGATAGGAACCGTCGCGATACTGGCCCACGCCGTGGTGAAGTGCGCGATGAGGTTGGTGCCCACGAGTACGAGCACAACGATGGCGACGTCGAGGTAAGCGTGGAAGGCACGTCTTGGTGCCACGCTTCCGGCCGGGTCAACAGCAAGCATTGGATCGAGTGTACCGGCGTCAGCTGATAACGCCCGGAGAATCGAGGCTTCTGTCGAGGCCCTTGCGGTCGTAGAGAAGGGTGAACAGCAGGCCGAACACGAGCCCGATGAGCAGCCCGAGAGACGTCATGCCCACCGAGTGCAGCAGGCCGGCGTCAGGCGAGGCGTTGAAGTACAGGATCGAGCGGGTGCCGAGGAAGATTTGATGCATCGGCTCGAACTGTGCCAGCCACGTGAAGATCGGCGGGCTCGCCTCGAGGGGAATCGTGCCGCCCGAGGACGGCAGTGCCAGGATGATGAAAACGACCAAGTTGATCAGCAACCCTGCTGTGCCGAATGCCGACATCACCGCTAGCGCCGTGAATCCGACGGCGGTGATCGCGAACGCGCCGTACATCCACAGGGTCCATGCATGGGTGATGGGCATGCCGAGCAGATGGCTGATCAGCAAGTACAGGCCGGATACGAGCATGGCGAGAACGAACATCACCAGCCACTTGACCAGCAGGGTCTGGAACCGGCTGATCTGGGTGGGTCCGCGGTGGATGTACTTCGGGCCGATCTCGGTGGGGGTGAACCCCAGCAGTCCGTCGACGAGGGTGCTGACAATGGTGGCACCGGTGAACCCCGCCAAGACGAGCAGCAGCGCGTAGTAGAACGCAGACAGGCCACCGCCGGTACCGTCGGGTAGTGGATCATGCTGGGCAACAATCACATTGATCGGCTGCGCCAACGTCAGTGCGCTCGCGCCCGCCAGCGGAGTGTCTCCGAGTTGCTGGCGGACCTGATCGGATATCTGTTGGCCCACGGTCTGATTCACCGACTCGAATGCCGGCGTGGCTACTCCGGTCACGAGCGACATACCGAAGCTGCCGGCCCGCGGATTGGTGTACACCGTGATGACCGGCTTCTCTACATCGCCGGGAATCACGCTCGCCTGCGCCAGGATTCCCATTCTCTTGGTGAAATCACTGGGGATGACGATGGAGCCGTAGACCTCCGCAGTGGACAGCAACGACTCGGCCTGTGCCGGGCCGACCTCGCGGAAAGCGACCTTCTCGGAGTCGACGTTCTGGATCAAGCCGTCGACGATGTCGTTGCCGATATTGCGTTGCTCGCCCGCGAGGGTGTCGCCCTCGTCCTGGTTGACGATCGCGATGGGCAGGTCGTGCAAGTTGCCTCGGGGATCGAGAACGCCGCCCAGATACAGGGCCGCGAGGAACGACATCAATGCCGAGACAACGAGGATCGGAGCGAGCCAGAATCGCGGTGAACGAAGCACGTCGGCCATCGACCGAGGGGTTCTGTCGGAGGTCACCGGATCAGTGTCGCAAGTTCGGCTCCGCTGTGCGCGGTAGTTCTGCCTCTGCTGGATGTGGGGAGTGGCAGAACGCCCGCCCGACGGTGGCGGCAAGGGCGGCCCGTCGTCGGTCGTGGTCGGCGACGGGCTCGTTGCTGCCGGCGGTGTGGATGATCGCCGCCTGGGCCCACGTGCCGGCCAAGGCGATCAGCATCGACCAGATGTCTGCGGCGTCCACGTCGTCCACCAGCAGTCCGTCTCGTTGGGCGTCGGCGATCACGGCGAATTTCTCGTCGTCGTGTCCGGGTCTGCGGTCGAACAGCGGCCCGGCCGGGGTTCGCTCCAGCCGCGCCCACGTCAGCAGGCGTACCAGCGTGGGGTCGCCGAGGTACATGTCGTAGAGCTTCACCGCGTACCCGGGCAGGTCTTCGGGAGTGAAGGCGATGTTCTCGATATCGGTGTCGACTCGCGTGTCGAAGACGACGTCGAACAGGGTGTCCTTGTTGCCGAAATAGCTGTAGATCAACGATTTGTTCGACGCGGCCGCCGCCGCGATTCGGTCCACCCGTGCTCCGGCGATGCCGTGCGTCGCAAATTCCTCGGTGGCGGCGGCCAGCAGCCGAGCGCGGGTAGCAGCCGAATTGCCCATGCGTAAAACCATACATTTCCAACTGGTTGGTTGAAAACTATCTCGCCGGACGCTACTGTTTCCAACCAGTTGGTTACTTTTGAAGGGATGCGAACATGCGAACAGCTACCGGATACCGAGCTGTCGACGAGACTGCGCCACTCGAGCGGTGGACATTCGACCGGCGGGATCTTCGCGACGACGACGTTGCCGTTCGGGTGACGTACTGCGGGGTGTGCCACACCGATCTGCACTCGACGCGGAATCCCGGTGACTTTCCGGTGGTGCCCGGGCACGAGTTCGTCGGGGAGGTGACCGAGATCGGTTCCGGCGTCACGGACTTTGCCGTCGGCGATGCGGTGGCCGTCGGCAACATCGTCGACTCGTGCGGTCGGTGCGATATGTGCACGGTGGGTCAGGAAAATTTCTGTCGAGAGTTCCCGACACTGACCTACGGTGGGCGCGACCGACACGACGGAACTACCACTCGCGGTGCGTATTCCAACGAGTACGTGGTTCGCGATCGGTTCGTCTACCACCGTCCGGACAACCTCGACCCGGCGGCGGTGGCACCCCTGATGTGTGCCGGCATCACCGTGTGGGAGCCGTTGCGTCGCTGGAACGTCGGACCTGGCGTCAGGTTGGGGATAGCTGGGATCGGGGGGCTCGGCCATCTCGCGGTCAAGCTGGGTCGCGCACTCGGGGCGGAGGTCACCGTATTGACCACCAGCGCAAACAAAGTCGCCGATGCGCAGAAGTTGGGGGCTCACCACGTGGTCGTCTCGACCGACGATGCCGCGATGAACGCACTGGCAGGTGGTCTCGATCTGATCATCGACTGCGTGCCCGTCGAGCACGATCTCGCACCGTACCTGCGCTGCCTCGCACTCGACGGAACACTGTGCACCGTCGGCTATCTCGGCTCTACGACGGTCGATTTCCTGGATTTACTGATCGGCCGAAAGAGTCTGGCGTCGGCGGGCAGTGGTGGACGCCGATACACCCAAGATCTACTCGACTTCTGCGGCGAACACGGCATCGTCGCCGACGTGGAGACGATGCCGTCCGCTCAGGTGAACAACGCTTTCGACCGGTTGGCTGCCAACGACGTTCGGTACAGATTCGTACTCGATATGTCGGATTTACGCAGTCAACCCATGTGAGCGGAACTTCGACCCCTGCTACGAAGTTCCACTCACCTGCGGCGCAGCCGCTCCTAGGCGGTTGCCCGACGCGGCAGCTTCCAGTCCGGACGTACCCAGTGGCAGGTGTATCCCTCGGGGTACTTCTGCAGGTAGTCCTGGTGCTCGGGCTCGGCCTCCCAGAAGTCTCCTGCCGGAGTCACCTCGGTGACGACCTTGCCCGGCCACAGTCCCGACGCGTCGACGTCGGCGATCGTGTCTTCGGCGACGCGCTTCTGCTCGTCGTTCAGGTAGAAGATCGCCGACCGGTAGCTGGCACCGATGTCGTTGCCCTGACGGTTCTTGGTGGATGGATCGTGGATCTGGAAGAAGAACTCCAGCAGATCGCGGTAGGACGTCTGGGTGGGGTCGTAGACGACCTCGAGGCCCTCGGCATGGTTGCCGTGGTTGCGGTAGGTGGCGTTGGGAACCTCGCCGCCGGTGTATCCGACGCGGGTGGAGACCACTCCCGGAAGCTTGCGGACGAGCTCCTCGGCTCCCCAGAAGCACCCTCCGGCGAGGATGGCGGTTTCGGTGGCTGCAGACATCGTTACTCCTTGTGCTCTATCGGTCCATACATGGTGTCCAACGAACGAGCGGCCGTCATAATTCCGAGTCGTGGGGGCGTTCGCCGACCTCGAGAACCAGTTTGCCGGTGTTTGCACCGTCGAACAACAGGTTCAGTGTCGATCCGAAGGCGGCGACGCCGCCGATCTCGATCTGCTCCCGTGCGGTCATCTTGCCGCTGGTGAGCAGTTCGGACAGGGCCTCGATGCCTTCCTGGTACCGATCGAGGTAGTCGAAGATGATGAAGCCGGTCATCGATGCGCGATTGATCAGCAGGGACAGGTAGTGCGCAGGCCCGGGCTGGGGATCGGTGGCGTTGTAGCCGGAGATGGCTCCGCACAACACCACTCGCGCGCCCTTGCGTAGACGTGAGAGGGCCGCGTCCAGGATCTCGCCGCCGACGTTGTCGAAGTACACGTCGATGCCCTTCGGTGCTGCGGCCTTCAGGCCCTTGTACACCGACTCGTTCTTGTAGTCGATCGCCGCGTCGAAACCCAGTTCTTCGGTGAGCCATGCGCACTTCTCGGGACCGCCGGCGATGCCGATCACGGTGGCTCCCTTGGCTTTCGCGATCTGACCCGCGATGCTGCCGACGGCTCCCGCGGCTCCCGAGATGACGACGGTATCGCCCTCGGTCAGCTTGCCGACGTCCATCAGGCCGAAGTATGCCGTCAATCCGGGGAAGCCGAGGGCTCCGAGCCACGTGGGTGCCGGTGCGACGGATTCGTCGACCTTCTGCACTCCTGTGCCGTCCGACAGTGCATGCTCGGTGACGCCGAACGAGCCCGAAACAATCTCTCCCACAGCAAAATCGGGGTGATGCGATTCCAACACCCGTCCCACGGCATGCGCGCGCATCACCTCGCCGATACCGACGGGCGGCACGTACGAGCGTGCATCGTTGAGCCAGCCGCGCATGGCCGGGTCGAGAGAGACGTAGTCGACGGTGACGACGAACTCGCCGTCGCCCGGGGTAGGAATCGGCTCCTCGGTCAGATCCCACGTCGAGTCGTCGGGGCGTCCCACCGGGCGCTGAGCCAATCGGATCTGACGGTTCACAGATGTCATCTACCGTTCCTTCCACATCGAAGACGTGCATGTCGAAAACAGGGCACTTCGACACTAGGGCAGAATGACGTCACGATGACCAACGCGCCGAACACCACCCGCCTTGCCCCCCGACTCGTTGCCAGCGACGTCGACGGCACCTTGCTCGACCAGCATGAACGCGTCACCGAACGCACCAAGCGTGCCGTCTCGGCCGTGGTGGCCGACGGCGTCCCGTTCGTGCTGTCCACCGGCAGACCACCGCGATGGATTCAACCCGTCGTCGACCAGTTGGGTTACGCACCGATGTCGGTGTGCGCCAACGGCGCGGTGATCTACGACGCGGCCACCGATCGGGTGCTCAGCGCCGAGACGTTGTCGGTCGAGACGCTGCAGTGGTTGGCGGACGTCGCCTACCGCGCGTTGCCCGGCTGCGGTCTGGCCGCCGAGCGAGTGGGGCAGACCGCACACGACTCGGCCACACCGCAGTTCGTCAGTTCGCCCGGCTACGAGCATGCGTGGCTCAACCCCGACAACGTCGAGATGACCGAGGACGACGTCGTCGACGTCCCCGCGGTGAAGCTGCTGGTCCGGCTCTCGGGATCCACCAGCGGCCATATGGCCGATATTCTCTCGCCGCTGATCTCCGGTCGCGCCGACCTGACGTTCTCCACCGACAACGGACTCATCGAGCTGTCGGCCCCGGGGATCACCAAGGCGTCGGGACTGGCCAAGGTGGCCGAGACGCTGTCGGTCGACGTATCGGACATCGTCGCCTTCGGTGACATGCCGAACGATGTGCCGATGCTGTCGATGGTCGGACTCGGCGTTGCGATGGGTAACGCACACCCCGCTGCCGTCGCGGCGGCGAACGAACAGACCGTCACCAACGCAGAAGACGGAGTGGCGCAGGTTCTCGAACGCTGGTGGTGACGCGTCGCCGCCGGATCAGGGGCGGATGACGCGTCGACCCGGCCACATCCGTCCGCGGACGTCGTCGAACACGATGCGCACCGCACATCCGTCCCGTTGGGCGTGAATGTGCAGGTGCGGCTCGGTCGAGTTGCCCGAATTCCCGACGACTCCCAGCAGTTGGCCGGCCTGCACGCGCTGCCCCGCGGTGACAGCGACGCTTCCCTTCTTCAGGTGCGCGATCAGAATCTCCTCCGACCCGGCTCCCAGCACCACGTGATTTCCCGCCGGTTTCGCCGGGTTGAGCTCGCCGTCGTTCAGGCCGTCGCCGCACCTGAGCACCTCGGCGTCGACGGGGGAGTGCACGGGTGAACCGAAGGCGTAGTAGTCCTCGTCGCATCCGGCGAGAACCCCGCGATGCGAGGAACCACGACGATCGACCTCGACGAGATCCAGTGCCGCGCGCTGCAGTGGTGCCTCCCAGTGATGGTTGAACAGTCTGCCCTCGCCTGCGGCCACCTCCCACCGCCCACCGGCGACCGGAAAGTGCAACCGGAGAGTCGTCGAATCACGCACGGCAAGTTGGCGACTCGCAACCGTAGCCGCGACGGCACAGACGGTGAGCACCGCTTCGAACGAGAAGGCGTCGGTGTCGAAACCGGCGGTCCAGTCGTCGATTCGCACGGCCGATACCGCGCACACCAGCAGCAGCATCGCGCTGATCGGAACGTACGGAATGCCGAACGTCGTCGACGACGGTACCGAGAAGAAGTACGCGAACAGGAACGTCGCGAACATCAGCAGTAGAGATCCGGCCCACTGGCCGCCGTTCTCGGCCGTCCAGCAACCGACGACAGCTACGGCGACGAGCACGAGCCAGACCAGCTGGGGGATGGAGGACAACAACACGAAGCGCGTCCGCGTAGACATCACTTCACGCTACCCACCCCAACGCGAAAGGGCCGAGTCACCACAGTGACTCGGCCCTTTCGCGGGAATGTCAGCCCGCGGGTGCAGGCTCCGGTGCGGGTGCCGGTTCCACCGGTGCCGCAGCGGGGTTCTGCATTTCCGCGTTGTAGGTGTCGTTGTACGTCTTGATCACCGTGGTGACGATTCCGGTGAGCTCGTTGAAGATCAACGAACCGTTCTCGAAGTCCGTCCGGAAGCCCTCCGGCACCTTGAACTCGTCGGTGATCGGCAGACCGAGGACGCCGTCGACGCCACCCTGCTGCAGGTACTGCTGGAAGATCTTGCCGATGACGGCCACAGCCTGACCGGCCATGTTGGTGATGATCTCGCCGTTCTGGAACTGCGCCTTCTCACGGCCGCCGCTCACCTGCACCAGGCCGCTCACCGGTACGCCCAGTGAGCCGGTCTCGCCGCCCGAGGCCAACCACTTCTGTGCAACAGGACTGGTCGACGCCAGACGCTGCAGCTCGGCGACCAGCGCCGGGATGTTCTCGCCCAGAGTGGAACTGGCATCGGTGCCCGGGCGTGACGGAGCCGGGTCGGTCACCGCGGTGTCGGGAGCGGTGTCGGTCGTATCAGGTGACGCCGGTGTGGCATCCCCGCCGCCGAGGTTGGCAGCCGCGATGTCGCGGATCTCGCCGAGCCGGGCGTACCCGGCGTCACCGGGGCATTCGGTGTTGCCGACGTCGCGGTGCCCGAAGATCACCGGCAGGTCGACGGTCTTGCCCTTGCCGATGAACGTGAAATCCGTTCCCTCGGAGGTCATCGTCGTGGTTCCCTTCGGATCCAGACCGGCCTTGCCGAGTCGCCAGCCGAGGAACTTGCCGACCGAGTCGACGGTCTCCTGCGAGGGATCCTCGGTGGAGTAGTCGCCCATCATGGCGACACCAACGGTGTTCTCGTTGAACCCGCCCGCATGGGCACCCTGAACCGGCTTGTCCAGGCCACCGGCGCGGCCCTCGAAGATCTGACCGTACTTGTCGACGAGAGCGTTGTAGCCGATGTCGCACCAGCCGAGCGTCTGCGCGTGGTACGCGTAGATGGCCCGGACGATCTCGGCCGATTCGGACTTGGAGTAGTCGTTGCTGCCCGCGGTGTGGTGCACGGTGGCACCGCCGATGAAGTCGTCGATCGTCGGTGTGGCGCAACGGATCGACTCGTCGGCACCCCACTGGGCGCGGGTGATGACCTTGGGGCCCGCGTCGCCCGCCACCGGAGTGGCGAGGTCGCTGAGTGCGGAGTCGGCCGGGGACGTGCCGGGAGTGATGAGTACGGCACTGATGTCGTTCACTGCCGAGGCCAACTGCTCGGCCGAGCTCTCCGGTGCAGCCTCGGGCTGAGCAGGCTCGATCGGGGCCGCGGGGTCCACGGGAGCCGGATCCTGCTGGCGCAGTGGCTTGCTCGACGACGCCGGGGTGTAGCCGAGGGGCTGTTCCGCGGCGGCGGGAGCGGGCGCATCTGCAGCAGGAGCTTCGGCAGGCGCGTCAGCAGCGGGCAGCTCGACGACCGGAACCTCGGGAACAGGTGCAGCCGCAAAGCTTTCGGGAGCGGCACTGCTCGTCAAAGGCGTCAGCAGCACCTGCACGGCCTTGGTCAGTCCGACGAAGATCGGTTCGGTACCTTGCTTTCCCGCAGCGGGAACGGAGTCGTCGGCAGTGCTGTCGACCGGTGCGGTCTGCAGCCACGGTCCCCAGGATCCGTCCTCGAGCTGCCGGCGAACCTGTGCAGACGCGCCGTTCAGCTGCTCGGAGGTCAACGCCACCATGCTGAACGGGGTGTCCTGCGAGATTTCCTTGACTGCCGCACCGAGCGGCGGCCCGGTGGGGTCGGCAGCTTCGGGGTTGACTGGTGCCGATGCGTCCACCCGGGGAATCGGTGCCTGCGCGGTCGCGTTCCCCGGCGCCGGCGTGGTCAGGCCCGGAATGTCGGGGATCTGGATCGGCGGGATCACGATGGAATCCGGCAGCGGCAGATACTTCAGATCGGAGAGCCGCAGATCGGGCAGCGGCAGGCCGGTGAGCTCCTGCAGCGGAATCACGATGTCCGGTGCTGCGCTGAGTGCGGTCTCGACGATCGTGGTCGGCACGGTGACCGGGGTTGTCTCGTTGGCCGGTCGAACTCCGGTTGTCGTGCTGTCGGTGAGGCCGGCGACCGCAAAGGGGGTCGCGACGGCGAGTAGTGCGACAGCACCGAGAACGATCGACGGCTTCGTTCGACGGTTCGGCAAGGCGGTACTCCCTGGTTGTTGGTAGGTACGCGTCGTAGGATCTCGATTGCTGAACATCACGAATCACATCAGCAACATGAGTCCCATCAGACACAAGGCTAAACCTTAGCTTGACAGTTAGCCACAGCCGGGAAGTTCCAGTGGCGCGGCGCGTCGGACATGTCACCTACGCTTTCCAGCTGTGACTGTGCACTTCATCGGAGCCGGACCAGGCGCTGCGGACCTACTCACGCTGCGGGCCGTCGAGTTTCTGCGCTCCAGCCCGGTCTGCGTCTACGCCGGTACCTACATCGACAACGCGATTCTCGAACACTGCCCGGCCGGTACGCGCCTGGTCGACACGGCGAAGCTGGACCTCGACGCCATCACCGCCGAACTCGTCGCTGCGCACGAGCGCGGGGAGGACGTCGCCCGCCTGTGTTCGGGGGACCCGTCCCTTTACTCCGCGCTGGCGGAGATGTCCGCCCGACTCGACTCCGCAGGCGTGCCCTGGGACGTCACCCCCGGCGTGCCTGCCTACGCCGCTGCTGCCGCGTCACTGGGCGTCGAGCTGACGGTCCCCGAGGTGACGCAATCGGTGGTGCTCACCCGCGCGCAGGCTCGCTCGACGGCGATGCCCGACACCGAGGCGCTGAAGAACTTCGCCGCCACCCGCGCGACGCTCGCATTGCACCTGGCGATCACCCGCACCCGACTCATCGCCGACGAGCTCACCGAGTTCTACGGGCCGGATTGCCCCGCCGTGGTCGTCTTCCGCGCCAGCAAGCCGGACGAGCTGATCCTGCGCGGCACCCTGGGTGATATCGCCGATCAGGTCGAGGCCGCGGGCCTGCGTCAGGCCGCAGTCATCCTGGTGGGGCCCGCCCTGGCTCGACGCGTCGTCGCCGAATCGCATCTGTACGACGCATGCCGGGACCGCTCGTGAAGATTCATCTGATCGGCATCGGCGGCGGACATCCGGACCAGGTGACGGTGCAGGCCGTCGAGAAGCTCCGGGCCGTGGACGTGTTCATCGTGGCCGACAAGGGTGCGTCCGTCGGCGATCTTGCAGCAGCCAGGCAGGAGATCCTCGAGCGCCACCACGGTGGCAGCTACCAGGTCATCGAGGTGCCCGATCCACCGCGCGATCGGTCTCCCCGGGAGTACGAGACCGCCGTCCTCGACTGGCACGACGCCCGCGCCCGCGCGTACGCCGACGTGCTCGACGGTCTCGCGAAGGGCACCGTCGTCGGGTTTCTCGTCTGGGGAGACCCCGCGCTCTACGACTCCACTATCCGGGTCGTCGAGCGGCTGGCTGCACTGCGCGGCGACATCGAGTTCGATGTCACACCGGGCATCTCCAGTGTGTCGATGCTGGCCGCGAGTCACCGGCTCGTACTCAATCGCATCGGCGGACCGATCGTCATCACCACCGGCAGGAACCTGGCGGGCGACGTCGCTGCCGGGCTGGACAACCTGGTGGTCATGCTCGACGGCAACCTGGCCTGCAGCTCGCTGACCGGCGCGGGGTGGGGCATTCATTGGGGTGCCAACCTGGGCACGGTCGACGAGAAGCTGATGGCGGGGCCACTCGACGACGTGCTCGCCGACATCCGCCGCGCCCGCGACGAGGTCAAAGCGGCACACGGATGGGTGATGGATACCTACCTGCTCCGACGCCTGGGCAGTTGACACCCGACCGGCCGACCGACGCCTGGTGGGGTAGAGCGGTCACGATCGTCGGATACCCTGGTTGCCCGTGACTGCTGTGAGCTCCGAGACCACCTCTTCCGACGCCTCCGCGACCGGCCGATACGACTTGATCGTCGTCGGATCCGGGTTCTTCGGACTGACCGTGGCCGAACGGGCGGCGTCCCAGCTGGGCAAGCGTGTTCTTGTGCTCGATCGTCGGCATCACCTGGGTGGCAACGCGTACTCCGAGGCCGAGCCCGAGACGGGCATCGAGATCCACAAGTACGGCGCGCATCTGTTCCACACCTCGAACAAGCGGGTCTGGGAGTACGTCAACCAGTTCACCGACTTCACGAGCTACCAGCACCGTGTCTTCGCTCTGCACAAGGGCCAGTCGTATCAGTTCCCGATGGGCCTCGGCCTGATCTCGCAGTTCTTCGGCAAGTACTTCTCGCCGGCCGAGGCGCGGGCTCTCATCGAAGAGCAGTCCAACGAATTCGACTCGAAGGATGCGCAGAACTTCGAGGAGAAGGCGATCTCGTTGATCGGGCGTCCGCTGTACGAGGCGTTCATCCGGGACTACACCGCCAAGCAGTGGCAGACCGATCCGAAGAATCTGCCCGCGGGCAACATCACCCGGTTGCCGGTGCGCTACACGTTCGACAACCGCTACTTCAACGACACCTACGAGGGACTGCCCGTCGACGGCTACACCGCGTGGCTCGAGAAGATGGCCGCCGACGAGAAGATCGAGGTCCGGCTGAACACGGACTGGTTCGACGTGCGGGAGCAGATCGTGGCCGAGAGCCCGAACGCCCCGATCGTCTACACCGGCCCACTGGATCGCTACTTCGACTACTCCGAGGGCGAATTGGGTTGGCGCACAATCGACTTCGAGACCGAGGTGCTGCCGACCGGTGACTTCCAGGGCACGCCGGTGATGAACTACAACGACGGCGACGTGCCGTTCATTCGTATTCACGAGTTCCGTCACTTCCACCCCGAGCGCGAGTACCCGACCGACAAGACGGTCATCATGCGCGAGTTCTCCCGCTTCGCGAAGAGCGGCGACGAGCCGTACTACCCGATCAACACTCCCGACGACCGGAGCAAGCTCGAGGCATACCGCGATCGTGCCAAGGCCGAAGCAGCCTCCAGCGGCGTGCTCTTCGGTGGGCGACTCGGGACGTACCAGTACCTGGACATGCACATGGCGATCGCCAGCGCACTGAACATGTACGACAACACTCTGGCCCCGCACTTCGAGACCGGCGCACCCCTGGCAGGCGACAAGTGACCGCCAAACATCTCCTCGCCGACGGTGTTGCCGACGTGGCCCCGGTGCTCGGCAAGTCACTGCTGCAACGAGTACTGCTGCCCCGCTCGGGCGAGCCGCTCGACGTGCGCACGCTGTACCTCGAAGAAGCGCTCACCAATGCCAAACGGGCACACTCGCTCTCGCGGACATCGGTCACGATCGGCTCCGAGTCCGAGGTGTCGTTCTGTACCTATTTCAATGCTTTCCCGGCGAGCTACTGGCGGCGCTACAGCATCCTGAAGTCGGTGGTGCTGCGCGTCGAGGTCTCCGGACACTGCCGAATCGACGTCTACCGGTCCAAGGCCGACGCGTCGCGCATCCACGTCGAGGGCCGTGAAGCCGTGGACGGCGATGCGGCGCAGGAGTTTCTGATCGACCTCGGTCCGTTCGAGGACGGCGGCTGGATCTGGTTCGACATCACCTCCGATTCCGAGGTGGTGCTCGAGAGCGCGGGCTGGTACGCCCCGATCGAGGCACCGGGCGAGGCCACGGTTGCCGTCGGCATCCCCACGTTCAACCGCCCGACCGATGCTGTCAAAGCCCTTGTGGCCCTTGGCTCGGATCCGTTGGTTCTCGACGTGATCCAGGCCGTCATCATGCCGGATCAGGGCACCCGCAAGGCCAAGGACGAGCCCGGGTTCGACGAGGCCGCAGCAGCCCTCGGCGGGCGACTCGCCATCCACGACCAAGCCAACCTCGGCGGGTCCGGCGGCTACAGCAGGATCATGTACGAGGCGCTGAACAACACTGCCTGCCAACATATCCTGTTCATGGACGACGACATCGAGATCGAGCCCGACTCGATCCTCCGCGCGCTGGCCATGTCGCGATTCGCCAAGGTGCCCACGCTCGTCGGCGGCCAGATGCTGAACCTGCAGGCGCGCAGTCACCTGCACGTCATGGGTGAAGTGATCGACCGCAGCAACTTCATGTGGACCGGCGCGCAGAACGTCGAATACGACCACGACTTCTCCGAGGACCCGCTGCGCACCAGCAAGCTGCTGCACCGCCGCATCGACGTCGATTACAACGGCTGGTGGATGTGCATGATTCCGCGTGTCGTCGCCGAGGAACTCGGGCAGCCGTTGCCCCTGTTCATCAAGTGGGACGACGCCGAATACGGCTTGCGCGCACGCGACGCCGGCTACCCGACCGTGACTCTGCCGGGTGCGGCGATCTGGCACATGGCGTGGAGCGACAAGGACGACGCCATCGACTGGCAGGCGTACTTCCACCTGCGCAACCGCCTCGTGGTCGCGTCCCTGCACATGCCGGGCGACGGCAAAGGCCTGGTGCTCGACACCATCAAGGCCACCGTCAAGCACCTGCTGTGCCTCGAGTACTCGACGGTCGCCATTCAGAACCTCGCGATCCGTGACTTCCTGGCCGGTCCCGAGCACATCCTCGAGATTCTGCCCACGGCGCTGCCGACGGTGCACGCACTGCGCAAGGAATTCCCGGACGCCGTCGTCGTCGGCAGTTCCACGGAGTTGCCGCTCGCATCCGGTGAGGAAGTCGGAGCCGTCGGCCTGCCGAGCAACCCGATCTCCAAGGTCCGTCGTCTGGCAAAGGGCTTGCTGCACAACGTCAAGCCTGCGCACGAGCAGCATCACGAGCGTCCGCAGCTCAACGTTCCGACTCTCGACGCGCGCTGGTTCCTGCTCTCCCAGGTCGACGGCGTCACCGTCACCACCGCCGACGGCCGGGGCGTCGTCTACCGCAAGCGCGACCGCGCGCAGGCCGCCGCGTTGCTCAAGGAAGCACTGTCGTTGCGCAAGCAGTTGGCAGCCGAATTCCCCGCACTCAAAGCTCGATACCGTGATGCCGTGCCGCACCTGACCAGTAAGGAAACGTGGGAACGTGTCTTTCGTTACCAGGCGTAAAGGCCAGACCGAGGTGCCGACGGAAGTCCGAATCCTCGAGAAGGTGCAGAGCACCGTCGGCAGCGCACCCGGCGCGATCACCGTCGCGCGTGGCATGTCGCACTTCGGCGAGCACGCACTCGGCTGGGTTGCGATCGCCGGAATCGGTGCTGCACTGGACGCGCCGCGTCGGCGTCAGTGGGCATCGGTGGCCGTCGGGGCCGTCGGCTCGCATGCCGCGTCGATCGTCATCAAGCGCATCGTGCGGCGGCCGCGCCCCCACGACCCGGCCGTACGCATCAACGTCTCGACGCCCAGCAAGCTGAGCTTCCCGTCCTCGCATGCGACATCCACCACAGCGGCCGCGGTTCTCCTCGGCCGGGTGACCGGGCTACCGTTACCGGCGGTCCTCGTCCCACCCATGCTGCTCTCGCGCTTGGTGCTCGGAGTCCATTACCCCACCGATGTGCTGGCCGGATCGGCACTCGGCGCGTTGACGGCTGCGGCCGTCGTGAAGTTCGAAGGAGACAAATGAGCGAGGATGCCGCACCCGTAGGCGCACCGCCGAAGAATCTGGCGGACGGCATCGTCAAGGCGCTTCGTCCGCGTCAGTGGGTCAAGAACGTCCTGGTACTGGCTGCGCCGCTGGCGGCAGGCTCGGTCACCGATCGCGACGTGCTGCTGTCCGTCGCGCTCGCGTTCATCGTGTTCTGCTTCGCCGCCTCGGGCATTTACCTCGTCAACGATGCGCTCGACGTCGAGGCCGACCGCGCACACCCCACCAAGCGGTTCCGTCCGATCGCTGCTGGTGTCCTTCCGGTCAACGTCGCCTACGGGATGGCCGTCGTGTCCCTCGGCCTGGCCATCGGACTGTCGTTCATCGCCAACTGGAAGCTTGCCCTGGTCATCGGCGTGTACATCGCGGTCCAGCTGGCGTACTGCTTCGGCCTCAAGCACCAGGCCGTGCTCGACATCTGCATCGTCTCGTCCGGCTTCCTGCTCCGCGCCATCGCCGGTGGCGTCGCTGCCTCGATCCCGCTCTCGCAGTGGTTCCTGCTGATCATGGCGTTCGGATCGCTGTTCATGGCGGCCGGTAAGCGGTACGCCGAGCTGCAGCTCGCCGAGCGAACCGGGGCGAAGATCCGCAAATCGCTCGAGAACTACACCACCACATACCTGCGATTCGTCTGGACGCTGTCGGCGACGGCCGTCGTCATCTGTTACGGTCTCTGGGCCTTCCAGGAGGATGCGGGCACGGGAGCCAACTGGTTCGCCATCTCGATGATTCCGTTTACCATCGCAATCCTGCGATACGCAGTGGATGTCGATGGCGGCGAGGCAGGCGAACCCGAAGAGATCGCGTTGGGAGACAGGGTTCTGCAGCTACTCGCCATAGCGTGGATCGGAGTGGTTGGTGTCGCTGTCTACCTCGCCTGACCAGCGAGATACGCGGGAGGAGGACTCCGCTCGGGGATCGATCACCAGGCCCGTCTTCTGGGTCGGGGCCGTGGTCACCGGAGCGTTGTTCCTCTGGGGTGCGTGGGAGCGCCGCTGGATCGCCGACGACGGCTTGATCGTGCTGCGCACCGTCCGCAACCTGCTGGCCGGCAACGGCCCGGTGTTCAACGCGGGCGAGCGCGTCGAGACCAACACCAGCACCATCTGGACCTACCTCGTGTACGCGGGCAGTTGGTTGAGCGACGGACGCCTCGAGTACGTGGTTCTGACGATCGCACTCGTCCTGTCCACCGCTGCCGTCGTCATCGCGATGATCGGCACGTTCGCCCTTCAGGGTCGTACCGCGACGCGGACTCTGTTCCTCCCCGCAGGAGTCCTGGTCTACATCGCGGTTCCCCCCGCCCGCGACTTCGCAACGTCCGGGCTCGAGACCTGCTTGGTCATTTTCTGGCTGGCGACGCTGTGGTTGCTGATGGTCCGCTGGGGCCAGCGCCGCGGCGGTGGCGTCGAACTGCTCGGGCTGGCTTTCTTCGCCGGTCTCGGCCCGCTGGTGCGTCCGGAACTGTCCATCGTGGCCGTGTTCGCGCTGGCGATGATCTTCCTGGCTCCGCAGAGCTGGCTGTCCAGGATCCGGGTGTTCGCCGTCGCCGGAGCGGTTCCGGTGCTCTACCAGATCTGGCGTATGGGGTACTACGGCCTGCCGTACCCCAACACCGCGGTATCGAAGGATGCGGGCGGAGCCAAGTGGTCGCAGGGATTCGCGTACCTGTCCAACCTGGTGGGGCCGTACCTGCTGTGGTTGCCTCTCGCGCTTCTTGTGGTCGGAGCGGCGCTGTCGGTGTCGCGAATTCGGCTGTCCGTGCCACGGTCGCTCCACGATTGGCTTGCGGCGCTGAGGACGCCCACTGCCGTCGTCGTGTTCGCATTGATCAGTGGTTTCGTCCTCGCCGTGTACGCCATTCGTGTCGGCGGCGATTTCATGCACGGGCGCACGTTGTTACCGGCATTGTTCACGCTGTTGTTGCCGATTTCGGTGTTGCCCGTTGCCCTACCGAAACGCTGGTCTGCAGACCGGGCGACTGCGGTATTCGTCGCCGATGTTCTCGTGTGGGTCGGCATCGTCGTCTGGGCCGTCGCGGCCGCGAATACGACGGGGATGCCGCAGGGCTCGATCGTCGGCCGAAGCGGCATCGTCGACGAACGTGCCTTCTACTCGCTCAACACCGGGCACGCCCATCCGATTCTCGCCTCGGACTATCTCGACTACCCGCGGATGCGCGCGATGGTCGAGGCGATCGAGGACACCCCGGACGGTGGCCTGCTGCTGCCGTCGGCGCAGTTCACCTACTGGGACGTCGTCCCGCCGCCGCTGCCCATCCCCGACGGTGGGTTCGGTCACACCGTCTACTTCCTCAACCTGGGAATGACCAGCATGAACGTCGGCCTCGACGTGCGGGTCATCGATCAGATGGGACTGGCGTACCCGTTGGCGTCGCACACCGAGCGGCTCGAGAACGGCCGGATCGGGCACGACAAGAACCTGTACCCGGATTGGGTGGTGGCCGACCTCGGACTCGTCGGGATCCACCCGTACCTCCCCTGGTACATGGACGAGGACTGGGTCACCGAAGCTCAGGTGGCACTGACCTGCCCCGATACCGAGGAATTGATGGCGTCGTATCGAGCGCCGTTGACGAAGCAATTGTTCGTCCGGAATCTCAAACGCTCGTTCTTCTACGCGGGATATCGATTCGACCGAGTGCCCAAGTACGAAATACAGCGATGTGATCTTCCGGCTCCGATATTGAAAGCCGATAATTAGATGTCAGGACACGAAAGAGTCACCGGGTTGCGCCGAATAGATCTCGACGCCAAGATGAGCTATCTCAATCGTGTAACGGCGGTCGTACTTCGCGCGATATGTGCGAAGGATGTGTATGCGAACGACCTGTACGGCCGATCGACAGACATGATGAACTTGCGAGATCAAGCGTTGATTGCGTAACCGATGTGACGACGAAGCAGCTGAGAGGTCGAGTGCATGCTGGGTAGATGGAAGAGCCGGTCCGTGGATGAGCGTGGGGCGGACAAGCGAGCGGGGTCATGGGGACGCCGCGCCGCCACGTCCATGCTGATGGCGGTGGTCCTCCCACTGGGATTGGCTGTAGCGGGCGGTGGCGCAACTGCCAACGCGGCCTTCGACGGCAATGCCATCGACGTCTGGACCGACTCGAGCATGGGCCCGATCAAGAGCCGGGTGTGGCGGGCAGCGGACGGTAACACCAACCGCGTCGTCTACCTGCTCGACGGTCTGCGCGCCACGACGGACATCTCGGGCTGGGAGCACGAGACCGACGCCGGAGCAGTTCTCGCCTCGTGGAACATCAACGTCGTCGAGCCGGTCGGTGGACAGTCGAGCTTCTACTCCGACTGGTACGCACCGTCGAACTTCAACGGTCAGCAGACCACCTACAAGTGGGAAACCTTCCTGACGCAGAACCTGCGAGAGAACCTGCGCGCCAACTGGGGCTTCAACCCCAACCGCAACGGTGTCATCGGTATCTCGATGGGTGGCTCGGCCGCTCTGACGCTCGCCGCGTACCACCCCGACCAGTTCAGCTACGCGGGCTCGCTGTCCGGCTACCTGAACATCTCGGCACCGGGCATGCGCGAAGCGATGCGTCTGGCGCTGCTGGACTCCGGTCGCTACAACATCGACGCGATGTGGGGACCGCCGTGGGATCCGGCGTGGCTGCGCAACGATCCGTTCGTCTTCGCACCTCGTCTGCGCGACAACGGAACGCGTGTCTGGGTATTCGCAGGTAGCGGTCTGCCCGGCGGACTCGATCGCCCGCAGAGCTTCATCGACTACTACAACACCGCCAACGGCATGGGCCTCGAGGCCATCGCTCTGGCGAACAGCCGCGCCTTCCAGATCCGCATGGCGAGTATCGGTGCCAACAACGTCACCTACGCGTTCCCGGCCGTCGGTACCCACCAGTGGGGCTACTGGGGCGAGCAGATTCGCGTCATGGCTCCGGACCTCAGCGCCAACATCGGTAACTGACCGGCCGCACAACGTTTCGGTCGTTTCGCCCGCTTTTCGGCCCCTAGTGACAACTCACGACTTTTCAGGGCTGTTCAGCGGGGACGACGCAGGATAGTCTCCTGTTTCGGGGAAACGGCGAGATGAAACTGCGACGCTGATCACAGTTTTGCCTTGGAACCGCTCGATGGAATAACCTCCATCGAGCGGTTCTCCTGTTCTCAGCAGAACCTCAGCTTCTCGAGGCTTCGGTCTTGTCAGCATCCCCAGCTCCACCTCGGCCTCACGGGGCCACCAGTTCGCCCTGTTCGATTGCCGGGGGCCGCTACGACAGCGGAGACCGCGTAGATGAGAGAGAGCACCATTCCATGCGATTTGCCGGCCTCAGCAGTACACCGAAGGCCTCCTCACGCTGGCGTCAGCGCCTGCTCGGCGTCAGCGCAGCAGCGCTCGTTCTGCCCATCGCAGCCGGTGTGGTCGGCGGAGCCGTCGCTGTTGCGGCACCGGCGTCCGTCGTGCACCAGACTCCGGCCGGTGGACGCGAGGACCTGATCGTTCCGTCCGAGATGGGCCCCATCAAGGTTCAGGTTCAGTGGGCCGCTCGTGGCGGAAATGCTGCTCTCTACTTGCTCGACGGCCTGCGCGCCCGCGACGACCGCAACGCGTGGACGTTCGAGACCAACGCGCAGGACCAGTTCGCCAACGACGACGTGACCCTGGTCATGCCCGTCGGTGGTCAGTCCAGCTTCTACAGCGACTGGTACACCTCGTCGAACTTCAACGGCCAGGAAGTCACCTACAAGTGGGAGACGTTCCTGACGCAGGAGCTCCCGGCGTTCCTCGAGAACTACGGTGTCTCGCGCAGCAACAACGGTGTCCTCGGACTGTCCATGGGTGGTTCCGCGGCTCTGACGCTCGCGGCGTACCACCGCGATCAGTTCAAGTTCGCCGGCTCGCTCTCGGGCTACCTGAACATCTCCGCGCCCGGTATGCGTGAGGCCATCCGCGTTGCGATGCTCGACGCAGGTCGCTTCAACGTCGACTCCATGTGGGGACCGCCGTGGAACCCGGCGTGGCTGCGTAACGACCCGTTCGTCTTCGCACCGCGTCTGCAGGGCCTGTCGCTGTACATCTCGGCGGCCAGCGGTCTGCCCGGCGAGTTCGACCATCCTGCCGCGCCGATCGATTTCTACAACACGGCGAACGGCATGGCTCTCGAGGCGCTCTCGCTCGCCAACACCCGTGCATTCCAGATCCGGATGAACACTCTCGGCATCCCGGCCACGTACAGCTTCCCGTCGAACGGAATCCATGCCTGGCCGTACTGGGGAGCCGAGCTGTGGAAGGCTCGCACCCAGATCCTGGACGCGCTCAACGCCTGATCTCGACAGGTAATCGATGCTCGGAGAATGCCGCCCTGCGCACCAACGCAGGGCGGCATTCTTCGGTTTCGGCGGGATCGAATCCATCACCTCTGTTCACAATCGCACCATCAGTCACAGCGCGTCTGCTGTCCGTCGCCATCCGGCACGTGTAGAAAGACATACGAAGCATGTCTCCTAACGAGACCTTCGAGAGTTCACGTCGAAAGAGAGTCACCATCATGCGCACTGGGCTTGTTCGGTTCGGTCGAATCCCATCGGCCGGCACACGGGCCGGGCGAGCGGCAGCAGCACTGGCCGTCGCCTCCGCGCTGATGATCCCCTTCGCGACGACGACGGTTGCGGCCGCAGCTCCGATTGCACACGCCGGACCCGCCTACACCCAGACCTCCGGCGCCACGGTGACGTCCGTGGACTGGCTTTCCGATCGCCGCGTCGCGCTGTGGATCCAGTCGCCCTCGATGGGTACGCCGATCCAGGTTCAGCTGCTGCTCGCCCGTGACTGGAACATCAACCCGCAGGCGACGTTCCCGCAGGTCTACATGCTCGACGGCCTGCGCGCGACCGATCAGGAGAACGGCTGGACGGCCGAGACCGACGCCGAGTCGTACTTCGCCGACAAGAACGTCAATGTCGTCCTCCCCATCGGTGGCCAGTCCAGCTTCTACTCCGACTGGGTCGACCAGGACAACGGCAAGAACTACCAGTGGGAGACGTTCCTGACCAAGGAGCTCCCGCCGATCCTGGCCAAGGACTGGCGCAGCACCGACACCCGCGGCGTCGTGGGTCTGTCGATGGGTGGCACCTCGGCGATGTTCCTTGCAGCGCGTAACCCCGGTTTCTTCAAGTTCGCCGGCTCGCTCTCGGGCATCCTGACCACCACCTCGCTCGGCATGCCGCAGGCCATCCAGTACGCAATGACCGACGCCGGCGGCTACAACTCAAGCGCCATGTGGGGGTCGCCGTCCAATTCCCTGTGGGCACAACATGATCCGTACCTGCTCGCCGACAAGCTGAAGGGCGTCAGCCTCTACATCTCCAGTGGCAACGGCTCCACCGGACCGTACGATCAGCCGTCGCCCATTCCGGGTGTGAGCACCAACTACGCCGGCATGGGCCTCGAGATCCTGTCGCGGTTGACCTCGCAGACCTTCGCCACCAAGCTCAATCAGCTCGGTATCCCGGCTCAGGTGAACTACCGGCCGTCGGGCACGCACTCGTGGCCGTACTGGCAGTTCGAGCTGCACCAGCTGTGGCCGCAGCTCGCCACCGCGCTCGGTGTCGAGGTGGACAAGCCCGCGTGCAGTGCTGCCGGAATGATCGGCAACGCCAGCGGAGCCAACTCGTGGCTCGGACCGTGCCTGACCGAGGAATACAACGTCGCAGGTGGACGCGCTCAGGACTTCACGTTCGGCCGAGTTTTCTTCACCCCCGACACCGGCGCGCAGGTCGTCGCCGGAGCGATCGGTGGCATCTACCAGGGCAACAAGGGCCCCGAGGGTGCACTCGGGTTCCCGAAGACCGGCGAGATCGGTACCCCGGACGGTCGTGGACGGTTCAACGCCTTCCAGAACGGCATGGTCTACTTCACGCCGCAGACCGGAGCGCACGTGGTCAAGGGAGCCGTGCTCGACGAGTGGGCAGCCCAGGGCTACGAGGGTGGGCCCCTGGGCTACCCGGTGCTCGACGAGGTCGTGACTCCGAACAAGCCCGGGTCGGTTCAGGGATTCGAGATCGGTGCGATCTACACCTCGCCCGATGCAGGAGTCCATTCTGTGCAGGGCATGATTCTCGGTAAGTACGGTGAATTGGGTTGGGAGAGTGGACCTCTCGGGTTCCCCAAGTCCAACGAGCTCGGCCCGATCCGAGACGGCGGACGGTTCAACCAGTTCGAGACCGGCAACATCTACTGGAGCCCGCTCAGCGGTGCCTGGTCCACCCCGTACGGTCCGATCTTCGATGCCTGGGGATCGGTCGGCTACGAGGGCGGCCGCCTCGGCTACCCCACCAGCGATCAGTTCGATATCGACGGTGGCGTTAAGCAGCAGAACTTCCAGTTCGGCATCATCACTGTCAAGGACGGCGTGGCGACGATCGCGCCGTGACCTCTCGAGAGTGCTTCGGAGTCGGTCACGGCTTCAGAGTTCTCTCAGAGCGTGGCTGTACGCTCGCCTGCGACCCGACGACCGAAGGATTTTCGATCGATGACGCGTAACTCTCTGGCCAGAACTCTGTCTCTCGGCGTACTCGCCGTGGCAGCGAGCTCGATGCTGGTGGCCTGCGGAAGTGACGACTCGACGGCCACCGGGGCCCCGACGAGCACCACCACAGCAGCCGCAACGACAACCGAGACGAGTTCGACGACGTCGGCGGCGGAGAGCACCACTGCCGCCCCGACCACGAGCCCGGGCGAGGCGGCCACCGCGCCGCCGGAGCAGCCGCAACCCGTTCCGGACGATTTCCCGGGCCCGACCGAGAGTCAGATCGACGATCGCGGTCAGAGCTTCCTCGACGAGCTGAAGAAGCAGGGCATCACGCCGGCAGGCAACGGCGACATCGCGGTCTCGACGGCCAACTACATCTGCGCCGCACAGGCCCAGGGTGTGGCGGCGGACGAGATCTCGACCTACGTCACCGCGAACGTCGGCGTCGAAGCCAGTGCGGCCGGAACGCAGATGAGCGAGACACAGGCCCAGCAGGCTGCCCAGACCTACATCGCCGCCGCGCAGGCGACGTACTGCAGGCCATAGATCCACGCTGATGGAGATGCACGCCGATGGCCAAGCGTAAGCGCAGAATCCTTCCGGTGATCGCCGTTGCGGTGATCATCGGATTGATCATCGTCGCCCTCTGGTACCTACTTGCCGGACGGTTGCCGAAGGGCCCGGATACTCCGGTGCCGCCGCCGGGTCCGGAAGAGCCGACGTCGCAGCCGGCGGATTGCCCCGACGTGCAGGTCATCGCCATACCCGGCACCTGGGAGTCCTCGTCGACCGACGATCCGTACAACCCGACGGCCAACCCGGTGTCGCTGATGCTCAACGTCACGCGTCCGTTGCAGGAGCAGTTCCCCGGATCGCGCGCCGACGTCTACACCGTGCCGTACGTGGCTCAGTTCTCGAATCCCATCGCTCTACCGCCGGACGGTCAGCAGTCCTACAACGACAGCCGCACCGAGGGTAAAGCTGTTGCCGTACAGAAGATGACCGATGTGAGCGCACAGTGCCCGCTCACCAACTTCGTGCTCGCGGGCTTCTCCCAGGGCGCGGTCATCTCCGGCGACATCGCGTCCGACATCGGCGCGGGTAACGGCCCCATCTCCGCCGATCGAGTACTCGGGGTGACCCTCATCGCCGACGGTCGACGCGATGGAGTCTCGGGAACCGACGTCCCCGGCCCGCTCGACGGCGTCGGTGCCGAGGTGGCACTCGGGGGACTCGACCTGCCCGGCATCACCATGACGGGGCGTCGGGACGGTGGGTTCGGTGCGCTCGACGACCGGACCAACCAGATCTGCGCACCCGGGGACTTGATCTGTGCCTCGCCGTCGGATGGATTGTCGCTGCGCAACATTCCGCAGAGCATCCAGATTCTGATCGGTGCTGCAGGCAATCCCGTGCACGCGTCCTACAACAGTTTTGTCGTCGACGGCTCCGGCACGACGGCGACGCAGTGGACGGCGGCATGGGCTGCCGGGTTGATCGAGAATGCCCCGACACCCGCTCATTCGTGAGAACGTGCCGTTTATAACGGACACATCACAACGCGGCGTGTCGCTAGCTATTGCCGCCCACAAACCTGGGCCCGGCAACCCCCAGCCGGTGTGATCCAATCCGGCGAGCGGCTAGAGTGACGCCTTGGACCTGCGCAGATCGGCTCCGGCCGGCTGCTTCCAGCGCCCTACCGACCAGCTGCTTTCAGACCGCTACAACTTCGAAGACCCCCGAGGAGAGCATTAGATGAGTTCCGCCGAGGCCGCGACCGCCGGGCCGCGCAAATTCCGATTCGCTGCAGGCGGAGAGGGAAACGCCGAGGAGGGCGGGGCTCGGAAATTCATCAAGCTGGCGCAACAGGCCGAGGAACTGGGCTACGACAGCTTCATGATTCCCGATCATCTGGGTAATCAGGTCGGTCCCATCGCAGCGCTCGGCGCACTTGCCGTCGCCACCGACAAGATCCGGCTCGGCACGGCAGTGTTGGCGAACGGTTTTCGGCATCCCGCGGTGCTGGCCAAGGACGCGGCGACCATCGATGTGCTCTCGGGTGGTCGACTCGAACTCGGTCTCGGTGCGGGGTGGATGCGCGAGGAGTACGACAAGGCGGGCATCACCTACGACCGTCCGGGAGTGCGAATCGAGAAGCTCGAGGAGACCCTCGAAATTCTGGACGTGCTGTTGCGCGGTCAGGAATGCAATTTCGAGGGCAAGCACTACACGATCTCCGGACTGAAGGGCAGCCCTCGGCCGCGGCAGGGGCCGCGTCCGCCTATCTGCATCGGTGGCGGCGGTCCGAAGATGCTCGCGTTGGCGGCCAAGCATGCAGACATCATCTCCGTGGTGCCGAGCACCTCGAAGGAAGGCAAGCTGCTGCTGTCGGGCATGACCATCGAGAAGACCCTCGAGCGCGTCGAGTTGATTCGCGCCGCCGCCGGGGACCGGTTCGACGACATCGAACTGAACTGGGCGATCACCACCATCGTCGTGACCGACGATCGAGAGCAGATGGCCGAGATGGCGCTTGCGGCTCTCGACAACGGCTACCCGCCGAACGTGGACGTCGACGTCAAGCTGACCGTGGAGGACATCCTGTCGTCTCCGTACCTCGCATTCGGGACGTACGAGGAGATCGCCGATCAAATCCGTAACGTTCGCGCGCGAACGACGATGTCCTATGTCGGGGTTTTCCCTACTCAAATGGAAGCATTCGCACCGGTTGTCGACTTGCTGAAAGGCGAGTGACGAAGGCGCGTGTCGGTACCATGTACCTGGCCTCGAAGCCAGGTGCCAAACCGACACCGGTAGAGCTACTAGTCAGTAACATACAAAGCTGTTCGGTGTCTGCGCTCGTGCAGTCCGGCGTGCGGGTCCACTTCACGCAGGCTGTACGGCAGCGGATTCGTGTCGGAGGAGATTGAAGTAATGAGCCACAATTTCGATGATTTCATCGATGAGAACGGCCACATCACCATCGGTGAAGGGCAAACGCTCGTCCGCCACGTCGAGGTGAACGTTCAAGAGAATTCCGACACGCTGGCGTACCGCTTCGTCGACTACTCCCGCGAGCGTGACGGCGAGGCGCACGAGCTGACCTGGGCCGAGTTCGGAACCCGACTCAAGGCGGTCGCGGCCCGTCTGCAGCAGGTCACCCAGCCCGGTGACCGCGTCGCGATTCTGGCTCCGCAGGGCCTCGAGTACGTGGTCGCCTTCTTCGGCGCGATCTACGCGGGAACCATCGCAGTGCCGCTGTTCGACCCGGACGAGCCCGGCCACACCGACCGTTTGCATGCCGTCCTCGGTGACTGCAAGCCCAGCGCCATCCTCACCGCAGGCAACTCGGCCGCGGGTGTGCGCGCGTTCTTCCGTGCGCTGCCCGCCGCAGAGCGTCCCCGCATCATCGCAGTGGATGCCGTCCCGGACAGCGTGGGCGAGACGTGGGTCGAGCCGACGGCAACGCTCGACGACATCGCCTACCTGCAGTACACGTCGGGCTCGACGCGAACCCCGGCCGGCGTGGAGATCACCCACCGTGCAGTCGGCGTCAACGCGCTGCAGATGGTCGACAGCATGGAGATCAACCACGATTCGCGTGGCGTCACCTGGCTGCCGATGTTCCACGACATGGGTCTGCTTACCGTCATCCTCCCGGCGCTCGGTGGCAAATACATCACCATCATGAGCCCGCGCGCGTTCGTCCAGCGCCCGTGGCGCTGGATCAAGGAACTCGCGGCGGTCTCCGACGGCGCAGGCACGTTCGCCGCGGCACCGAACTTCGCGTTCGAGCACGCCGCCCAGCGCGGACTGCCGAAGAACGGCGAGAGCCTGGATCTGTCGAACGTCATCGGTCTGATCAACGGCAGCGAGCCCGTCACGACGTCGTCGATGAAGAAGTTCAACGACGCGTTCGGCCCCTACGGCCTGCCGAAGTCCGCCATCAAGCCGTCCTACGGCATGGCCGAGGCCACGCTGTTCGTCTCGACCAGCAAGCACGCCGACGAGGCCAAGGTCGTCTACGTCGACCGCACCGAGCTCAATGCGGGCAACTTCGTGGTCGTCGCCCCCGATGCACCGGGTGCCATCCCGCAGGTGTCCACCGGAACGGTCGCCCGCAGCCAGTGGGCCGCCATCGTCGATTCCGAGACCGCCACCGAGGTTGCCGACGAGCACGTCGGCGAGATCTGGTTGCACGGCGAGAACATCGGTCAGGGCTACTGGGGTCGCGAGACCGAGACCACCGAGACCTTCCACAACAAGCTCGTCCACCGCAACGCCGAAGGCTCGCACGCAGACGGCGCTCCCGAGGGTGGCAACTGGATGCGTACCGGCGACTTCGGCGTCTATCACGACGGCGAGCTCTACATCACCGGTCGCGTCAAGGACCTCGTCATCGTCGACGGCCGCAATCACTACCCGCAGGACCTCGAGTTCTCGGCCCAGGAAGCCAGCAAGGCTCTGCGGCCGGGCTTCGTCGCGGCGTTCGCCGTCCCGCTCAATCAGCTCCCCGACATCGTGTTCGAGTTCAGTGGCGCAGCCCTGACGAAGGACTCGGACGACAGCTCCGAACAGCTCGTCATCGTCGCCGAGCGCGCCCCGGGCTCCGGCAAGGCCGACCCGCAGCCGATTGCCGACGAGGTGCGTACCGCGGTGTCCGCACGTCACGGCGTCACGGTGCGCGACGTCCTCCTCGTGCCTGCCGGTTCCATTCCGCGTACCTCCAGCGGCAAGATCGCCCGGCGGGCCTGCAAGGCCGCCTACATCGAGGGCACGCTCCGCGGCGGATATCAGCAGACGGCGTTCCCGGACGCCGAACTGCCCGACTGATCTCTGGGCCTCCCGTTCCTTCGATACATAGCTTGGTGAGTGATGGCTGAACAAGAGACAGACAAGATTCAGAGTGCGGACGGGACGGACCTCACGGTCGCCCAACTGCGGGATTGGCTACGCAACTGGGTTGCGGACGCGACCGGGCAACCGGCGTCGGCCATCTCCGACGACCGTCCTATGGAGGAATTCGGTCTGTCCTCTCGCGATGCCGTCGCACTGAGCGGGGAGATCGAAGAGCTGGTGGGGGTCACGCTGACCGCCACCGTCGTCTACCAGCACCCCACCATCGCCTCGCTGGCCAAGATCATCATCGAGGGCGAACCCGACGAGCCGGTCGGCACCGTCGACGATGCGTTCTACACCGGCGGCGAACAGTCGGGCGACGCACACGACGTCGCGATCGTCGGCCTGTCGTCTCGCTTCCCCGGCACCGGGCACACTCCCGAGGAGATGTGGTCACTGCTCATCGAGGGCCGCGACGGCATCACCGATCTGCCCGACGGCCGCTGGCAGGAATTCACGTCCGATCCCGTCATCGCTGCCGCCGTGGCCGCGACGGTGACCAAGGGCGGTTACCTCGACGACGTCAAGACCTTCGACGCCGAGTTCTTCGCGATGTCGCCCAACGAGGTCGTCAACGTCGATCCGCAGCAGCGGCTCGCGCTGGAACTGACGTGGGAAGCGCTCGAGCACGCACACATTCCGGCCAGCTCGATCAAGGGCAGCCAGGTGGGCGTCTTCATCGGCAGCTCGTCCAACGACTACCAGCTCATCGCCGTCAGCGACCCGGCCGTGCACCCCTATGCGCTCACCGGCACGTCCACGGCCATCGTGGCCAACCGGGTGTCGTACTTCTACGACTTCCGCGGGCCGTCGATCGCCGTCGACACCGCCTGCTCGTCCTCCCTGGTTGCCGTGCACCAGGCGGTGCGCAGCTTGCGTACCGGCGAATCCGATCTGGCTGTGGCGGGTGGCGTCAACATGCTGCTCGCGCCGCCGATCACCGTGGGCTTCGGCCAGACGGGTGTGCTTGCGCCCGACGGCAAGATCAAGGCGTTCTCGTCCGACGCGAACGGCATGATCCGCTCCGAGGGTGGTGGACTCGTCGTCCTCAAGCGACTCGAAGACGCCGAGCGCGACGGTGACGACGTACTCGCCGTCATCGCCGGATCTGCGATCAACCAGGACGGCCGCTCCAACGGACTGCTGGCACCGAGCCCGGACGCGCAGGCCGACGCTCTGCGGTTCGCGTACCGCGACGCCGGTATCAACCCGTCGGGCGTGGATTACATCGAAGCGCACGGCACCGGAACCATCCTGGGCGATCCCATCGAGGCCGATGCTCTCGGTCGTGTGGTGGGCCGAGGCCGCGACGCCGACAAGCCGGCCCTGCTGGGATCGGCGAAGACCAACTTCGGGCACCTCGAATCTGCCGCGGGCGCAGCAGGATTGATCAAGGTCGTCCTCGCGATGCAGGCGAACAAGCTGCCTGCGTCGCTGAACTACGTGGGCCCCAACCCGTACATCGACTTCGACAAGGCACACCTGAAGGTCATCCCGGAGGCCACCGACTGGCCGCGCTACACCGGCAAGGCCGTCGCAGGCGTCTCCGGCTTCGGCTTCGGTGGCACCAACGCGCACGTTGTCGTGCGCGAGTACGTCCCGGGTGAGACCGACGGCGCGTTCGACGCCTCGGCCGTCGACCCGGAGGCGGCTCTCGTCGAGGGCCTCACCGATGTGGCCGGTGAGGAACTGCCGATCGTTGCCGATCCGGAGCCTGTCGTGTCGGAGCCCATCGTGTCCGCGGTCGAGACGACCGATCCGGTAGCCGAGGCCGAGACCATTCTGGCCGAGACCACTGTGTCCGATACTGAAACCGGCTCGGAGACAGTGATTCTCGCTGTGTCTGCTGCTTTGCCGTCACGCCGTAAGCGGGCCGCATCGGAGCTGGCCGACTGGCTCGAGACCGAAGAGGGCAGCACGACGCCTCTCGTCGACGTGGGCCGCACGTTGGCTCGCCGTAACCACGGGCGTTCGCGCGCAGTGGTTCTCGCATCCACCACGGCCGAGGCCATCGCCGGATTGCGCGCCATCGCCGCCGGCAAGCCGGGCCCCGGCGTGTTCTCCGCGGATTCACCCGCGTCCAACGGCGCGGTGTGGGTGTTCTCCGGCTTCGGCTCGCAACACCGCAAGATGGCATCGCGGCTGTACCGAACCAACGCCGTGTTCGCCGCCGAGGTGGACAAGGTGGACGAGCTGCTCGTCGACGAAGCCGGCTATTCCATCCGCGAGATCATCCTCGACGACTCGCAGACCTACGAGTTCGAGAACTCCCAGGTCGCCATCTTCGTCATCCAGATTGCCTTGGCGGCAACACTTCGCGCGCACGGTGCCGAGCCGTCCGCCGTCATCGGACACTCGATGGGCGAGGTCGCGGCAGCCTACGTCGCCGGAGGTCTCAACCTCGAAGACGCCGTCCGCATCATCTACGCCCGCTCACGGCTGCTGGCCGAGGGTCAAGACGGCCTCGGTGCCGCCTCGCAGGGTGCCATGGCGCTGGTGGAGTACACCCCCGACGAGGTCAAGACCCTCACTGATCAGTTCCCGCATGTGGAGCCCTGCGTCTACGCCGCACCGACGCACACCACGGTCGGTGGGCCGCGCGCCGAGGTCGAGGCTCTCGTCGAGATGGCCGAGGCCGCAGGCAAAATGGCTCGACTGCTCGACGTCAAGGGAGCCGGCCACACCGCGGCAGTCGATGTGCTGCTCGGCGAGCTGGCTGCCGAACTGGCCGGAATCGAACCGGGCAAGCTCACCGCCGGGGTCTACTCGTCGGTCGATCGTGAGGCGCACTATCGCGTCGGACATGCGGCGATCCATGGCGTCGACTACTGGACCAAGGGCATGCGCCATCCGGTCTGGTTCACCCAGGCCGTCAATGTCGCTGTCGGAGATGGACATACGACGTTCATCGAGCTCGCGCCCAACCCGGTGGCGTTGATGTCCGTGGCCGCGACCGCATGGGCTGCAGGCGTCGCGGACTCGACGCTGATCCCGACGCTCAAGCGCAAAGAAGACGAGGCCGAGACGTTCCTGGCCGCGCTGGCGCAGCTGTACGTCCACGGGCACGCGCTGGAGTTGGCCACACTGTTCGAGTCCGGCCCGTACGCCGCCATCCCGCGAACTGCATACCTGCGCAAGGAGTTCTGGCTCAACTCGCAGGTCAGCTCGAGCGGTAACACCCGGGTGCCCGGCGCACGCGTTGCGCTGCCCGACGGCCGCCACGTCTGGGAGGTTCAGGCCTCGGCCGTCACCGGTTTCGATGCACTCGTCACGGCGGCTGCGTCGCAGGTGTTCTCCGATGTGGCCCTTGGTGTTTCGGTCTCCCATGCTGCAGTGCCGAAGGTGGGCACGGTCGTCACCACACTGACCTCACACCTCGGTGGCGCGTCGGTCCAGGTGCACGCACACGAGGGCTTGGCGTTCACCCTGCTGCACGAGGCCGTCGTCACCTCCGGTGACGTGCGTCCGGAACCTGTTGTCGCCGTCGAGCAGCAGAGCTCGTCGCCCATGGAGGAGTTGCCGGAGGTCGTCGAGACGTTCGGTGACCGTTGGGATCCGAACGGCAATCAGAAGCTCGAAGACCGATTGGCCATCATCGTGGCGGAGTCCATGGGCTACGCGCCCGAGGATCTGCCGCCCGAGGTTCCGCTGATCGAACTCGGGCTCGATTCGCTCAGTGCCGTCCGCATCAAGAACCGCGTGGAATACGAATTCGACATCCCCACAGTGCAATTGCAGGCCGTGCGCGACGCGAACCTGCGTGAGGTGGAGAAGTACCTGCGCTACGCGATCGAGAACCGCGACGAGGTGCAGGCACTGGCCGACCAGCAGGCAGCAGAGAAGGCGGCCGAGCAGGCTGCCGTTGCACCGGCTTCGGTCGAGCCTGCCCCCGTCGAGACTGCTCCCGTCGAGGACGATGCTCCTGCCGCCGACGCTCCCGTCGAGAAGGCTGCCCCGGCTGTTGCTGCCCCGGCGCAGACCGACCTCGGCGGCAAGGAAGCGTTCGCCGAAGCCGCCGGTTCCGACGTCCCGCCGCGCGACAATGCCGAGCGGATGACGTTCGCAACGTGGGCAGTGGTGACGAAGGAATCGGCCAAGGGCATCTTCAACACCCTGCCGATCCTCGACGACGAGACGGCCGAGAAGTTGGCTGCTCGTCTGACCGAGCGGGCAGGCGGCGAGATCACCTTCGACGACGTCCTCGATTCGGAAACCATCGAGCAGCTCGCAGACAAGGTCCGACCGCACCTCGAAGACGGTGAGATCGACGGTGTTGTGCGCAATCTGCGCGCCCGCCCCGAAGGTTCCACCGCGACACCGGTGTTCGCGTTCCACTCGGCGGGTAGCTCCACCGTCGCCTACGAGCCGTTGCTGCGGAAGCTGCCGGCAGGCACGCCGATGTACGGGCTCGAGCGCGTCGAGGGACCCATCGCCACGCGTGCTGCGGAGTACGTGCCGCTGATCAAGGCGATCCAGCCCGAGGGACCGTACGTGTTCGTCGGTTGGTCGCTCGGCGGCATCCTCGCCTACGAGGTGGCGCGTCAGATGGAGCAAGAGGGTATCGAGGTCGCCTACGTGGGGCTGCTCGATACCGTCATGCCCGGTACCAAGATCCCGGACACCAAGGACGAGGTGCGCAAGCGCTGGGAGCGGTACGCGGAGTTCGCCAAGAAGACGTACAACGTCGACTACCCGATCCCGTACGACAAGTTGGTCGACTCCGACGACGAGGGCCAGATTCGGATCATCACCGATCTGGTGAAGCTCAGTGGCGCAAAGATTCCCGGCGGAATCATCGAGCACCAGCGCACCTCGTGGCTCGACAATCGCGCGATCCAGACGGCCGAGCTCAAGGAGTACGGCGGGCACGTGACGCTGTACTTGGCCGACAAGTACCACGACGACGCGATCGCGCTCGAGCCTGCGTACGCCACCCGCGAAGAACACGGTGGTTGGGGACCGGTGGTCAAGGACCTGGAGATCGTCTACGTCGGAGGCGATCACCTCGCGGTCGTCGACGAGCCGTACATTGGAAAAATTGCGGCCCACCTGTCGAAGACGCTCGAGAACATCGAGTCTGCAAGAACCGGAGCGTAGATTTTGAGTGCCACCACTGCCGAGAAGCTGGCCGAACTACGGGCGAGGCTCGACCTGGCCAAGGAACCGGCCGGCGAGATCGGGGTCGCGAAGCGCGCGAAGAAGGGCATCCCCAGCGCTCGCGATCGCGTCAACTCGTTGCTCGATCCCGGCAGCTTCGTCGAGATCGGTGCACTGGTGAAGGCACCCAACGATCCGGGTGCCCTGTACAGCGACGGTGTCGTCACCGGTCACGGAACCGTCGACGGCCGCCCGATCGCGGTGTTCTCGCACGATCAGACGGTGTTCGGCGGAACCGTCGGCGAGATGTTCGGCCGTAAGGTCGCCGGGATCATGGACTTCGCGATCAAGATGGGTTGCCCGGTCGTCGGTATCAACGACTCCGGTGGAGCTCGCGTGCAGGATGCTGTCACCTCGCTCGCGTGGTACGCCGAACTGGGTCGACGTCACGAAGCGCTGTCCGGCCTGTGCCCGCAGATCTCGTTGATCCTCGGTAAGTGCGCCGGTGGTGCGGTGTACGCGCCGATCAACACCGACATCGTTGTCGCCACCGAAGAGGCGTACATGTTCGTCACCGGTCCGGACGTCATCAAGTCCGTCACCGGCGAGGACGTCAGCCTCGACGACCTCGGTAGTGCCCGCGTCCAGGCCATCAACGGCAACGTCCATCACGTGGCAGCCGACGAGAAGGCTGCGTTCGAGTGGATCCGCAACTACCTGAGCTACATGCCGTCGAGCTGCCAGGAAGAGTCGCCGGTGATCAATCCGGGGCTCGAGCCGGAGATCACCGATTCCGATCGCAAGCTCGACTCGTTCATGCCCGACGCCGACAATGCCGGGTACGACATGCACGACATCATTCTGCGTATCTTCGACGACGGCGAATTCCACGAGCTGTCCGGCCAGTCCGCACCGAACGTCATCACCGGATTCGCGCGCGTCGACGGTCGGCCGGTGGGGATCGTCGGCAATCAGCCGATGCACCTGTCCGGGGCGCTCGACGCCAAGGCAGCGGACAAAGCCGCCCGGTTCATCCGCCTCAGCGATGCCTACAACATTCCGATCATCTTCCTCGTCGACACACCCGGCTTCCTGCCCGGCGTAGACCAGGAAACTCTCGGCGTCATCCATCGCGGTGGCCGCTTCATCTTCTCGTTCGTCGAAGCGACGGTACCGAAACTGACTGTGGTGATTCGTAAGTCGTACGGCGGCGGATACGCGGTGATGGGCTCGAAGCAGCTCGGATCCGACATCAACCTCGCCTGGCCGACCGCCCGCATCGCCGTCATGGGCGCCGAGGGTGCCATCAACATCATGAGTCGTAAGCAACTCGCCGAAGCAGGCGAGAATGCACCGGCGCTGCGCAAGCAGCTGATCAACTTCTACAACGAGCATGTCGCAACCCCGTGGATCGCCGCCGAGCGTGGCTACATCGACGCGGTCATCGAGCCGTCGCAGACGCGCCTCGAAATTCGCAAGGCCCTGCACATCCTGAAAGACAAGGAAGTGCACAAGAGTCCGCGCAAGCACTCGTTGCTCCCGATCTAGCCGGACTGGAGGGGGTGGTCCTTCGTACGCGGGGTCGCTCCGCTCCCGTTCGCGTCAATGGACCACTGCACCGGTCAGACGTATGCAAAGGTCCATTCACGCATCCTCTTGTTCGGTGTCAATGAGCCACTGCACCGGTCAGACGTGTCCGGTGGTCCATTCACGCGGTCGATTCGCGCGGAACCATCACCACATCCGGTCGAGGTCTGGCAAGAGCGTGCTGATAGTTCATCCGTAATTCTTCGAGCACCTGGTTCGGCCGATCGCGGATGTCTTGCGGTGAATGGGAAACGACGATCAGTCCGTGTGCTTGCATTCGGTTGCGTCGTGCTTGTGTCCGCTGGTAGTCGGCCGGTGACAGATGGTGGGTCACGGAATCGACCTCACGTGCCAGTGCCACGGCGTCGATCCACCCGTCGGTGTTGGCGATGAACTCGCCGCTCCGGGCGTAGATGTCGCAGTTGTGTGTCATCGCAGGCAGCCCGCTGGTTCGGTACAGTCGCTGGTCTTCGAGTTCCGCCACCGAGTGCGCGTTGTCGCGCAACTCGCGGAGTACTCGACGGGTGAGCGCGCTGTAGCGACGCGGGCCTTCGGCCAGTTCGATGGCGACCTGATCGATGGTCACGCCGCCCCTTTGGAGCACCTCGGTCAACAAGGCGACGCACCGTGCCTCGGACTTCGCGGCCCGCGTGGCGTCGACCAATGAACGCACCAGGGGAGCAACTCGGATGCTGCCCTTGGTTATCGGCTCGGGAAGCCGCCACGTCCGCTCGGCTCGGACAAAAGACACCGATGCCCGACGCATCTCCGCGGGTAGCAGTAGATGAACCTCCCCGGCGGATCCGTTGGTGCCGTATCCGAACGAATCGAGTCCGACGCAGCCGGTGATCATGCTCTTCGGTCCGCCGTATGCGAGCGCCGCGGCTGACCGCTCGAGCGTCGACGGATGGCCGTTGCGCAGCAGTACGACACCCGGCAGCAACCGCTGCCAAGGACCGCCGGCCGCGCATCTGCCGTCGATCGCTGCGTCACTCACGCCCGCTTCGCGAAGCTGCCGCCGCGTCACGACGCCGGTCGAGCTCAGGTCGAACAATGAAGCTGTGTTCCACAATCGTCTTCTCATGACCGAAGAGTGGAATTCGGCACCGACACGTTCGTAGCGTTTCGATGCTGTCGCCGGTTGTCTGTGGATAGCCGACGATTCTGTGGATGGATTGGCTGCTACCAGTCGCGAGCCGGACGACGCTGTCGGACTCGGATGCTAAGGCCGGCCGATGGAGTCCGCGGGCGTGGCTCCCGGAAAGGTGAATGAACCATCTACGCGCTCAGACGTCTGCAACGGTCCATTGACTCACGACGGGTCGAAACCTGAATGGACCCTTGCACGCTCGAGACGTGTGCAAAGGTCCATTGACGAGGAGCGGGGCCGGGCGGTCAGTCCTCGAATACCCGCAGTTGTCCGTCTTTGTACCAACCCGATCGGGTGACGTCGGCGGTCTCGAGTTCAGCGGGCACCGCGCTCGGGTAGTACTGCTCGTAGCGCTCCAACGATCCCCAGTCCCTGGCCCAGTCGTTTTTCAGGTAGGTGGGAACGGTGACGGGCTTTGCGAGCAGTTCGGACCAGCCCAGTGGACCGCCGTTCTCGCCCGATTGCCATGTGTCGGTGGAGCTGACGGCGAGTGGGCGGTCGGGGAGGATGCGGTATCCGGGCACTTCGGCGACGCCGTAGCGGTGGTCGAAGGGACGTTGGCACGGGAACTGAAGTCCGACGGCCCAGTCGAGCAGAACGGGCTGCTCACTGCCGATCATGGTGTTCAGGTTTTCCATCACCGGAACTCGCGGCGGGGTGAATGCGAGCCATTGGTCGCCGGTGAGGTTGGGGTCGTTGGCGACGATACGGACGGCGTCGGCGTCAGGTGCGATGTCCGCCAACGGGATTCGGAGGTTGCGCCACGAAGGTGCGGGCCCGATGTCGCGGGGGAGGTAGGTGCCCTCGGGCTGGACGGTTCCGTCGGGCTGACGCTTGCCGTATTCGAGCAGCAGTGACTGTCCGTAGGTGAGTGCTCCGGTGTCGTCGTACGACCAGATGCGTCCGGCTGCCGAGAAGACGACCAGGGGTGCGTCGTCGCTCCGAGCGGGCAGTTGGTACCAGCTCGACGTGGCCGACGCGGGTTCCTGGATGCCCTCCTGGTACGAGCCGAGTACCGGGGTGGTGGCGGGGTCGAGACCGAAGGGTAGAGCTGCGTTCGAGCCGTTGACGCCCACGGCTCCGGTACCGCCTGCGGTGCCGGAACTCTGGCCTTCCTCGAAAGCGGGTCCGACGGCCTGTTGGTCGGTATTGCCCTGTCCTGGTTTGACTTCCACGGCATCGGCGCTGAGGTCGCTGGGAATGCCGTTGGCGGTGAAGTTGCGCAGGGTGGAGCTCGATCCGCCGAGCGGGCCTGCGGTGGCATCGAACTCGCCCGGCAACGGGCTGAGGATGCCGGCGTTGGGGTTGGACTCGACGAGGACATCGTTTGCGAGGCCGCACGAATTGCCCAGGACCGATTGCACATTCGAGCGTGCGAGCGAGTACGCGGGGTACTGCGAGACGGCACCCTTGACGAGCGAGAGCACCTCGAACAGCACCATGATTCCGGCGATGACGGTCAGCGGTGCGGCAGCGAACTTTCGGATGCGCTTACCGCGCGCAGACGTCGGCTTCGGCTGTGGCGGAGCGTATCCCTCGCGCAGGTACTGGAAGGCGGCGACGGCAAGGACCAGTCCGAAGAGGATGAGGAACAGGGTGCCCGATTCGTTGCCGCCCAGCGACACCGTCTTGTCGAACCACGGCACGCCGTAGCTCGAGACGTACCAGTAGCCGTTGATGCCCGAGAACGACAGTGCGAGAACGAACATCAGCCCGGCTGCGAACAGTGAGCGGTTGCGCCGCGAACGCAGGGCGCTGGCGGAGACGGCCACCGCTGTCAGGGCGGCGAGCCCACCGGCGATGCCGGCGTAGGAACCGAAGTGGTGAGTCCACTTGGTGGGGTTGAACATCATGAAGAAGATGGTGCCTAGCACGACGCCCAGCAGACGCCAGGCCGGGCCGTTCGCGATGCCGGGGATGCGGCGACGACGCAGCAGCACGAACAGCGTCGTGAAGAGGCACAGGAGCATCGTCAGGAACGCGAAGCGGCGTGCGACGGAGCCGTCGACGGTCTGGACGAAGAGGTAGTAGTACCGCAGGAAGTCTTGGTACCAGGCCTCGTTGGGGCCGATGATGGTCCGAACTCGGGTGGACTCGATGACCGTTGCGTACGTCTGGTCGGCGAAGACCACGACGAGGACGAGCACACCGGCGGCGGCCAACGGTGCCAGCAGGGCGAGGGTGCCGACCTGACGGTGGCGTCTGACGACGATCCGCGCGATGGGTCGTGCGCCGGCGAGAAGTGCTGCCACACACATCAATCCGGTGGGAGCGGCGGCGAGGGTGAAGGCTCCGATGAGACAGGCCGCGGCGGCGGGGAGCAGCCTGCCGGTGGCGATGGAACGCTCCACCGAGCACCAGGTGAGCAGTGCGCCGAGGGCGACGATCGGTTCGGGGCGCAGTCCGTTGTTGTACGGGAGCCAGAAGGCGAGGAACACCAGTCCGCCGGTCCAGAGCGCGACGTTGGACTTGCGTACTGCACGACCGAGGCGCGGAACCACCTCGCGGCTGATCACCATCCAGCACAGGACTCCGGCGATGAGGGCGGGCAATCGCATCCACGGGCTTGCGGTCGAGATCTTGGCGAAGACGGCGAGCACGTCGTAGTACCAGCCGAACGGTGCTTCGGGGACGCCGAACCAGCGGAAGTAGTTGGCCATGTAGCCGGAGTGGTCGGCGGCGCGGGCCATCGTGAGCAGGTAGCCGTCGTCGGAGGTGTTGGCACCGACGAAATGCCACCCCACCAGAACACCGAGGACGGTGACGTCGACACCGGTGAACTTCCACCAGTGGGACGGGAAGAAGCGGCGGTGTGCGCGGCGATCGGTGCCGTCGAGTCGTCCGAGTGCACCGATGGCCAGCGCGGTGCAGGCGATCGCCAGGATCATGATCAGCAACTTGAGCAACGTCGGCGACGACGAGAAGCGGGAGTCGACGTCGACGGTGACGGACATGTCCGCGGGTGCCGCGCCGCTGAGATCGCTGAAGATTCCGACGACCTGGGGGCGCAGATCGCCGTCGAGCCGGCCTTGCAGGGGCTGGCCGTCGTCGTTCGTCAGGCCGGTGAACGCGGCCGAGGTGTACTGGTCGTTCGAGGTGATTTCGATGGCCGCGCAGCGCGTGCTCTGGACGTCGGCGCGAGGTGCCGTCGCGACCACGACGTTGCGATCGAGGACGTCGACGTTCGATTCACCGACGCGCACGAACAAACTGTTCAGCGCAGCGCCTTCACCCTGCGGGGGTGCCGTCGCCAACAGCAGCCCGCCCGACGCGGGGAGCGCGGCGACAGCAGAGCACGGCAGGGTCGCACTGAGGCTCACCGGTGCCTGGGACACCAGCGGGGCGTCCACGTCCTGCAGGAGCCCGTTCTGCGGCCACGCAATGGTGGCGGTGGTCTGCGTGACAGGGGCGAACGGAGTGATCAGTGCGAACAGCACACCGAGCACGCCGGCCACCATGGCGATCAGCCGTGGAATTCGTACCTGAGCACGAAGTTCGTCCGAGGCTCGCAGTGGAGCGGGGACGGGGGGACCAGCTGATGAATCTGTCACGACGTCGGGCACGAGAGTCGATGTTATGCGAGCGTGACGAAGAGGTCACACAGGCACCGTCCCCGTAACCCACCGAAAAACAGGACTTCAGTCTGTTTTCATCGGTCCGTCGCTGGACAGTCCCGACCGAGACTGCTGCTCGACGGCGATCTCGGCCGTCGCGGCGTCAGGGTCGAGTGGCATGTATCTCTCGATCGAACCCCAGTCCCGGGCGTAATCGTCGGCAAGATACGACGGCAGCGTCTGCGCCCCGAGGAGCAGTTCGGTCCAGCCGAGTGGGCCACCGCCGATCGAGTCCTGCCAGGCGTTGGTGGATTCGGCCCCGGTGCGGTCGGGCAGAATCCGGTACTTCGGAACCTCGGCGACGCCGTCCCGATGATCGAACGGTCGCTGGCACGGGAAGGCCAGTCCGACGGCCCAGTCCAGCAACACCGGATCGGTCGATCCGACGAGCGAGTTCAGCGTCTGTGTCTTCGGGACGCGAGGCGGGGTGACGGCGAGCCATTGGTCGCCGGCCAGATCGTTGTCCTCGGCGACGATGCGAACGACGTCTGCCTCGGCCGGTAGATCGCTCATCGGGACGCGCAGATTGCGCCACGACGGCGACGGGCCGATGTCGAGAGGCGTGACGCGGCCCAGTGCCTGGACGTCGCTACCGTCGCGGCGTCCGTATTCCAGTTCGACGCGTTGGCCCGGGGTGACGATGCCGTCCTTGTCCACCGATCGGATTCGGCCTGCGGCGGCGATGGCGATCAGGTCGCCGCGGTCGGTGTCGGAGAGCTGGTACCAACCGGAGGTCAGCGATGCAGGCTCGGTGGCATCGAAGCTACCGAGCACCGGAGTGGTCGCGGGATTCAAGCCGAAGGGCAGGGCGACCGAGCTACCGTTGATTCCGACGTTCTCGTTGGTACCGCCGGAGGTGCCCGCGGAGTTCGACGAGGTTGCCGCCGCGCTCTGTTCGGAGTCCTCGGGTCGGATGGAGTTGGCGCTGCCCTGCGCGGTGTCCTCGGAGTCTGCGGTCAGATCCTGGGCGACGCCGTCGGGCGTGAATCCGGTACTACCGCCCGCTCCGAGTGCGTCCGCTGCTGGGTCGATCGGTTGTAGCACCGATCCGTTGACGTCGGTTTCCACCTGCACGTCACCGGCGAGTCCGCACGAATTTCCGGCGAGAGCCGAGAAGTTGGAGCGGGCGATGGAGTACGCGGGGTATTGCGCCACAGCGCCTTTGGCGAAGGAGAGCACTTCGAAGGCGACGACGCCGCCGGCGACAATGGTCAGTGCGGACGGCGCGAATCGGCGTCGTGTGGTGGGTTCTTTTCTGCGATAAGGCAATCGGACGTGCTGGTAGGCCGCGTAGAGGAGCGTCAGAACCGTCAGGCCGAGCAGGATCGTCGAAAAGCCCTTGCCGGCAATGGACGGCGGCTTGTCGAACCACGGAATTCCGTAGCTCGACACGTACCACCAGCCGTTGGAGCTGGTGAACGCCACCGCCGTCAGGAACAGAACAGCGGCAGTGAACAGTGTTCTGTTGCGTGGAGATCGTACGGTCGCCGCGGTGACGGCCACTGCCGCCAATGCGGCCAGCGACGCCGCGAGACCGGCGTACACACCGAAGTGGTGGGTCCACTTGGTGGGGGTGAACATCATCAAAGCCAATGCGCCCAGGATGATTCCGAGTATCCGACGCGACGGCCCGGTGGCGGTGCCGGGAATGCGTCCGTTCTTGCGGAGCATCACCGCGATGCACACGACGATGCACAGCAGCATCGCGAACATGCCGAATCGTCGGGCGAGGGAGCCGTCGGGTGAGATGGTCATCAGTGCGTCCCAGCGCACGCGCTCTTCGAACCACGGCACGTTCGGTCCGATGGCCGAGCGCACCCGGGTCGCTTCGAGCACGGTGCTCAGAGTCTGGTCGGCGAAGATCGCGATCAACACCGCCAGTCCCGACGCGACCAGCGGCGCGAGAACGGCGAGCAGACCCACCTCCCGAGCCCGCTTGACCACGATCATCACCAACGGGCGCAGCCCGGCGAGCAGGGCGGCGACGGCTATCAACCCGGTGGGTCCGGCGGCGAGGGAGAAGGCGGCGATCAGCGTGCCGACCGCGGCTGGGAGCAGTCGTCCGGTAGCGATGGCGCGTTCGATCGAGCACCACGTCAACAATGCGCCGAGAGCGATGATCGGTTCGGGCCGCAATCCGTTGTCGTAGGGGAGCCAGAAGGCGAGGAACACCAGTCCCGCGGTCCACAGTGCGACGCGGTTGGTGAGCACCGCGCGGCCCAGACGCGGGATGACCTCGCGGCTGATGACCAGCCAGCACAGCAGCGCGGCGATGGTGGCGGGCAGGCGCATCCAGATGCTGGCGGTGCTGACCTTGGCGAGGGCGGCCAGCATGTCGTAGTAGGGCATGCCGAACGGTGCTTCCGGGACGCCGAACCAACGGAAGTAGTTGGCCATGTAGCCGGCGTTCTCGGAGACGCGGGCCATGTTGAGCAGATAACCGTCGTCGGAAGTGTTCGCGCCGATGAAGTGCCACAGCACCAGCACACCCACCACAACGGCGTCGACTCCGGTAACGGATTTCCAGCGCGAGGGAAGGAATCGTCGGTGGCGTCGCCCGTCCATGCCGTCGAGTCGATGCAGCGCGAACAGGGAGGCGATGACAGCGAGTGCGCCGACGATCATCGCCAGCAACTTGAACGTCGTCGGAGTGGAGGAATAGCGCGAGTCGATGTCCACGCGCACGTTCAGGCCGTCGACCGGTGCCGTGAGATCGGTGAACACGCCGACGACCTGGGGCCGGATGTCTCCGTCCACGGTGTTCGCGTTGCCGTCGAGGTCGACGACCGTGCGAGTGGCGTTCGACGACACGGTCAGCGCGCAGTTACCGCTCAGCTCGTCGACGGGTGCCTCGGCAAGAACGCGATCGCGCAGCAGCACCTGCAGTCGGCCGTCGTCGACCCGGACGATCAGTGCCTTCTGCTCGGTCTTCGCAGCGGCGATGGGTGCGGTGGAGACCAGCGTGCCGCCGTCGGTGAAAGCAGTGGCCGCGCTGCACGGAACGGTTGCCTCGAGGTCGACGGGCGAGTAGCTCACCAACGGGGCGTTCACGCTGCCGAACGAGCTCTGTGGCCACGACAGCGTCGCGACGTCCTGCTGAACCGGCAGCAGGGGCGTTGCGATGGCCAGGAGTGCACCGATGATTCCGGTGACGATCGCTATCAGCCGGGCGGTCTTGACGTTCGGAGCGGTCTCGGGCACGCCGACGATGCTATTGGACGAGCGTCCGCACATCCCACACCCACACGCCACCGGTGTATTGCGGCTGGACGCCGAGCAGTTCGGTGACGGTGGTGCGCAGTGCAACGGTCCGCTTGCTCGGCGGCAGTACGACCACGTCCGCCTCCCAGAACGTCAGATCCTCGACGGCCTGCGCACGTTGATCGTCGGTTATCTCCGGGACAGTGCCTTGGTCGTACACCGAGCCCAGCAGCAGTGCCGTCGGCCGGTCGACGGCTCCGTACTTGGCAACCTTCTCTTCTTGATCACTCGGTCCGACGAAGTATCCGGCTGCCAGCTTGAAGCCCATGTCGGCGTCCATCTGCCAGCGCAGCGGGCGGGCGTCCTCGGGCCGTGGCAGGGGCACGGTAACGACGGAACCGTCGTCGACGTAGTTCTCCCACTCGCCGTCGGCGAAGAACTCCGGCGTCGGAGATTTGTCGACGGCAACCAGCGGCGTCGGGATCAGCGGAACGAGTGCGAGGGCGAGTCCGGCGATCCAGAAGGCAGGCAGTGGGCGCAGTCCGTTCCGGAACGTCCGATCGGTGGCCAGTACAAGCAGCAGGGCCAAAGCGGGGACCGCACCGAGGGCGAAGCGGGTCTCGAGGACGGATTCGACGAGTGGGTACTCGGCGAGCTTCGTCCACGGCAGGGTGATGCCGGTGTCGTTCTTGCCGATCATCAGCGTCGCACCGAGCGAGAGCACGCTCATGACGATTGCCGTTGCCGCGGCGGCACGGGCGCAGGCGACGCGCCACATCCACACGGCAGCCACCAGGCACAGCACCAGCAGCGGCCACCCGAAGTACGCGTTCTCCTCGGTGGCGTTGATGCGGACGTTCTGCCCCGGAGTCGCGACGCCGCCGATCGATTGCGTCGGGAACTGGAACAGGGCCTTGGCGTCGTTGCCCATCGGTCCGTGTTCGAGAAAGGAATACGACTGTGGTCCGAAGAACTGCCACCACAGCGGAAGCGCGACGATGGCCAGCGCGATCGTGGCCGATACAGCGAGCCGGGGCACGGCATTGCGAACAGCCGGCCACAGCGAACGTGGCCGGGTCACGTAGTAGGCGACGGCAAAGATGGCGAACGACATCGCGAAAATCAGCAGCGGCTCTTCGCCGAGAAGGATCTGCAGCGCGACGATCAAGCCGAGCCCGACGGTGTTCTTGGTGGTTCCGCCGCCGTGGGCGATGCGCGTGACCAGCATCGCGATGACCGGAAGCAGGAATAGCACCACGAAGTTGGGGTGCCCGTTGGCGTGGGAAATTGCTCCGGGCGCGAAGCCGCACAGCGCACCGCCGATCGCGGCCGCACCCTTGGAGGCGTTCAGCTGACGCGAGAACAGCCAGTACCAGGCGAAGGAGGTTCCGGCGAGGCCGGCGGTGAGGGCGATCGCCCAGGTGACGGTCGGTCCGAAGAGCAATGTGATCGGGGCCAGGGGTATCGAGATGCCGAACATTGCCGTGTTCGCCATCAGATTCACCCCGAGCGGGTAATTCTGCAGGTCACTCGACAGCGGGTTGTCCAGATGCGCGACGGCATGGGCGGCGACGGAGAAGAACCACTCCCACATCGTCTGGTCCTGGCCACTGTTGTAGAGGTAGCCGCCGCTCAGATTTCGCCACTGGCCCTGCAGGACGTACACCGCGGCCACAAGGAATCCCACCGCCGCAACAGCGTCACCGCGCCCGACGCCGGAGTGTCGAGCCGGTGCCGTGGTCGGCTGCCGCTCGAGAACTCTCTGGTCGTGGGTGGTCATCGCGTCGAGGTTACAGAAAGATCACGGCAGGCGGAAACCTGAACGACGTGGGTCACACCGTTGGGTGGGAGCCTGCCCGCTCTGTGACTGGAGACCCCCGGACTTGTTCCCAGTCATAAAATTCTGGCCCATTTATCGAATAATGCAGTGATATAACACAACTTAAGTCTACAAAAAGAACTTGAAGTATGTTTCGGCAGCAAACCTCGGTCCGGGCGCTTGTTTGTTGCACAATGAGCCTGACAACTGTTCAAAAATCAAACAACACGCTCGACATGCCTCAGAAGGGTTGTCGATCATCACTCAGGAGTTCACCGTTGACGACCCCCGTATTCCCTAGCGTCCACTCGGCACATCGGCCGAGCTCACGGGCACACGAACCCGATATGCCCGGCCCTCTCCGAGAAGGGCTCGATGCCGGTCCCTGGTCGACGCGTTGCGCCGGGGGAACCATGACATTGACGGCCGCGACGCCATCGGGTTCCCCGGAGCTGTGGTCCCGCTACGTCGAAGGAGCGTGGGAATCGTACTCTCGCCATGGTGTCACCGCTGCACTCGATATGGACGAAGTCGCTTCGGGCGCAACGACAACCCTGTTCTACGTGGTGCTCGACAAGGCAGGGCAGATGCTCGGCGGCGTCAGAGCCCAGGGCCCGTACACGATGATCGAGCAATCCCACGTGTTGGCCGAATGGGAGGACTCGCCTGGACTGCCGCTGGTCACCGAACTGTTGCACGCTCGGCTCTCCCACGGGATCGTGGAAATGAAGAGCGCGTGGGTGGATGCGGGGGCCGCAGGGCGGACGGTGTCGAATGTCCTGGCTCGAACCGCATTGCCGACGCTCGAATTGACCGGTAGCCGGTACCTGTTCGCCAGCGCGGCCGATCACGTCCTACGTTTGTGGGAGAGCTCCGGGGGGCGGATCGACCACGCCATCCCTGCTGCGGCGTACCCGAGTGAGCAGTACAGGACCGTCATGATGTGGTGGGACATGGACTCGCTGGCCCGCAACGCGAGGCCCGAGGTGTGGCAGTCGATGGTCCGCGAGGCCCGCTCACTGTGTGGGTACGGTCAGCGCATCCCGTCGGTGGCGTGACGGCTGGTGGAGTCTTTGGGGCGGCTCGTCCGCGTCTGTCCGGACCTGGGGCTGCCCGACCAGCCGATCGTGAGTGTGCCTGCGTGGTACGCCCGATCTCGACCGTCGGCTTTGGCGCGGTAGAGCGCTGCGTCGGCGGCACGGACGACCGCGTCGAGCACCTGATCGAGACCGCCCGATTCGCTGGAAGCAACGCCTGCGGTGGGCAGCGCCGGGTCACCGGGTGCAGTGGGTCGTACGTCGAGTGTCACCGTTCCGATGCTGACAGTGACCGGGCAGTCGGACCGGATTCGATCGAGTATCTGCTGCGTGAGTTCGTGACCGTCTCGGTGCGGGGCGAGGATCAGGAACTCTTCGCCACCGGTTCGCGCGACGACTGCTTCGGATTCGCCGACCTCTGCGTGTACAGCGCGAGCCAGGGTGTCGGCGACTGCCGCAAGCGTTCGGTCCCCGGCCGTGTGACCGGCGGTGTCGTTGACGGTCTTGAAATAGTCGACATCGACGACGAGAGCAGACAATGGTTCCCTCCGCTCGCACGCCTCGTGCACGAGGACCTGGGCATTCGAGAGCAGTCCACGGCGATTGACCAGCCCCGTCAACGGGTCCGTGTCGGCCAGCCGTTGCAGTTTCTCGTTCACCGAGGACAGGGTTCGGCGCAGGCCGCCGATGAGCGCAACCGGCACCAGCACCGTGGTCGCGGCGGCACCGATCGCAACGGCAGTCACCGCCCACCCCGAAGATCCCACACTGACCACCGACAGCACCGTGGCCATGACCACCGAGGCCGCCGACAAGCCGGCGGTGACTCGTGGCGGTGAGCTCGATGCCGCAATTGCCGGAACGATGGCCAGCATCGAGGTGACCGCACGCGTGCCGGATGGATCGGCGATCAGGAAGGCACTGATCGCGACTCCGGTCATGCCTCCGAACCCCAGGACGGCGAATTGGCGTTCACTCAACCTCCCCACTTTGGCAGCGAAGAGCACGGTGACGGCGGTGAACGTCAGCACCACGATGAGAATCGGAAGTGCGTTCGGCCGCAAGAACGTCGGAGACAGCAGGGCAATAGCCAACAGCGGTACGGCACCGGTGGCGCTGGCAATGACTGCGGTCGTGCGGGTATCGAGCCGTGACCGCCAGGAGTTCGCTCGCCGACGAGACGACTTGTCGATCACGTTCATCGGGTAATTCCTCGGATCAAAGTCGGGCGAACCCCAAGAACAGTATCTGGCGATGCGTCCGGTCGGGGGTGCGCCCGCTCATACGTTCTCAGGGCCGGCTGCCGGGTCGCGTCCGGTGCGCACCAACGCATCCAGGTCGATTCGCCGCCGACCGGACGCGAGCGGTTCACCGCGGCCGAATGCCCTCACAGCAGCGGTCACAGCGGCACCACCGAGCGCGACGTCTCCGCCGAGCTGTGGCCAGGTCGAGAGCGTGCGCCCGATTTCCGGCACCGATGCGATCATTCGGGGCGTCAGTTTGGTCGGTTCGAGCAACGTCGCTGCGATTGTGCTCTTCTGTTCGACGGTCAAGTCGGCCACATCCGCGGTCTTCATCTCTCCGAGCAGTCCGTGGAACACCGGTCGGTCGGGTTCGAGATCGAAGCGTTCGACATCGAGGACGCCTCCATCGCTGGTCTCCATCACCACGGGGATACCGCGGGCGCGGGCGTGATGACGGACCAGCAGTTTGGTGTCGATCGAGTCGCATTCCTCCACAACTAGATCGAGCCCGTCCAGAAAGCCATCGAGAGTCTCTGCCGTCACACCGTCCGCGAACACCTGCACATTCAGGTAGGGGTCGAGTTCGGCGATCCGTCGGGCAGCGACGACCGCCTTGTTCACGCCCAAATCGAACACCGAGGACGGGACACGGTTGAGATTCGAGAGATCGAGCTCGTCGAAGTCCGCCAGACGCAACTCGCCGCACAGTCCTTCCAGCGCGAGGGTGTGGGCGACGGCGTGGCCGACACTCAACCCGACAACTCCCACTCGCAATCCTCTGAACCGAGCTTGTTCCTCGGAAGTGATCTTGTTTCTGTTGCGGTCCAGTCGCAGCCGATCGAAGTCGCGTGGGCCGAGGACCCGCACCATTGTGCGCCGCCATGGGTAATGCACCCACCGTGGCAATTCCTCGGAGTCGCCCGCTATCGCGGGAAGTAACCGGCGGAGCGAAGCCAGCTGATCCAGTGTCGTGTCGATGACACTGACGTTGGGATCATCGAGCAGAGCACGGACCACCGCATCCTGTTCACGCTCGGATGGGTCGAACACCGTGTGCTCTGACATTGCTGATGCTCCGCATCTTTCGGATGACTGTCGACGACGAGCACGCCGATCATGTCCGACGGCCTGGAGGCATGTCAGACTGTTTCACGGTACTAAAGACTCTCCGGCAGTGCGGGTCAGTAGCAACGCAGTCGCCGGCATCACCACTGTGGCGAAGCCCGTATGCAGGCAACGCCCCCGCGTGCCTCGGCGCAGGGAACGAAAGTCTTTGTGCATGTGCAGCACTGGGATCGAGAATATGGGGTGAAAGTTGGGCGTCGACGGTGACTTCGATGAGCGTTTCAGCTCACTGATCTCAGTCTTTCAGCCGATCGTCGACTCGAGGACCGGGTTGGTGGTTGCGCACGAGGCGCTCACCCGGTGGCCAGCTTTTCCGGACACCTCGCCGGACCAGATCTTCGACATCGCTCGCACCATGGGGATAGCCGAGGAATTGGACCGTAGATGCATAGCGTCAGCAGTCGCCGCAGCGGCGCAATTCACCCCCGCCAACCACCCGCCACGTACGTTGTTCGTCAACATAGAAGCCGAAGCGATTTCCTCCGAGAACTCGTCGACCTCGGCCCGTCGCCTCAGCGAACTGTTGCGTGGAGGCGGCTCGCAGGTTCGGCCCGTTGCGGAATTCGCCGAACGCTCCCTGCTCACAGACCCGGCGCGGTTACTCCGATCAGCCGACCGACTGCGACGTGACGGCATCATCATCGCTCTCGACGACGTCGGTGCCGACCCCGACTCGATGGTGGTCCTGCCCCTTCTCGCACCCGAGGTGATCAAACTCGACAGATCGTTGCTCGACGACGACCTCACGGGCGACAAGCTCGCCACCTTGCTCGCCGTTCTTGCCTACGCGAGCCGGTTCGATGTTGCACTCATCGCCGAAGGAATCGAAACCGAGAGACAGAAGGAGAAGGCGATCGCGTGGGGTGCCGCCTACGGACAAGGATTTCATCTCGGCCGGCCCGCCCCCCTCGATGCATCCCAGACGTCGTCCTTTCCGGTACAGCCACGCCCTCCTGTGACGAGACCGTTGACAGAGATCCTCGACGACCGTGCCACCGACACGACATCGATCTCGGTCCTCGCGTCCATTTCCGACCACCTACTCGACTTCGCAACGGCCACCGCGGAAGCTCTGACGATTGTGATCGCATTCCCAGAACCCGACATGTGCTCAGCCGACATGGCGCGAACGCTGCGGCGTCTCGCACGCAAACACCCGTATGTGAAAGCACTCGACGCACCTCGCGCACTGTTCACCGCCACCGACGGGGTACGCCACGCCGACCTGGTTCAACCCTCGGAAAGAATCGGTGCCATCGCCGTTATCGGCCAACGGTTCTACTGCGCCTTGGTCGCACGCCCACTCGACCCCGATGGTCCAGCGTCGCCGTCGAACCAGTGGAGGTACTTCCTCACTGTCGATCCAGCCCAGGTCTGCACAGCCGCACACACGCTGATCGTGAACAGTACGAGCCCCACCGACCCGGGTACGTCCGGTTGGCTGGGCTGACACTCGAAGTTCGACCGTGCCGAACCCCGATGTCGGTCAAGCAGTACGAACGACCAGCGCGAAGGGCCCAATATCCGTCACGGTGAAGCGCGGATCCTCGAACAGTGACTCCGGGAAGGTGACGGTGTAGCGACGCACGTTGGGGTCGTTCGGGTAGACGTCCTCGGCCAGGCGCAGTGTGTAGCCGTCGGCTCCGCGTCGGAAGAGGAAGGCGTCCGGCGCGCGCCACTGGCTGGTGTTCAACGCCTCGATCAATTGGTCGGGTGTCTCGAGCTCGGTCCATTGCTCGATGGCGTCGGCTCGCTGATCGAACTGCGCCAGCGGGTTGGCGTAGTGCGAGGTCAGTCCTTGGAAGCCGAAGTACGGGTAGTAGCTGAGGAACGAGGTGTCCGCGGTCAGCACGACCGTCTCGTCGCGTGGGCGCTGAGTCTGCTCGGTGAGGGCGTCGTCTACCTCGCGGTAGTACGAGACCGCGCTCGGTGGGCGCATGTCGGCGCGGTTGCCGTCACCGTCGGTGTCGGAGTACGCGACGGTGATCTCGCTCTGCAGTACCTGGGGGATGTTCTGCGCGAAGGCCATAGCACCGATGATCGCCACGACGACGGCCGCGATACGGAACTTGGGCGGTTCGTTGATGGCCTGGTAGATCGCGTGACTACCTTCGAGAAAGCCGAAAACGCCTGCGCTGCCGAGCAATACGATCAAGACCGCTTCGAGTCGGAAGGAAAGCAACGTGGTGCCCGCGGCCGTGGCGGCCATGGACAGCAGTGTCCACAGGTAGATCGAGACGACGCCGACGCCGAGTGCCTGCGCTCGACGCGAGGAGGAGAAGCGCACTGCCAGCCATACCGTGCCGATCAGGCACAGCGCACCCGACATGGAGAACTCGAACATCGGGAAAGGAAGTGTTGCACCGGCTTCGGGTAGATAGTGCAGCGCCGTGCCCGATGTGGACGGTGCTCCGCGCAGGAAGTCGATGAGGTACGGCAGCCACACCGTCGCGGCGATGACGCCGGAGATGGCGGCGATCGAGGCGACCTTGATCGCGATGGGCACCAGTACTTTCCAGGTCTTGCGCTCGCGATAGGCGAGAACAGCGGCGAACAGCGCCATGAGTACGACGGTGAATGCGGCCAGGCCCAGGTACAGGGTGTAGAACGTCGCGGCCAGTCCGAGGAAGAGGCCGGTGCCTGCCGCCGCTCCCCACCCGCCGGCCGCTTTTCTGTGCAACGCACCCCATGCCAGCACAAGTGCGGGGGCGAAGAGCAGCACGATGACGGCGCTGTAGGCCTCGGGGGAGGCGTAGGCGACGACGAGCGCAGTGGTGACGGCACTGGCGGCGACAGCCCAGTCGCTGCGAATCAGGGCCTTCCACAACACGAATGCGACCACCGATGTAACGGCGAGCAGCCCGATTGCGTAGGGCTTGAATACTTCCCACCCGTCCATGCCCAACACGTTGCCGACGCGTCCGCCGAGCCAGAACCAACCGGCGGGGTAGAACGGCGGGATGTCGGTGTACGTCATGTCGCGCAACGACGCCGAATCGGTCAGGCGCGTCAGGTATTCGGTACGGAATTCCTGGTCGACCGAGATGCCGAACAGGTACAGCTTGGTTGCCGCCAAGGGCATGCCGAGGGTGACGGTGACGAAGCCGGACAGACCGACCCACGCCGAGAGTCGAGCGATCCACGGCCACTTGTGGATTCGGTACAGGTAGATCGACGTGGCGAACAGTGCCGCAGCTACGACCTGGCCCAGGGTCGTCAGAGCGCGAGTGACGTTGGACGAGTTGAACGCCGGCCACTGAACCAGTGAGAAGGCGTACAACCCGACCGTAGCCACGACGACTGCGACGAGGATTCCGGCAACTATTTCTCCGACGGCAGAAGCAGTTCTGCGCGCCGGCGCAACCCCGACAGTCATACAGTTAGATGGGCAGCTTGCGGAAGATCGGCCGCGGTACGTGTCGCAGCACCATCATCACCAGACGCCAGGGAGCAGGCGTCCAGATGAGGGGAGTGCCCTTGCGCGAGGCGTTCACCGCGAGCTTCGCGATGACCTCCTTGTCGACGGTCATCGGCGCTTCCTTGACGTGCGCGCTGAACTTGGTGCGCACCATGCCCGGACGAACCACGGTGACGCGAGGCCCGAACTCGCGCAACGCTTCTCCGAGTCCGAGGTAGAACCCGTCGAGGCCGGCCTTGGTGGAGCCGTAGACGAAGTTGGAGCGACGAACCCGCTCGCCTGCCACCGAGGACATGACGATGATGCGGCCGTACGCCTGCGCCTTCATCTTCTCGCCCAGCAGCACACCGACCGACACCGAAGCGGTGTAGTTGATGTTCGCGGCGAGGACGGCCTTGCGCTGGTCCTGCCAGAGCTGCTCGGCATCGAAGTCGACGGCGAAGGCGACGATGGCGACATCGACGTCACCCTTGGCCCAGGCGGCGTCGATCACCTTGGGATGCGACGCGGTGTCGAGTGCATCGAAGTCGATGACGTCGACGGACTTTGCGCCCTTGGCGGTCAGTTGTGCGACGGCGCTCTCGCGCAGCGGGTCGTTCGGCAGCGCGGCGAGGATGACACGTGCCGGAGACTTCGACAGGTACTCCTCGGTGATCGCGAGACCGATCTCGCTGGTGCCACCCAGAACGAGAATCGTCTGGGGGTTACCTACGGCGTCTATCGTCACAGCAGTTCCAGCCTTCTAGCCATATCGGAGGCGAAAACGCCTGTGGGGTCTACGGATCGACGGACCTTGATCCACTCGTCGATCCGCGGGTACATCGAATGGAACGTCTCGGCGTCGGTGCGCGAATCTTTCGCGGTGTACAGACGGCCACCGAATTCGAGCACGCGCTTGTCGAGTTCGCGGACGAACTCGTTCAAGCCCGGCTTGATCGGGAAGTCGACGCAGATGTTCCAACCCGGAATCGGAAAGCTCAGTGGCGCTTTGTTTCCGGGCCCGAACAGCTTGAACACGTTGAGGAACGAGTAGTGCCCGGACTTCTGGATATCGACGATGATCTTCTTGAACTCGTCGACGGCCTCCGGCGGCACCACGAACTGGTACTGCAGGAATCCCTTGGAGCCGTAGGCACGGTTCCACTCACTGAACATGTCGAGTGGGTGGTAGAACGCCGTGAGGTTCTGCACCTTGTTGCGGTAGTTGCCCGACTTGCGGTACCAGACCTCGCCGACGGCCGAGAAGGTGTACTTGTTCGCGAGTCCGTTCGGGAAAATGTCGGGGAACTTCACCAAAGGCTTCGCGTTGAAGAGCAACGGATCCTTCTGCAGCTTCTCCGGCAACTGATCCAGGCGCGCCAACGATCCACGAGAGACAGCCGCGCGACCGAGCTTGGGTGGTGGAGCAACCGCGTCGAACCATGCGCTGGAGTAGTCGTAGTTGTTCTCGCTGCCGTCGCTGTGCAGTGCGATGGTCTCGTCGAGGGTGCTGGTGACGTCGCCGTCGGCGATGAAATATGCCGTTTCCGTCGGTGTCATCTCGATGGTTGCGCGCAGGATGATGCCGGTCAGTCCGTTGCCGCCGACCGTCGCCCAGAAGAGTTTGGCGTTCTTGCCCGACGGCGTCAGGTGGCGGATCTGACCGTCCGCGGTGAGCAGTTCCATCGAGCGGACGTGGTTGCCGAAGCTACCCGCGCTGTGATGGTTCTTACCGTGGATGTCCGTTCCGATGGCCCCACCGATGGTGACCTGGCGCGTACCCGGCAACACCGGTACCCACAGGCCGAACGGAAGCGCGGCACGCATCAGCTGGTCGAGGTTGACGCCACCGTCGACGTCGACGATGCGCGTCGACGCGTCGATGCTGTGAATGCCGTTCAGCGCATTCATGTCGATGACGAGCCCGCCGGAGTTCTGCGCGTTGTCACCGTAGGAGCGGCCGAGGCCGCGGGCGATGACGCCGCGTCGAAGGTAGGCCGGCTTGGAGTCGTTCTGCTCGGCGACCTGCTTGACCGCGTTCGCGATGAGCTCGGGGTCGGAGGTCGAGAGCACCTCTCCGGTGGAGGGCGCGGTGCGGCCCCAACCGGTGAGTGTGCGGGTCTGCGTGGGTAGCGGCGCAGTGTTCGCGGCCTGTGGTTCCAGGGGGAAGAGTGCGTCGTCGGCTGTCGTGGACATCGCTCAAGAGGGTACCCGCACCGCGGCAGCGGCTAGTGTCAGTCCTCGTGTCCACCCCCGACCGCTCCGCAGAAGAAGGCTCAACGGGCGACGACTGGTCGCCCGAGGACGACGAGTTGCAGCATCACGTTCCGCTACCCGTCGAGCTGCCGCTGACCGAGAACATCGCCGACGCGGCCCTCGATCTCAAGACGCAGGTGCTGCGTTTCTTGGCGACGGGTGTGCTGTCGGCCATCGTCGACCAGGGCGTCAACCTGCTCCTGCATTTCGTGTTCGGGGTCGGGGTGACGCTGGCCAAGGCCATCGGCTTCGTGCTCGGAACGACGACGGCCTACCTGATCAACCGCCGCTGGACCTTCAATGCGGCTCCGTCGCGCGCCCGGTTCTTCGCCGTCGTCGCGCTGTACGGCGTCACCTTCGCCGTCCAGGTGGGCATCTACACCTGGCTCTACCAGGCTCTTCCGGACGGTTTCTGGTACGCCAACGTGGCCTTCGTCATCGCGCAGGGCACGGCGACGGTCATCAACTTCCTCGTTCAGCGATTCGTGATCTTCAAGATCCGGTAGCTAGAAGGTGGGGAGGCTGCCGGCTTCGAGGGCTTGGGCGAGGGCGGGGGCGGCTGTGTCCTTGTCGGAGAGCTCGTAGGTCAAAGGTGATCCGTCGCGTCCGATGGTGGGCCAGTCGATGCCCAGGGCGGGGTCGAGGGGGTTGATGTCGCGGTCCAGGGCCGGGGTGTACTCGAGGCTGCACAGGTACATGACGGTGGAATTGTCTTCGAGCGACAGGATGGCGTGGCCGAGTCCTTCGGACAGGAACACCGCTTTGCGGTCGATGTCGTCGATCAGCACCGAGTCCCATTGCCCGAACGTCGGGGAGCCGAGCCGCAGGTCGACGATGACGTCGAGGAACGCGCCGCGGGCGCAGGTGACGTATTTCGCTTGCCCGGGCGGGTTGGTGGTGAAGTGGATCCCGCGGAGCACGCCTGCGGCGGAGACCGAACAGTTCGCCTGCTTCAGATCGAGCGCTCGACCGGTGGTCTCCTCGAACGCCGACGCTTTGAACCATTCGAAGAACACGCCGCGGTCGTCTCCGAACTGGCGTGGGGTGTATTCGTAGGCACCGGCGATGCTCAACTCACGAAAGGTCATCGGATCCCTCGGTCGATCAGATCGAGCAGGTAGGTGCCGTAGCCGGATTTGACGAGCTTCTCGGCGCGCACGCGCAGTTCGTCGTCGGTGATGAATCCGCGTCGCCAGGCCACTTCTTCGGGGGATCCGATTTTCAGGCCTTGGCGTTGTTCGATGGTGCGCACGTAGTTCGAGGCATCGAGGAGAGAGTCGAAGGTGCCGGTGTCGAGCCAGGCGGTGCCGCGGGGCAGGACCTCGACCTGGAGGCGGCCGGCCTCCAGATAGTGGCGGTTGACGTCGGTGATCTCGTATTCCCCACGCGCGGAGGGCTCGAGGTCGCGGGCGATGGCGATGACGTCGTTGTCGTAGAAGTACAGGCCGGGGACGGCGTAGTTCGATTTCGGGGCGGCCGGCTTTTCTTCCAACGAGATGGCTTTGCGGTTGTCGTCGAATTCGATGACGCCGTAGGCGGTGGGGTCGGAGACTTCGTAGGCGAAGACCGCTCCGCCGTCGATGGTCTCGAAGCGGGACAGTTGAGTTCCCAGGCCCGGGCCGTAGAAAATGTTGTCGCCCAACACCAATGCCGCGGAGTCGGTGCCGATGTGCTCGGCTCCCAACACGAATGCCTGCGCGAGGCCGTTCGGCTCGTGTTGGACCTTGTAGGTCAAGTCGATGCCGAATTGGGAGCCGTCACCGAGGAGGCGGGTGAACTGGTCGGCGTCCTGGGGGGTGGTGATGATGAGGATCTCGCGGATCCCGGCGAGGATCAGGGTCGAGAGCGGGTAGTAGATCATCGGTTTGTCGTAGACCGGGACCAGCTGTTTGCTGACGCCCATCGTGATCGGATGAAGACGCGAGCCCGTGCCGCCCGCCAGAATGATTCCCCGCATGAACCCGCAGTCTTCCAGACCCTCCGGTCGACCGTGCGGTTGTGCCTTCCCCGTTTCCGCTGCGGGGGCTCGGAGGTGCACCTACGCTCGCCGCATACCCAGCCTTCCGAGAGATCCGAGGACAACGATCGTGACGAGCCGCACCCAGATCGAAACCGGTATCAGCCAGGTCACCTCTCTGCTCTCCGCTGTGACCGCAGACGAACGCGCGTCGGCGACGCCATGTACCGACTGGACCGTCGCCGAGCTGTCGGACCACCTCGTGAACACCGCGGCCAATTTGGTGACCATGGCGCGGGGCGGCGAGATCGATTGGTCGGCGTCACCCGAGCCGTCGTCCGACCCGATTCCGCTGTGGACCGAGAGGACCCGCGAACTGTTGGCCGAGATCGACGCAGGATCACCGCTGCCACTCGGTATGGTCGCCGCGGAATTCTCGGTGCACGCGTGGGACCTCGCGACCGCACTCGGTCGCGGCACAAACGACTTCGACCCGACCGTCGCGGAAGACGGGCTGGAGTTCATGTCCGAGAATTTGACCGACGAACGCCGCGCCGGTGCCTTCGAACCGAAGCAGCCCACACCGGACGGGTCGAACGCGTACGAGCGTTTGGCGGCCTTTGCCGGACGTACTGTCGCGCGTTCCTGAGACTTCGCTGGCGACGGCTCATTCCCACGGGATTCGATACGGCTGAGATGGGACCTCCGTCGTCGAAGTCGGCCATTCGCTCGGCCACATGATCTGCGAATCGGCTTTGAGCTCTTCGACTTCCGGTGGTACCGGATCTGCGTCCACCTCGATTCGTTCCCAACTGCATTCACCCGACGCGACGCGGGTTGCGTAGTGGATCAGGTCGGACGACGCTTGCGGTGACGACGCCAGGCGGGCCAGCAGTTCCGCGGTGACCCTGCGGGATCCCGCTCGAGCCTTCAGGTCCGTGTTCAGTGCTCGCGTGCGTGCGGCCACGAGCTCATCGCAGGATGCCATCAGACGGTCGTATGCGGCTCGGGCGTGCGGAGGCAGGGACTCGATCATGCGTCCCGCCATGGTTCGTCGCCGGTGCCGACGGAGAAGTCCTCGTCCGGTGTGTCGAGTACTGGTCGGATGTCCGCTGTCTTGCCCGCTTCGACGGCTTGCTTGCCGTAGTCGAGGAAGTCGTTCAGCGGCCGCAGTGTGTCGTCGATCTTCTGGCCCACCTGGCCTTCGGGGTCGCCGAGCGCGTCGAGGAACGCGCCGAAGTCGTCGACCACCTTTTCGATCTTCACGATGAGTTCTTTGGTCAGATTCATTGCTGTCCAGCATATTTCGATGATGCTTTCGACCTGCCATGCTGTGCCGACCACCGGAACCTTCTTGACCACTACCTTCAATGCACCGCGGGCGTTGTCGACGGCCACCTCGGACTCCAGTAACTCGACGATTTTGCGCACCACTGCCGAGGCGGCTTCGCGAAGCTGGTCGGAGATTGCCGCACAGATCGCAGAGATCGTTCGTCCGGCCGGACCTTCCCATCGCATTGCGGCCAGTTGCCGGTCGGCGTAGTCGGTGAATGCCTGTGCGGCAGCGCCGTTCCAGTGACCTTCGACTCGGCGCACTCCTGCAGCTAACGACTCCGCTGCGGCTTCCATCGCGTCACCCGCTATCTGGTACGCCTGACCGATTCGACGGATTTCGTTCCAGTTTCCGGTGACGGGGATGGTCGCTTCGCGTAGCGGACTCCACCCGGAGAGCTCGAAGATCGTGCGGTCGATCTCGCCGAGCCACTCGGAGGCATCGGCGAGTACGTCGCGGAGGTCGTCGAGCACGGGATTCGTTGGTGAGTAGTCGATCCCGTGGGGCCGGCCGTAGTCGGCGGGTCCTTCGAATTCGTCCACGTGCCCGACGGCGGCACGATCCGAACTGCCGCGGTCGATGCCCGGTAGTGTCGGAAGTGTCGTGTGAGCGTTCAGCAGGTCGTAGTTCTTTTGATCTTGATCGGCGTACAGCCACGCAGCCTTGTTCAGTTCGACACCCATCTCGCCGCAATTGGCGGACAGGTGAACCTGCCGAGTGCGTGTCAACTCCTGGAAGCCGGCGAGATACGGCTGGAGTCGTTGCAGAATCTGCCCGACCACGTTCTCGCTCAGGCCCGCATTGTCGATCAGATAACGATGACCGGCCAGAGTATCGACGCCGATGCGATCGAGAAGATTGCCGAGACCGGCTATTTCCGAGGAATTAGCGTAAAGAGGTTCGGTCATTGCACTGGACTCTTTCGAAGAGTGGAGATAAGGCTGTCGACGTCCTCGTCGTTCAGCGCATCCTCTACGTCCCGGTCGGCCAGAACTACGAAGACCGCCACCTCTGCTGTGGCGAAACCGGTTGTGGTGACCACGTCGAATGTTGCTCTGGGAGGTGGGCAATCAGGCGTATCGGGTATGTCTTCGACCGAGGCTGAGTAACGGACGGCCGGCTCACCGTCCACTTCCAAGTACCGAGGGTCGCTGATCCGAACAGTAGGTGTTAAGGATCCGTCTCTGTTGGTGAAGATCATCGAGGCCTTCTGCACCTCTTGCAACGCAAGCACCGTCAAGTTTCCGACGCGTCGACCGGTCATCCCTGTGATTGCCGAGGTCTGAAATTCGCCGCCTTCGCAGTCGAAGCGCCCGTGCAGCCCCAGCGCGCCGTATGTAGCGGTGGACCCGTCCTCACCGGTCCACTCCGAAAACGCGTCGTACTGATTCTCCCAATCCGCCGGAATTTCGTAAGTCCAGCCGAATTTGGTGGCGATGGGCTGCGGCTGCCCGGCGGGTACCTCGATTTTCGGTGGCGGACGGTTCATCGAGGGAAAGCCCGGCGGCAACGGCGGCGGCGATGTCGTCGAGCCCGTGGGTTTCGGTGACACCGGCGGCAGAACCTGCACACCCTCGTACGGTTCAGGCACCGGAGGTGCCAGCTGCGGAATTGCCCACATGATCCCGAACAGCAGCGCTACCGATGCCGCGAGACGAATCAGAATTTTGCCGAGACCCATTGACGTACTCCCCCCGAAGTCGAACAGAAGCTAGCACGCGCGCCCGACACGAACGGCCCGCACGAGTCTCCACCGGTAAAGTGCCTGTTCATGAGAATTCTTGTCACGGGTGGGGCCGGGTTCATCGGCGCGAACTTCGTACATCAGACCCTCGCGCAGCGCCCCGACTCGCAGGTCACCGTGCTCGACAAGCTCACCTACGCAGGCAACAAGGCATCCCTCGAGCCAGTCGCCGACCGCATCGACTTCGTGCACGGCGACATCGCCGACGCCGACCTCGTCGACCGCCTCGTTCGCGAGACGGATCTGGTCGTCCACTTCGCCGCCGAATCGCACAACGACAACTCGTTGACCGACCCGTGGCCGTTCGTGCATACCAACGTCATCGGCACCACCACGTTGCTCAATGCGGTCCGCGAACACGACGTCCGCTACCACCACATCTCCACCGACGAGGTCTACGGCGATCTCGAGTTGGACGACCCGGCACGCTTCACCGAATCGACCCCGTACAACCCGTCGAGCCCGTACTCCTCGACCAAGGCCTCCAGTGATCTGCTGGTACGCGCCTGGACGCGATCGTTCGGGGTCCGCTCCACCATCTCCAACTGCTCCAACAACTACGGCCCCTACCAGCACGTGGAGAAGTTCATCCCGCGTCAGATCACCAACATTCTCAGCGGCTCCCGCCCCAAGCTCTACGGGGCTGGCCAGAACGTGCGCGACTGGATCCACGTGGACGATCACAACAGCGCCGTCTGGGCCATCATCGACGGCGGCCGCATAGGCGAGACCTACCTCATCGGAGCCGACGGCGAAGCGAACAACCGCACCGTCCTCGAAGCGATCCTCGAAGAGACCGGCAACGCCCCCGACGCCTTCGACTTCGTCACCGACCGCCCCGGCCACGATCTGCGCTACGCCATCGACTCGACGAAGCTCCGCACCGAATTGGGCTGGACGCCAACCTACGTCGACTTCCGGGCCGGCCTGAAAGCCACCGTCGACTGGTACCGCGACAACGAGCAGTGGTGGCGACCTCAGAAAGACGCCACCGAAGCCGTCTATGCGGCAAAAGAATCCGTACTGCCCTAGCTGCTGCGCGACATCCGGTGGCGCAGAAGCAGATACACCGCGCGGCGCATGAACGACGTCATCAGAGCCTTGGCGTTTCCGATGCGTACGTCGCCGTTGGACAGCAACGTCGGATCGCTTGCCTGCAGTGAGCGGTGGAAGTCCGCAGCCTGACGGGCCTGCTGGGTGGCCAGCTCGACGCTCCACTGTCCCGAGTTGATGCGGAACGACGCCAGTGGCTGTGGGATGGCGACGATGTCGCCGCGCAGGGCGACCGCGATGAAGGTGGCCTGGTCGATCAGGTAGGGGTGGCTGTTGTCCCACAGTCCGATGTCGCGTAGCTCCGACAGCTTCATCATCACGCCGCCGGGCTCACCGAAGATGTTGGCGCCGGCTCGGACTGCAGTTCTGGCCGCTACCCGCCCCGACACCCTTCCCTGCAGTCCGCCGAGCCCGCGGGCGGCGATGACTGTCTTGCCGTAGGCGTCGATGAGGGTGCGCTGCGAGGCGACCAGAACGGCGGCCGGGTTGTCGTCGAATGCCTGCACCTGGATGGCCAGCGCGGTGGGCGCGATGGTGTCGTCGCCGCACACCAGTTTGATCAAATCGCCCGTGGCCTCCTCGGTGACGCGGTTCCAGTTGGCCTGTGCGCCACCACCGGCCGGGGTCGTCAGAACACGGATGCGGGGGTCGTCGAACTTCTGCGCGACGGCGAGGGTGTCGTCGGTCGACGAGTGGTCGGCGATGACGAGCTCGAAGTCGGTGAACGTCTGGGCGAGAATCGAATCGATGGTCTCGGCCAGGTATTCGGCGTTGTTGTACGCCGGGACGACGACGGAAACACGGGGGGTCATGGTGTGGGGGCCTGGCTCTTTCTGCGGAACGAGAAGTCGCGGTAGCCGAAGAAGCTGACGACTGCCATCACTGCTGTGACGGCCAATTGTGAAGGGATGGGCGGGAAGTGGAGCACCGATACGGCGATGGTCATCAACGATATGTTTGCCAGGAACGCGCCGAAGTTGACGACGAAGAACCGCAGCAGATCTCGCAGGAAGTGCCCGCGCACGCGGAACACCAGGTAGCGGTACATCGCGAACGCGCACAGCACGTTGCACAGATAGCCGAGGACGATGGCGGCGTGGTAGCCGTACTGCTCACCGATGAGCAACTGCCACAGGATGAACCACGCGGTGCCCAACCCGGTGTTGACGCCGCCGACGAGCAGGAATGCGATCTTCTGATTCTTGACGATGCGCATCAGCGGCCCGGGCGCACCGCTCATGCCGGCCGGGGGAGCGGGAGTCTGCGGCTCGGTCATCGACCGACCGCCAATGCTTGACGCGTCGCGAACAAGGTCGACGCGATGCCTGCAGGCAACGTTCGATGGGTGCGACGATCGATTTCCGGCCAGACCGTAGACCGCAGTCGCAGATCGCGACCTTGGAAGGCGGCGAGTGGAGATGCCGCGAGCACCACGTTCGGCCGTCGGCGAAAGACTGTTCGGCACGCTCCGAGGATCGAACCGATCGTGACGGCCTCGCCCGAGGCGAAGATCTTGACCGTCGGCGAAAGTTGTTGCTCGGCAGACATTTCTAGGGTGTCGGCCACCATTTCGGCCGCGTCGGACACGTAGAGATAGTCGCGCAGCGTATCCATCGGTACAAAGATGGATACGGGCGACGCCATCAGGTATCCGCGGCACAGGTGCGAGATCAGGCCTTGCGGTTTCGCGAGATTCTGACCCGGGCCGTAGAGGTTCGCAAAGCGGCCGATCACCACATTGATGCCGGTGCGCACCCCGAAGTCGGTGGCGATCGACTCGGACTGCAGCTTCGCGAAGCCGTAATCGCCCAACGGAACCGGCTGCGTTCCTTCATGATGCGGCGCTCCGAGTGCGCCCGCGTACACGCCCCCTGCGGACGAGGCGAGGAAGACCGTTCCGGTGTCGGCGCGATCGGCGGCTACTGCTTCGATGCGCGAGAAGACTGTGCGAATCAGCTCGTTCTCCTGAGCGAATTGCGCTGCGCTGGTGCCGTTCACACCCGCGCCCGCGGCCCAGATCACGTTCCACGCACCGTCGTCGAACGAGTCGAAGAATTCCGAACAGCGTTGCAGCAGAGCTTCTTCGGCCAACGCCCTGTTCGTCCAGGGGATCGTACTGGTGTGCACGTGATGCCCGCGGCGTTGCACCTCCCGGGTCGCTGCTGCGCCGAGTAGGCCGCCGCTGCCGACGATCCAGGTGTGCGTCGCGGTCACGTCGACGGTGTGTTGTCGGTCGACTGTGAATTCTCGACTGATTCTGCAGGCGCGGTGCGCCCGAGTGGGCCGTTTCCGGGATCGGTGACGATGAGGTACGGCGGCTTACCCATGGCGGTCTTGACGTTGACGCCGACGTATTCGGCCACTACTCCGAGTGAGAACAGGGTTGCCCCGAAGCCGAACAGCAGGATCACCATCGTCGATGCCCAGCCTCGCACCTCGGCACCCGAATCGAACACGAAGTACGAGATCAGCACGTAGGCCACGAGAATCAGGCCGAGCAGGGCGAAGGCGAGGCCGATGAAGCTGACCATCCGCAGTCCCTTGGTGCCGCTCGAGAGCACCATCCGCCAGAAGTGCGAGAGCAGTGTCCGCAGTCGGTAACCCGATCGACGATCCACTTCCTCCCGCAATGCCACCGGACTCGTCGAGACGTCGCCTGCGATCCACCCGAGAGCAATGTCGAGGTAGGCCTCGGAACCGGCATACGCGGCGACGGAACGACCGACTTCACCGAGCACCAGGCGGTAGCTCTGGTAGTCGACGGTGTTGTCCCCGGCCAGAGCTTTGGCAATCAGCCACTTCGAACCGCGGGAGGCGGCGTTACGCCACAATCCGTGCGGCGCGACATTGGTGGGCTTGGCGTAGACCACGGTGGACTGCCGGTCGAGGGCGGTATCGAGCATGCCGCCGATGGCCGCCGGGTCGTGTTGACCGTCCTCGTCCATCGTGACGATCCACTCGCCGCCACTCGATGCCATACCGGCCAGCGTGGCTGGGTGTTGGCCGAAGTTGCGACTGAGCCATACGCCGCGAACGAACGTGTGCGCGGCGGTGAGCTGCCGAATGACGGCAGCGGAGTTGTCGGGTCCGTGATCGAAGACGAGCAGCACCTCTTCGACGATCATCGGCCGGCCGAGGGGAGTGTGCACCACCTTGGTCAACGGAATGATCTCGTCCATCAACGCGCTGAGTGTCCGCTCGCCCTGATAGACCGGAACCACAATGGAAATGCGGTGCGGATCAGCAGCAGCGTCGTCGGACATCACGAGGGCTTACCCTATCTGGGTCGTTCCGCAGGCTCTACTCCCGTCCTTATCTGCTGGACGTCGTACTGCCGAGCTCCGGAGAACTCGAGCTTCTGCGCCGTCGCACATCGAGCACCACCAGGCCGATCAGCACCAGCACTCCGCCTGCCATCGCGGCCAGTCCGAGGCGTTCGCCCGGCGGCCGGAAGGTGATCTCGAGGTCCGCGTTGTCGGTGCCGGGCGGCAGGTCGACGTACAGGAAGATGTCGGCCAAGCCCTTCGTCTGCAGTTCTTCACCGTTCAGCGTGGCGGTGTACCCGGGCCAGGCCAACCGCGAGAAGACGACGCTGCCGCCGTCGGGTGCACTGACGTCGACGTGCTCGGAGTCGGCGTCGGAGCTGCGGGGTTCGGCTGTGGCGTCGACCGTCGCGACGACGCGTCCGGACGTCGAGGGAATCAGCCCGTCGACACGTTCGAGGACGAAGACCTGGCGAGCCGCCTCGGGAGTGGGTGCGGTCACCCACTGCCAGCCTGCGGGCGCGGGTTGGGAATCCGCGAACGGATACTGCAGCTTCTGCAGAACGACGCGGTCCAGTTGCATCAGATCCGCGTAGGTCTTGCCGGTGTACGGCTCGATCTCGAACAGTCGGCCGAAGGCATCCGTGCAGGTCGATCCTTCGTGCTCGAAGCACAGCAGATTGGCGAAATCGAGATAGCCGACGGGGGTGTAGGCGTTGACGTAGTCCAGGCCCATGACCTTGGCGGAGTTGCCGTACACCTGGGAGTGCCACGGCAGCTGGGGGTCGTCCGGCCCGTCGGCCTGAGTTTCGGTCAGAGCGCGGCTGCCGAGTTGCAACGTCGAGCCCTGCCATTGTGGGAACTGCGCCTTGGCTTCGGACTGAGATGCGGGCAGCCACCATTTGTCGAACGGCGGCTCGTAGGTGGCCACCTGGTACATCGCAACCGGCGCGATCGTGACGAGGAGCAGCGCTGCCGTCGCCCGGGTGGAGAAGCGGTGGGCCAGCAGCAGCGCGAGTGCGCCGACGAGCAGGATCGCCAGCGCGGCGAGGATGTGGCGGCCGAAGAACTCCGGTCCCGAGGAGCCGGCGCGTAGCAACAGCACCAGTGTCAACAGACCGGCCGCGAGCAGTCGGGGCCGCAGCTTGTCGAGAGTTCCGTATCGACTGATCAGGGTGACCACGAGAATCAGCGCGACGATGGCGACGAAGGGAAGGATGCGCGCGGGCCAGCGGATGGGGCCGATGTCGCTCGGCCCGGCTGTGAAGACCAGTGCGAACGTCAACAGGATCAGCGGTGCGGCCAGCTCACGCAAGGCCGCGGGCACCCGACGCCACGCGATGAACGCGAGCGCGGGGACGACGAACCAGGCGATGTAGGTGACCGGCGACTCGGTGGTCTCGCCCGCCCACGATTCGATACTCGTCACGGCCGTGGGGATGCTTGCGGTCAGCGATTCCGACCACGGTGCCGTCAGGAAGTTGTCGTTGAACGTTCCCTCGTCGCCGCTGCGCCAGGTGACCGCCGAGGTCAGTACTCCCGGGAGGAAGGTCACGGCCCCGCACGCAGCCGCTGCGATGCCGACACTGCACACCTTCAGAGCGGGTCGCCACAGGCGCTGGAACAGGCGTTCGCCGATCGCGACGGAGCCGATCATCACGCCGGCCATGACCGCAGCGTGTACGTAACCCACGCTGATGGCCAGGTAGAGGAACACGAACGGCACGATGGGGCCGCTGCGGCCGCGAGCGTATTTCATCGAGCTCGCCCATGCGTTCGTGATGTACGCGGTGCCGATGAGTGCGGTCACCCACGAGGTGTTCTCGAAGAACAGGGTGAAGCCGACGAACGGTGCACTCGCGCCCGCGACGGCGGCCCAGTTGGCGCGCGCTCCATAGGTGAGTGCGACGCGATAGACGCCCCAGGCCAGCAGGATCGAGAAGCCGAGTTTGACCACCGTTGCGAGCAGTACCAGGTTGTCGACGGACGGCGAGATGTAGTTGATCGCCATCTGCACCGGGTTCCACAGGCCGCCCTGGCCTTCGACGGGATAGTTGCCCGCCATCCACTGATCGAGCACGAGGGACGGAAAATGGCCGTCGCGCATGATGCGCCCGAGCTGAAGCCAGTTGGGAATGGCTCCGGATTCGGTGTCGTCGATGTAGAAGAAGCGCGGGTCGACGCTGAGTATCAAGAGATAGCCCAACACGACGACTGCGGCGATCGCCGCGCCCCATACGAGGCGCTCTCGTTTGCCGTCGGGCAGAGAGCCGCGCGCGATCTGGGTATCCGTGGTGGGCAAGGTCAACTCCGTGAGTTCGGGCAAAGACACCCGACTCTAGCTCTCGAGGTGCCCGGTAACCGAAACGTCGAGTCCTCCACGACGCCGGTGTCTGCGGCAATGCGGCTATTGCGAGTGATCACTCTCTAAGTTAGAGTTTCGTCATCCTATGACGGAGGTCACATGAACTCGAACATTCCTTTCGACGTCGTCATCACCGGCGGCACCGTGTACGACGGATCCGGCGGCCCGGGAGTGCGAGCGGATGTGGGCATCGTCGACGGCGTCGTGCGGGCCGTGTCGGCCACACCGCTCGAGGCGGGCGCGACGACCGAGGTGGTCGATGCCACCGGTAAGTGGGTCACGCCGGGCTTCGTGGACGTGCACACCCATTACGACGCCGAGGTGCTAGTCGGGCCGGGCCTCGAAGAGTCCGTCCGGCACGGGGTCACGACGGTTCTGCTGGGGAACTGTTCGTTGTCGACGCTCTACTCCACCCCGGTCGACATCGCAGACCTGTTCAGTCGGGTCGAGGCGCTGCCGCGCGATCATGTGCTGAAAGCGGTCGATACGCACAAGACGTGGAACAGCCCCGACGAGTACATCGCAGCGCTCGAGCGACTGCCTCTCGGCCCTAATATCGCAGCGCTGGTAGGTCATTCGGATCTGCGAGCGCACGTGATGGGCCTGGACCGCTCGACCGATCGCAGTCAGAGGCCCACCCGTGAGGAATGGCGTGCCATGTCCGACGCGCTCGAGCAGGCACTCGATGCCGGGCTGCTCGGAATGTCGACCATGACGAACCCGTGGGACAAGTTGGACGGCGATCGGTACCGGTCTCGGTCGTTGCCGTCCTCGTACGCGCGGTGGAGCGAGTTCCGTGCACTCCACAAGATTCTGCGTCGACGCGGGCGGCTGTTGCAGAGCATCCCGAACCTGAACACCAAGTACGACATGCTGTTCTTCCTCGCCTCGGCCACCGGGATCGGCCGCACTCCGCTCAAGATCTCGCTGCTCGCCGCGGCGGACGCGAAGGCGTCGCCCTGGATTCATCGTGTCTTCGGTCCACTGGCTCGGATGGTCAACGGGCCGGGCAAGGGGCAGTTCCGCTGGCAGCACCTGCCCACCACGTTCGACGTCTACTCCGATGGCATCGACCTCGTGGTGTTCGAGGAGTTCGGCTCCGGCCGCGCAGCTCTTCATCTACGAGAAGAGTTGGGCCGCAACGAGTTGCTCTCGGACGAGGCCTACCGCCGCTGGTTCCGTGCCGATTTCGAGAAGAAGTTCAGCTCACGCGTCTGGCATCGAGACTTCGCCGACGCCGAGATCACCGAGTGTCCCGACGCGTCGGTCGTCGGAAAGAACATCGCTGAGGTCGCGGCCGAGCGTGGTGTGCACGTAGTCGACGCGTTCCTCGATCTGGTGGTCGAGCACGGCCGAAAGCTGCGCTGGCACACAACGGTTGCCAATCATCGCAAGCGGCAGATGGACAAGCTGATCAACCAGCCCGGGGTCACTGTGGGATTCTCCGATGCCGGTGCTCATCTGCGGAACATGGCGTTCTACAACTTCGGTATCCGGTTGCTGCACCGCGTGCACGACGCACGCAACGATCGACGGCCTTTCATGACCGTCGAGAAGGCGGTGCACAAGCTCAGCGGCGAGTTGGCCGATTTCTACGGTGTCGACGCCGGACACCTTCGGGTGGGCGATCGTGCCGACATCGTCGTGATCGACCCGGAGGGGCTGAACGAGGAGGTCCTGGCCTATCGCGAGGAGACAATGCCGGAGTTCGGTGGCCTGAGTCGAATGGTCAATCGCAACGACCGCGCTGTCACCGCCACCCTGGTCGCGGGCCGAGTAGTGTTCTCCAGCGGCACCTTTGCGCCGTGGTTCGGCGTGTCGGAGCGTGCGGGTAGCTTCCTGCGGGCAGGCACTGCCACGGCTCCTCGACGCCGGGAGCGTGTGTGAGTCCGAGTCAACAGCAGCGCCGCACCGAGACCATCGGAAAATTGCTCGACGCGACGATCGCATCGTTGTGCGAGAAGGGCTACGCCGCAACCAGTGTCAGTGAGATAGTCAGCCGCGCGGGGGTGTCGTCCGGGGCCATGTTTCGGCACTTCGACACCAGGCTGGATCTGATCGTCGCCGCGGCCGACGAGGTTCGCCGACGTCAGTTCGTCGAGTTTCGCCGTGGCCTGTCCGGTTTCGGGAGCGCATCGATCGAGCACTGCCTCGAACTGCTCAGGGCTGCGTGCCGCGCCCCGATCAACGGGGCCTGGTACGAGCTGCTGACCGCCGCCCGCAGTGACGAGGAGCTACGAGAGAGGCTGCAGCCGTTCACTGTTCGATATCACGAGCAGATAGGCGAACTAGCGCGAGCGCTACCCGTCGCCGGCGTGATCGATCCACGGCATCTGGAAACGGTGATCTTCACCGTGGTGCACCTACTCGACGGTGAGGCGTTGGCGGCCGTGGTCCATCCGCAGCCCGAGCAGGAGGCCATGCGGCTGAGAATGATTGCTCACCTGCTGCGTGGTGGCACTCTGCACGCCCTGACGGACGCGGGATGACCGGCTGGACGGTACACACGTCCGGTGCCGAGCTTCCCGTATTCGAATACGGAAACCCGTCCGCGCGCTCGACGGTACTGCTGGTGCACGGCTATCCCGACAACCATCATGTGTTCGATCCCCTGATCGCCGAGCTCGGCGATACGGTTCGGGTGATCGCCTACGACACGCGAGGCAGCGGAGCGGCCGTGCTCGAGCCCACGGCGGACGTATCCATCGAGCAGCTGGCGCGAGACGCCTTCGCGGTGGTCGAGTCGATTCCGGGGCTCACCGGCAAGGTGCACGTCTTCGCCCACGACTGGGGGTCGGTCCAGATGTGGGAGGCGATGGCCGCTCCTCGGGCAACCACAGCCTTCGCGTCGTACACGTCGGTGTCGGGGCCCAGTCTGGATCATTTGCGGCAGGTGGCGCGTGCGCGGTCGGTGCGGCCGCAGCGTTGGCCGTCGCTGGTGGGGCAGTTGGCCCGGTCCTGGTACGTCTTCGGGTTTCACGTGCCCGTGGTGGGCACCCGCGTGCCGGCATTGTTGGCGCGATTCGGTGCCGAGGGGGAGCCGACCCCGACGGTGGCGGACCAGCAGCGCGGCATTGCTCTGTACCGGGCGAACGTGCTGCGGCGTGTGCTTCGCGGACCCGATCCGCGGTGCGCCGTCCCGACCACCGTGGTGGCTCCTACACACGACCGGATGCTGTCGCCGAACCTCACCGACGGTCTGGATCGATGGATCCCCGACCTGCGCGTCGTCCGGGTCGACGCAGGCCACTGGTGGCCGTTCACGCACCCGGTCGATGCTGCTCGCGTGCTGAAGGCGAGGGTGCAGGAAGCGGAGTAGACGGCGAGCGTCGGACGGTTCGGCCGCGGGCTGTGCAACCATGGTCAGTGGTCTTCTTCTCTCCACGGCCGCACAGAGCCACTACTCGAACTGGATGGGGTATTTCTCGGTATGGACGGCACTGCTCTCGATCGTCTCGGCTCCGCATCGGATGTGTCCGCTTCTTCCGGCGGTGACGGCCGGTCCGAGCTGACTGTTCAGAGACTTCTGTTCGACGGCCCGTCGCCCCTGGTCAGTGCCGATATGTACAGCTCCGTCGGCAAGGGCAATGCCGAGCGCACCCGCACCGGCGCGCGGATCGGCAAGCGCAGCGTGCTGCACACGAACAGCTATTTCGGACGGTTCCCGGCCAGCTACTGGCAGCGGTGGACCTCGGTCACCGAGGTGGTCTTCCAGGCGAACGTCTCCGGTGCCGGCCGAGTCGATCTGGTTGCGACCGACTACAAGGGCCACGAGCGCACGATGGCCAGCACGACGGTGGACTCCGCGAACGCGTCGACTCAGTTGGCCGTTCCGGTGGCCACCACGCAGTTCCTCGACGGCGGCGCGCTGTACGTCCGCTTCACCACGACGTCGAGTGAGTTGTCGGTGCAGGACGCGGAGTGGACCGTCGCCGCTCCCGAGAAGCTGCGACCCACGTCGGTAGTGATCTGCACGTTCAACCGCGCCGACGACTGCGCCAACACCGTTGCCGCGATGGCGGACGACCCGATTGCGCTGCTCGGTGTCGACAACGTCTACGTGATCGATCAGGGCACCGATCAGGTGCAGACGCGGGAGAAGTTCCAACGCGTGGCGGCCGAGCTCGGCGACAAACTCGTCTACATCACCCAGCCCAATCTCGGCGGCGCAGGCGGGTTCACCCGTGGCCTGTACGAGGTGCAGGGCAAGGGCGGCGATCCGGCCAACGTGATCTTCATGGACGACGACGTGCTGTGCGAGCCCGAGGCAATCGTCCGCATGAACTCGTTCGCCAACATGACCATCGAGCCCGCCATCATCGGCGCGCAGATGCTGTACCTGCTCCACCCCGACCGTGTGCACGTCGGTGCCGAGGTGGCGAACCTGCAGAAGCTCGAAGCCGGAATCCACGTCAAGAACGCGATCTCGGACAAGAGTGCGTTCAAGCGCAAGCGCCAGCAGGACGTCCGCGTCGACGCCGGATACAACGGCTGGTGGTCGTGCCTCATCCCGTCCGAGATCGTCGGACAGGTGGGGTACCCGTTGCCGCTGTTCTTCCAGTGGGACGACATCGAGTACGGATACCGCTCTCGCGCAAACGGATTCGCCACCGTCACGCTCCCGGGTGCGGCCGTCTGGCACGCCGACTTCGCGTGGAAGGACTGGGACGAGTGGCACCGCTACTTCAACCTGCGCAACGGCATGATCACCGCCGCCCTGCACATCGAACTCGACGGTAAGACGCTCGCGAAGCAACTCTTCACCGACCTGCTTCGTTACCTGGTGTCGATGCAGTACGGCATGGCGTACACGCTGATCAAAGCCGTCGAAGACTTCTTGGCAGGCCCGGACAATCTGCTCGACGGCGGTATGGACGCCGCCGGTTCCATCCGACGCGAACGTGCTGCCTACGGAGAAACGAAGCGGCACAACGCAAACGATGTTCCCGGAGTGCGTCCGGCCGATATGTTCATCACTCCTGCGGGCCCGCACCCGAAGAAGAGCATGGAATTCGCCGTGCTTGCCAAGCGAGTGCTCAATCAGTGGCGCGGGACGGTGAACCCCGGCCCCGTCGCCATCTCGGCCGACGACGCGCACTGGTGGCACGTCTCGCTGTTCTCGCACGCGATCGTCACCGACCGCTCGCAAGAAGGCGTCCGAGTTCGCAAGCGCAACAAGGCACATGCGTCCGAGCTGCTCAAGCGTGGAGTGACCGCACTCAAGCGTCTGCGCACCGAGACGCCGACGGTTGCCGCGTCGTACCGTGCCGCCGTGCCGAAGCTGACGAGCCGAGAGAACTGGGCTCGCCTCTACGGGCAGTAGCTAGTTCGATCGAAGCCTGGGTGCCGTGCGAATCCGTACGACGACCTGTTCGTTGTCGGCGGTGTAGCCGAGGTAATCGAACTCGGTGCCGGTGCGTGCGACGAATTCCGTCCACGCCCGGTACTCGTGGTTGCGCCAGCCGGGGAAATTGAAGTACTCGTCGAACACGATGACGGTGCCCACGGCGAGTCGATCGGCCACCAGATCCAGCACGGTGACCGTCGAGGAGTACAGGTCGGCGTCGAGGTGCAGGAAGGCCAGCTTCTCGTGGTGGCCCTTCAGGAAGCCCGGCAGAGAATCCTCGAACAGTCCCGGCACGATCTGAGCGCCCGGCACTTCGGGGATGCTCTCCTGCTCGAACAGTCCCTTCGGAAAACCGGTACGCCACGTCTCGGGTAGGCCCGAGAACACGTCGAAGCCCGCGACGACGGTGATGTCCTTGCGCGACGCCAACTCCTCGGCGATGATCTCCAGCGTCGTGCCGCTGGCAACACCGAATTCGAGGGCCATGCCGCGGATGGAGACCTCGCCGAGCGCGAAGCGCAGCGTGGCGTGCGGCCGGAGGAAGGTCGGGGCCTGCGGCATCATCTCTTCGGCGAACTCGGCGCTCTGCGCGGCAGCTTCGACGTCGGAGGCATAGGGGATGTCGCGACGCATGCGCATCTCGAGACCGCGGATGAAGGCGTGCAGGTCGTCGATCTCACGACGCTGGCGTTCGAGGACGTCGAGCAATTTCGCCTGCTGGTCACTGGTCTGCTCGGCCAGCTGCGCCGTCTGCTTCTCCAGAACCTCGCCGATTGCCCGCTGCAGCTTTTCCCGCGCCGACGACTTGATGCGATCCGCGAGCTTCCGAGGTTCCGTCATGGGCACACGGTAGCGGTATCACGTGGGTGCGCGCACCCCTTGGAGGCAGCGTCAGGGTCGGCGGAAGTGTTCCCGACGCCCCAGCCCGCGCAGCCGGAACCACTCGGCCAGTCCCTTCGGGTTGCGAGTGGTGATCAGGAAGAACCAAGTGAACCGAATCCACTCCTGCGGCAACAGCTTTCGCATGCCGGGCTGCGACATCAGGTAACCACGGTTGCGGTAGGTGAAGTACCGCTTGGTCGCATCCTCCGGGTACTGCGTGTGCATTCGTCCACCGAGGATCGGCTTGAACTCCTCGGCCCCGTTGGGGTGGACGTAGGCGGTGGTGAGGCACGTGCCGAACTTCAGACCCGAGCGTTGCAGCCGACGATGCACTTCCACCTCGTCGCCACGCACGAACAGCCGCAGATCGGGCACGCCCACCGCATCGATCGTCGACGCCTTGAACAGCGCGCCGTTGAACAGCGACGCAATGCCCTCCAGGAGATCGTCGTTCGGATTCTCCGGGTCGATCAACTCCGATCGCAGCCGACGCCACTCGACGCCGCGGCGGAGCGGAAACGCCAGCCGATCCGGATCGTCGATGTCGCACACGACAGGGGAGACCTCGTCGAGGCCGTGGGCGAGGGCGCAGTCGTACAGAGTCTCGAGCACCCTCGGGCCCTCGGGGCGGCCGTCGTCGTCGGCGAGAAACACCCAATCCGCACCGAGCGAGAGCGCGTACAGAATGCCGAGGGCAAACCCGCCCGCGCCGCCGAGATTGTGCCGCGAGCCGAGGTACGTCGTCGGCAGGGCCGTCGACTCCACCAACTCGCGGACAGCGGGCTCGTCGGCGTTGTCGACGACGACCAGGTGATCGAGCGGACGGGTCTGAGCACCGATCACGTCCAACGACAAAGCCAGCAACTCACGACGCTTGTGCGTGACGATGACCCCGACAATCTTGTCAGGCACCGGCTGCATCTTCCCGCTCGATCTCTTTCAAGATCTGCGCGACGTGGTCTCCCGCGTCGTCGCCGTCGTACGCCCGCACCACTTCCTCGATGCCGCCCTGCTGCCGTACCTGGCCGTGATCGATCCACATCGCGGTATCGCACAACTGAGCCAGGAATTCGTTGGAGTGGCTGGCGAACACCAGGATTCCCGAGCGCTTCACCAACTGCTGCAGCCGATGACGCGCCTTCTTCATGAACTCCGCGTCGACGGCCCCGATGCCCTCGTCGAGCAGCAGAATCTCCGGATCGATGCTGGTGACCACGCCCATCGCGACACGCACCCGCATACCCGTCGAGTAGGTACGCAGCGGCATGTCCAGGTAGTCGCCGAGTTCGGTGAAGTCGGCGATCTCGTCCATCTTCGCGAGCATCTGCTTGCGCGTCTGGCCGAGGAACAGGCCACGAATGATGATGTTCTCGTAGCCGGAGATCTCCGGGTCCATACCGACGCCCAGATCGAACACCGGCGCGACGCGGCCGCGGATGGTGGCGCTGCCACGCGTCGGCTCGTAGATGCCCGAGAGCAGTCGCAGCAGCGTCGACTTGCCCGCGCCGTTGTGACCCACCAGACCGACGCGATCGCCGTCCTTCAGGTTCATCGTGATGTTCTTGAGTGCTTCGACGACGACGACGTCGGAGGAGTTGCGGTCGATGGCACCGCCGGCCTTACCGAGGAATGCCTTCTTCAGCGACCGCGTCTTGGCGTCGAAGATCGGAAAGTCGACGCATGCGTCATGGGTACTGATGCTGATGGACAACTGCTGACCCCTAAACCCAGTAGGGCACGCGGGCCCGGTACTTCTTGAGAGCGAGAATGGCCAGCGCCCAGCCGACGACGGTGAAGCCGAGCACGATGTACCAGTGGTACGCCTGCTGATCCTCGCCGATCAGCGGGGCGCGGATGATGTCGAGGTAGTGGAACAGCGGGTTGATCTCGACGAGCTTGGCGCGATTCGCGGCCTCGCCGCCCATTTGCTGCAGGCCCGAGGTGGTCCACACGATCGGCGTCATGAAGAACATCAGCGTCACGAAGCTGCCGAGAATCGGGGCGATGTCGCGGTAGCGGGTGGCGATGATGCCGAACAGGATGGACACCCACACGGCGTTGAGCAAGATCAGCACCAGCGCCGGGATCGCGAAGATCACGGTCCAGTGCAGCCCACCCTCGGGCCAGAAGATCGCGATGATGATCACGTAGATCAGCATGTTGTGGCCGAGCAGCAGCAGTTGACGCCACACCAGGCGATACACGTGCACACTGAGCGCGCTCGGCAGCTGCTTGATCAGACCCTCGTTCGCGACGAAGACGTCTCCGCCTTCGAGAATCGCGGCACTGATCAGGTTCCAGATGATCAGACCGACGGTGACGTGCGGCAGGAACGAGCGCAGGTCGATGTCCAGCAGTACCGAATACAACAGGCCCATGGCGATGGCCTGCACGCCGGTGGCGATGGTGATCCAGAACGGGCCGATCACCGACCGTCGATAACGCTGTTTGATGTCCTGCCAGCCGAGATGAAGCCACAGTTCGCGCTGATTGAAACCGGTTCGCAGATCGCCGAACGCGCGCCGATAAGTCTGTGAGTCCGAAACCGGAGCAGGCATCTGTTCTCCTGCCTCGCTCTCGGGATCCTTCGCTGGTGCCGACACGACGGTCGACACTACCCGTCGAAACGCCCTGGCTCATTCCGCAGGCTTCACTCGCACCTTCTACAGGTACTGGCCGGTACCGCTTCCACTGTGGCCGCTACCCGGGGTGCCCATCACACCGGGAGGCAACGCGCCCTGTCGCATCTGTTCCAGTTGGGCACGGGCGGCCATCTGCTGCGCGAACAGTGCCGTCTGGATGCCATGGAACAGTCCTTCGAGCCAGCCGACGAGCTGCGCCTGCGCAATCCGCAGTTCCGCGTCGGTGGGGATGACGTCGTCCCCGAAGGGCAGCACCAGACGCTCGAGCTCGTCGCGCAGTTCCGGCGCGAGTCCCTGTTCGAGTTCGTGGATCGACGACTTGTGGATTTCCTTCAGACGCGTCCGGCTGGCGTCGTCGAGCGGCGCGGCGCGCACTTCCTCGAGCAGCTGCTTGATCATCGTGCCGATGCGCATCACCTTCGCGGGCTGCTCGACCATCTCCGACAGGCCCGACCCGTCGTCCGAATCTTCGTTCGCCGACGATCCGGCGGCGCGGGCGGCTGCGGCCGTCGCTTCCTCGCGGCTCAGGGCGAGCGGTTCTCCGTTGGGGCCGATCACAACGACGTGGTCATCGGGGGCACTGTTCGACTCGGATTGGGTCATGTATCCATCTTTACCCGTCGCTCGTCGTTGCGCGATCGTCCGGGGCGATTATCCTGGTTCGGTCGTCGGGAACAGTAGTTCGTCGAGAAAACAACAGGGGCTCGTCGAAAAAATGTAGAAGACAGGGAGGGATCGAGCGTGCGAAGTGGGCAACCGTTCCCTGGCGAAACGGGACGTGGAACACATGCTTCACCGGTCGGCGCTTAGAGTGTCCGGCATGGGGTACGACGTCGCGCGGGTAAGAGGGTCCATTCCCTCCCTCGGCGACGGGTGGATTCATCTGGACCCTCAGCTGGGGATGTTGATTCCGGATCGGGTGTCCACCGCGGTGTCCACAGCGTTTCGGCACAGCGCGTCCAACCACTCGGCCGGTAATACCGCAGCCAAGCGGAGTGCAGCTCTGCTCGAATCCGCGCGTGTGGCGATTGCCGATCTGGTGGGTGCGTATCCGTCCGGGGTAGTCATCGGACCGGACCGCGCGACGCTGCTGTCGTGGCTCGCCGAGTCCATGAGCTCACGGCTCGGTCTGGGGACCGGGCTGGTGCTCTCGCGTTTGGACGAGGAAGCGAATGTCGCGCCCTGGCTGCGGGTGGCCAGCAGAACCGGCGCCCACGTCAAATGGGCCGAGGTCGAAATCGATACCTGTGAGCTGCCCACGTGGCAGTTCGACGACCTCATCACCTCCACCACCAGGCTCGTCGCGGTCACTGCGGCATCGCCGATCGTCGGCAGCGCACCCGATGTCCGGGTTGCAGCAGATCTGGTGCACGAGGTGGGCGGACTGATCGTCGTCGATGCAGCCGGAGCTGCTCCGTACGCTCACGTCGACATCAAGGAACTCGGGGCCGACGTCGTTGCGATCGATGCTGCGGCGTGGGGTGGCCCGTCCGTCGGCGCGCTGATCTTCCGCGATCCGACCCTGCTGGAACAACTTCCGTCGATGTCGCTCAACCCGTCGGCCAAGGGGCCCGCGCGGCTCGAGGTCAGCAGTCACCAGTACGCGTTGTTGGCCGGTGTGGTGGCCTCCATCGACTACCTTGCCAATCTCGACGACGCCGCAACAGGAACCCGTCGTGAGCGACTCGAGCTCTCGATCGGATCGCTGCAGTACTACCACGACGGGCTCTTCGACTACTTGATGAAGGCGCTGGATTCGCTGGATCACGTCATGGTGCTGGGCAATGCGCCCACGCGGGTCCCCACCGTGAGTTTCACGGTCGAGGGTGTGCCTGCGGTGAAGGTGTCCGAGCAACTCGCGCAGGCCGGAATCGGCAGTGTCAGCGGAGTCCACGGCGGCAGTCGTCTGCTCGATGCACTCGGAGTCAACGACGAGGGTGGTGCCGTCTCCATCGGTCTGGCTCCGTACACCACCCGCTACGAAATCGATCAGCTCGTCAAAGCGCTCACCGCGCTCGCTCTCTAGAGCGGCTTTGCCGCACGTGCACGAAACCTCGTAGCCCACTACGAGGTTCCGCTCACGACCTCAGGCGCACATCACTGGACTCGCAGGATCACTTTCCCGATCGTCTCGGACTCGTCGAGCATCCGATGCCCTTGCGCCGCTTGGGTTATCGCGATCTCGGCGTGTACGACGGCGGTGACGCGCCCCTCGGAGATCAGCGGCCACAGGTGCTCCGTCATGTCCGCGACGATGTTGGCCTTGCTCGACGGTCCGGTCTCGGGGCGCCCGCGCAACCCGGCAGCGTGAACCGATCCGCGCTTGGCGAGGAGTTTGCCGAAGTTCAGCTCTCCCTTCACGCCGCCCTGCATCCCGATGGTGACGACGGTGCCGTCCATGGCCAGGGCGTCGAGATTTCGATCGAGGTACTTCGCTCCCATGTTGTCCAGGATCAGGTCGGCTCCGTGATCCTTTGTCTGTGAACGAATCTCGGTGACGAAGTCCTGGTTCTTGTAGTCGATGAGGATGTCCGCACCGAGATCGGCGCACATGTCCAGCTTGTACTTCGAGCCGGCGGTGACCGCGACGGTGACGCCCATCTGCTTGGCCACTTGGATTGCGTGCGTACCGATTCCGCTACCACCACCGTGGATGAGCAATACCTGGCCCGAGCGCATGTGTCCATCCATCACCAGGTTGGACCACACTGTGGACGCCACCTCCGGAAGTGCCGCTGCCACATGCAGATCGAGCCCTTGCGGAATCGGAAACAGCTGAGTGGCGGGTACTGCGACCTGCTCCGCATAGCCACCGCCGGCCAAGAGTGCGCAGACTCTGTCGCCCACGTTCCACCCGCTGACGCCTTCGCCGAGTTCGGAGATGATGCCCGAGCATTCGAGGCCGAGAATGTCGCTGGCACCAGGGGGCGGCGGGTAGTTGCCTTGACGCTGCATCAGATCGGCACGGTTGATGGCCGTGGCCGAAACGTCGACGATCACCTGCCCGCGGCTCGGACGTGGGTCGGGAACCTCGGTCCATTCCATGACGTCGGGGTCGCCGAATTCTTTCAGTGTGATGGCACGCATGTCTCCATAGTGCGCCACCACTGCCGCAGGCACTCCTACAGGTCCCAGAGGTTGATTCCGAAGTCCTCGGCGTGCTGGTCGATCTGGGCCAGCTCGTCGTCGGTGAAGTCGAGGTTGTCCAGCGCGGCCACGTTGTTCTCCAGCTGTTCGACGCTCGATGCGCCGATCAGGACGGACGTCACCCGCGGGTCGCGCAGGGCCCAGCTCAGCGCGAGCTGTGCGAGGGATTGACCGCGGGCGGCGGCGATGTCGTTCAAAGCCCGAAGGTGTCCGATGTGGTCGTCGGTGAGCCAATCCGGGTTCAACGACTTGCCCTGCGCTGCTCGCGAATCCGCAGGAATACCGTCGAGGTACCTGTCGGTGAGCATGCCCTGCGCCAAGGGAGAGAACGCGATGACGCCTGCGCCGATCGCGTCGAGAGTGCCGAGTAGTTCGGGCTCGATCCAGCGATTGACCATCGAATAGCTGGGCTGGTGAATCAGCAGTGGAACACCCGCGTCGGCGAGCAGGTCCGCCATCTTCTGCGTCCCCTCGGGCTTGTAGGAGCTGATGCCCGCGTACAGGGCCTTGCCCTGCTGAACCGCGCTGATCAGCGCGCCCGCGGTTTCCTCGATCGGGGTGTCGTGGTCGGGACGGTGGCTGTAGAAGATGTCGACGTGGTCCAGGCGCATGCGCGTCAACGATTGGTCCAGCGAAGAGAGCAAATATTTCCGAGAACCACCGAAGCCGTACGGGCCTGGCCACATGTCCCAGCCGGCTTTGCTCGAAATGATCAGCTCGTCGCGATAGCCGGCAAAATCCTCCGAGAAGATGCGACCGAAATTCTTCTCCGCACTGCCGTAGGGCGGGCCGTAGTTGTTGGCCAGATCGAAGTGCGTGATCCCCAGATCGAAGGCGCGACGCAGGATCGCGCGCTGGTTCATCACTGGAACGTCGTCGCCGAAGTTGTGCCACAGTCCCAACGAGATTGCCGGAAGCCTCGGTCCGCGTGATCCCACTTGCCGGAAGTGCATGGACTCGTATCTGTCGGCTGCGGCAACGTACGGCGGTTCGATGTTGGGATCTGTCATAACTCGACCATAGGTCTCGGACTCGAATCGAACATTCAACCAGTGCAAGCTACTCGTCGGTAGATTTCTTGCCTAAGATGTCACGGGTGACGGCCGAACTAGCCATTGGTTCCGGGGGGGACCCGCAGTGGCTCGACACTGCGGAAATGAAAGCATGGCGCGCCTACATGGACGGCGGGCAACGATTGATGGGGGTACTGAACAAGGATCTGCAGGATGGCCACGATCTGTCGATGGCGGAATACCGCATCCTGGTGATGTTGTCCGAATCGGTCGACGGCTCGGTTCGAATGAGCGAGCTGGCCGACGGTGTCCTGTCTTCGAGAAGTCGCCTGACGCATCAGATCAGGCGAATGGAAGTTCAGGACATGGTTACTCGCAGTACCTGCGTCGACGACGGCAGAGGCGTACTCGCGGTGATCACCGAGGAGGGCCGTCGACGATTGGCGGAGGCGGCACCCACCCATGTGCGCAGTGTGCGCCGACATCTCGTCGATCTGCTTTCTCCAGAGGAACTCGAGGTGCTCGGCACCATATTCGAGAAGGTCGACGCAGCGATGGACACCGCGGCGGCGGCACCGCGACGATGAGGGGCGATTGGGACTCGGGCCGCCCAGCCGTTTAAGATCGCACACGGAAGCGTGGCAGAGCGGCCCAATGCACTCGCCTTGAAAGCGAGAGACGTGTAAAAGCGTCCGGGGGTTCAAATCCCTCCGCTTCCGCCACATGTTCGTAGTCGAACCCCGGTCCACCCGCAAGGGTGGGCCGGTTTGTGTCTGTGGACGATCGGCGCCGACACAGACAGCGCCGGCTGGTATCGATCCCGGCTCAGTGGGTACTACCTGCGAATGAGCGAAGAAGCGCGGCGCAACGACGGCGATAACGAGGGCCCTCTGGAAGAGGAACTCGAGGAAAGTTTCGACGCCGTTGTGTCGGAGGGTGCCGAGCGATTGCACCGCACCGTGCGCACAGTCCTGATCACCGGATTCTTCGGCGGGCTCGAAGTCGCTCTGGGTGTGATGGCGTATCTCGCGGTTCTGGACGAGACCGACAGTCATCTACTGGCAGGCCTGGCGTTCGGAATCGGCCTGGTGGCTATCTATCTCGCCCATGGTGAGCTGTTCACCGAGGACTTCCTGATGCCGATCGCGGCAGTGGTGGCCCGCAACGGAACACCGTTGCAGCTGGCGAGGCTGTGGGTCGGGACGTTACTGGCCAATCTGTTGGGCGGTTGGTTCGTGATGTGGTTGATCGCGCACGCGTTTCCGCAGTGGCTCGAGGTGTTGTCCGAGTCGGCACATCATTTCGTCGACGCGCCACTGAATCTTCAGTCGATCTGCCTGGCTGTTCTGGGTGGCAGCACGATGACCCTGCTGACCCGCATGCAGCAGGGAACAACCTCCGACGTCGCACGGATCATCGCCGCGATGGCGGCTGGTTTCCTTCTGGCCGGTCTGCAGTTGTTCCACTCGATTCTCGATTCCCTGCTGATCTTCGGGGCCATCCACGCGGGTGCCGACGTGAGCTATGTCGCCTGGATCGAATGGTTCGGATACACAGTGCTGTTCAACATCATCGGGGGCGTCGTGTTGGTCACCGCGCTGCGCTTGGTGCGCACGAAGGAGCTGGTGAAGTCCGAGCGTGACCGGAATCCCGAGTAGTCAGCGGCGACGGCAGTCAGGGTCTGCCATCCGACACCCAACGCTCCAGGCTCGATCCGGTCTCGAAGCGTCGCACGGATTTGGAAATGGGATCGATGAATTCGATTGCGCTGGCGAGTAATTGAAGAGGAGCGGTGAAATCGTCGACGGCCCGGTTGGTGGCCGTCGGGTAGAGGTCGTCACCGAGGATCGGCAGGCCGAGCGAGTTCATGTGCAGTCGCAGTTGATGGGTGCGGCCGGTCAACGGTGTCAGTCGATAGCGGCCGAGTCCGGCCCGATGGTCCAGGAGTTCGACGGTGGTGTGCGCGTTGGGTTCTCCGGGCACCTCGTGGGCAGTGAATTGCCCTCTCTCCGTAACGATTCGACTGCGGACAATGGTGGGCAAGGTCAGCGTGGGGTCGTACGGAGCGATCGCCTCGTACTCCTTGTGAACCTTTCGATCCTGGAACAGCGTCTGATACGCGCCACGAAGTGCCGGATCGACGACGAACAAGACCAGACCCGCGGTGACGCGGTCGAGTCGGTGCGCGGGCACCAGTTGCGGCAGATCGAGTTCCAGGCGCAGTCGCACCAGCGCGGTCTGCAGGATGTGTCCGCCGCGGGGGATGGTCGGCAGAAAGTGCGGCTTGTCGATCACCAGCAGCGCGTCGTCGCGGTGCACGATCGAGATATCGAACGGCACAACGGTTTCCGTCGGAAGGTCGCGGTGGAACCAGACGGCCTCGCCGGCCACGTACGGCGCGTCGGAGGAGAGGGGACCGGCCATGTCGACGATCTCGCCGGCGTCGAACATGGCGTCGATCCGGTGTGCAGGGATTCGTAACTCGGTCGCCGTCAGGAAGTCGCGGACGGTGCGCCAGGTGCCGTCCTCGGGCATTCGGATACGCGCGGGGTCCAGTCCGTGTCGCTTCGCCAGGGGAGGTTGCTGGCGTCGTCTCACCGAATGAGCGTATCCGCCCGCCGAGATCGCACTTATGCAGGCATTTCGCGATGATCTGCCCGCATAAGTGCGAATTCGCTACTCGCAGCCGATGCCGTCGTTGTCGCGGTCGAGGTGGGGGCCGTAGCCGTACTCGTCGCGGTAGACGGGAGCGGCGCCAGCGTCACGTGCGGCGTCGCAGTTCTTGTACTGGAATCCGCTGGGCTGAGGTGCGGGCGCGGGTGCTCCCTGCGGCGTCGGCGGGGGTGCGAAGGCGGGCGGCGGAGGCAGGATGCAGAACTGAGCCGAGCCGGCTCCGCACAGGAAATCGGTGATCGGGTCGGCGGACGCGACAGCAGGGGCGGCGATCGCGGCTGACGCTGCAATGACACCAGAGATGCCGATCTTGACCAGCAGGTTCTTCGTCTTCATGAGGGTTCCAATCGAGGGGGGTGTGACGTGGAGCATTGCCGGGCGGTCATTGAACTGTCAATGAAGTCATTCGCACGACCTACGGACGCGCCTCCTGAATCACGAACGTGTTTGGAACCCGCCGATTCGGCGTACTTACGAACGTATGAGCGAAAACGAGCAGGTCAACCAGAACCCCGAGAAGGATCCCGACGATTGGGTCACCGGCGACGAGCCGATGACCGGGCCGCAGAAGAGCTACTTGAGCACCCTCGCTCAGGAAGCCGGGCAGGAAGTCCCCGATGATCTGAACAAGGCTCAGGCGTCGGAAATGATCGACAAGTTGCAGGGCGAGACCGGCCGCGGCTGAGTCGACACCACGGAAGTCCACTCGATGTGACATCGACCCCCGAAAAGTCCACCGAATGTCATATCGAGTGCCTCCCGAACGACCGCAAGATTCGGTACATCGGACCAGGTAGACCGTTATATCTTCAGTAGATGTAACAAAGGATTACGCAGACTTTTGTACGCGTTGTTTCGCGGCTACTGTGAGCGGACCCACAGGCTTCGGCGTGTCTGCGTAGCGGTGGGTACGTTGTGTAACGGATGTTGTTTGTGTTGCGCCCGCGAGGGTGCGCCTGGGGAGGATGGCAGATCAGATGCACCGTCGTGTGTTGGCAGTAGCGGGAACTGCTCTGGCAGTTTCCCTGCTGGGGTCGGGTCTCGCCGGGGCGCAGCCGCTGCCCGGTACCGGCAGTTCCGATGGTGGCGGTGCAGTGCCCAGCATGGAGGCCCAGTCCTTGCCGTCGGCTTCGGCGCGAATCGATCGTGTCGACATGCTGACCGACCGCCGCGCTGCGGTGTGGGTCGAGTCGCCTGCCATGGGCCGCGCCATTCAGGTCCAGGTTCTTCTTCCGGCCGCGCAGGCCGTGTCCCGCCCGACGCTCTACATGCTCGACGGTGTGAGTGCAGGCAAGGAATCCGATTACAAGGAAAGCACCTGGACGCAGAAGACCGACATCGTCGATTTCTTCGCGGACAAGCAGGTCAACGTCGTGCTCCCGGTCGGCGGATCGAGCAGCTACTACACCGACTGGAATGTTCCGGATCCAGTGCTCGGTGTGAACAAGTGGGAGACGTTCCTGACGTCGGAACTGCCGCCGCTGATCGATGCGCGCTTCTCCGGTAACGGCACCAACGCTATCGCGGGTGTCTCGATGGGCGCGCAGGCCGCGATGGATCTGATCACGCGTCACCCCAAGCTCTACACCGGCGTCGCCGGCCTGAGCGGTTGCTACGACAATTCGCAGACCAACTTCAAGGACGCGGTGCGCGCTACCGTCGCGACCAACGGCGGAAACGCGTCCAACATGTGGGGCGAGAACACCGATCCTCTGTGGGTGCAGCACGACCCATCCGCCAACGCCGAAGCCCTCCGCGGCAAAGACGTCTACATCTCCGTCGGTACCGGTCTGCCCGGCCCGTACGAACTCGGTCCCGGCGGTAGCGGACCGGAGAGTGCGCTCATGGGCGGGCCGCTCGAGGCCGCCGCGCTGTACTGCACGACAGTGTTCGATACGAGACTGCGCGCGTTGGACATCCCAGCGACAACCGTCTATCGCCCCTACGGAATTCACGGCTGGCCGTACTGGCAGGACGACCTGCGTGAGTCCTGGCCGACGCTCGAACGCGCGCTAGGCCTGTAGGGCGTACTTCAGAAATGCGTCGTTCTCGTGCGGGTCGCCGATGGTGACCCGCACGCCGTCGCTTCCGTAGGCGCGCAGCAGCAAACCCTGTTCGGCTGCAGCCGACGCGAATGCACCGGACCTCTCGGCCAACGGCAGCCACACGAAGTTGGACTGCGATGCGTTGACGTCGAAGCCTCCTCCGACCAGAGCGTCGCGTACGCGGTCGCGTTCGACTATGAGGGCGTCGGTGCGGGCCAGTAGCTCCGCCGAGGCCTCGAGCGACGACAACGCTGCCTGCTGCGCAATCGTGCTGACTGCGAAGGCGATGCGCACCTTGGACAATGCTGTGATCACGTCCGGGTCGGCTACCGCATAGCCCACCCGCAAGCCGGCGAGACCGTACGCCTTCGAGAAGGTGCGCAGCACGATCACGTTGCGTCGTCCACGCGCGAGTTCCACGCCATCGACGTGATCGCCGTCAGCGTCGGGGCGGGTGTACTCGAAGTAGGCCTCGTCCAGTACGACGAGGATGTTCGACGGCACCGCGTCGAGGAAGGCCTCGAGCTCGGCGCGCCGGACGACGGTTCCCGTCGGATTGTTGGGGTTGCACACGAAGATCAGGCGGGTGCGGTCGGTGATGGCCGCGAGCATCGCGTCGAGATCGTGCACGTGGTCTGCGGTCAGTGGAACCTGCACGGGCGTCGCACCAGCAACGCGCGCGATGATCGGGTACGCCTCGAACGAACGCCATGCGAACAGCACCTCGTCGCCGGGGCCACACGTGATCTGAACGACCTCTTGGCACAGTGCAACCGAACCGTTACCTGCCGCCACATTTTCGGTCGCTACTCCGAGCTTCTTCGCCAGGGATTCGACGAGTGCCGTCGCCCGGATGTCGGGGTAGCGGTTGACGCCACCGACGGCCTCGGCGATAGCGGCATGCACGCTGGGCAGCGGGCCCTGCGTTGTTTCGTTGCTCGCCAGCTTGATTGCCCCCGGAAAGCTACGGCCGGGAATGTAAGCGGGGATGGCGTCGAGGTCGGGGCGGATGTGCGCGGTCACGGCTGCCATTATGCGCTCAGGTTCGGGGTTGACTTCTACGCGTCCGTGTTATTGCTGTGCACGACCGGACCGATCGTCCTATCTTCGATAAGTATGTCGGGAATCTTCAGCGACGTCGCAGTCCTTCGGTCCGCCACCGCGCCCACAGTCGGCGCGGACGACGAGGTGGATACGTCCGCGCACGAGTCTCCCCCACGAGAGAAGGTGCCTCTGACGGCCATCGAGCCGGAGGGCACACCGCGCGGCGGAATCGTCGTGCTGCACGAGGCTCGTGAAATTCCCCAGTCTCTGCTCGACCTATTGCGTGCGCTGGCGATGGAAGGCTGGCTCGCCGTCGCCCCGAATCTCTTTCACCGGGGTCACAGCGACGACAAGGAGGTCTTCGGCGACGACCTCTTCGCAGACTTCGACGCCACCTCCGACTGGCTGGTGCAGCGCGGGGTCTATCCCGATTGTGTCGGGGTCATCGGATTCGACGACGCAGGCACAGCAGCTCTGATCGTGGCCACCAGCCGTCCGGTCGGAGCGGCGGTCAGTGTTGCCGCAGCGGGCATCGTCGAACCGCTCAACTCCGATGCGATCGCGTTGGTCGAGGCTGCACCCAAGCTTCAGGCACCCTGGCTCGGTCTCTACGGCGAGGACGACCCGCACACCCCACCGGATCACATCGAGGCCCTTCGCGACGCTGCCACGCGTGCCTCAGTGGCCACGAACATCGTCAGCTATTCGGGTGTGCAGCATCGGGCCGACCATCCCAGGGAGCAACCGGGCAGCAGCGACCACACCGACCCGGCCGAGGCAGCTCTGGTCGATGCTCAGACTCGAATCTTCGATTGGTTCGACAGCTTCATGCGCTGACGAGCAACACGCATCTTCTACGCGAACGCCGTGCGAACCTGAGGCGTCGACCAGCCGTTTTGCCTTCTGGCCTTTGCCGTGTGTAATCTCTTTCCTCGGCGGTCCGAGAGGGCCGGCAGCCTAGGAGGCGTGCCAGAGCGGCCGAATGGGAGTCACTGCTAATGACTTGTCCTTTCACCGGGACCGGAGGTTCAAATCCTCTCGCCTCCGCCACGAACGGTAGATTCTTACCGTTCAGCTAGACCAGTTGGATAACTGAACATGCGCCCGTAGCTCAACGGATAGAGCACTTGACTACGGATCAAGAGGTTAGGGGTTCGAATCCCTTCGGGCGCACAGAAAGAATCCCCTGATCTGCGTACATTTGCAGATCAGGGGATTTTTGTATGTCCTGATGTGCCTCCCACTCAGCACGAGCGATCCTTCCGACAGGGAAAGTGTCGAGCGATTCGGACGACAGCGGGCTGGGGTGGAGGTTGGTTGGTGCTTCGGAACGGGGTCGTCGAAGAGACGGGCTCAAGCCTGTGGATCACTGGACTGGCGAGTCGGTGGTGATACCGCGACGGAGCCAGTTCCAGTTACTGGCTCGAAATCCGTAGTGTCGTGGCTGTTCTGGTCCGCTTCGAGTCCGTGGGGTCTACCTCTTCGGAACGCGCACGATCAGGGCGTCGCCCTGGCCGCCGCCGCCGCACAGAGCGGCCGCTCCGATGCCGCCGCCGCGGCGCTGCAACTCCAGCGCCAGATGCAGTGCGATACGTGCACCGGACATTCCCAGCGGATGCCCGATCGCTATGGCACCGCCGTTGACATTGACCTTGTCCTCGTCGATGCCGAGCTCACGGGTCGAGGCAATACCGACCGCGGCGAAGGCCTCGTTGATCTCGATCAGATCGAGATCCTTCGGGTCGATTCCTTCCTTGGCGCACGCCACTGAGATCGCGCGGGCCGGTTGGGACTGCAGCGACGAATCGGGGCCGGCAACCACACCGTGTGCACCGATCTCGGCGAGCCATTCGAGTCCGAGGCACTCGGCCTTGGACTTGCTCATCACGATCACGGCAGCAGCACCGTCGTTGATCGTCGACGCGTTACCCGCGGTGATGGTTCCGGTCTTCGAGAAGGCCGGACGGAGCTTGGCGAGTGTGTCGGTGGTGGTATCGGCGCGGATGCCTTCGTCCTGACCGAAGACGATCGGATCGCCCTTGCGCTGTGGAATCTTCACTGGAACGACCTCATCGTCGAAGACGCCGTTCTTCCAAGCCGTCGCCGCACGTCGATGAGAGGCCGCCGCGAAGGCGTCCTGCTCCTCACGCGTGCTTGCAACTGCACCGTTGTTGCGAGCGTCGGTGAGCCCACCCATTGCTTGGTCGGTGAAGATGTCGTACAGACCGTCGTACGCGAGGTGGTCCTTCATCGTCACGTCGCCGTACTTGAAGCCTGCGCGGGACTTCTCGAGCACGTGAGGTGCCTGCGTCATCGACTCCTGGCCGCCTGCGACGACGATCTCGAACTCGCCTGCGCGGATGAGCTGATCCGCCAGCGCGATGGCGTCGACTCCGGAGAGGCAGACCTTGTTGATCGTCAGTGCCGGAACATTCATCGGGATCCCGGCGGCGACTGCGGCCTGCCGGGCGGGGATCTGGCCGGCACCTGCGGTGAGGACCTGGCCCATGATCACGTATTCGACGAGCTCGGGTGCGACGCCAGACTTCTCCAGTGCCCCTTTGATCGCGATACCGCCGAGATCGGAACCCGAGAAGTCCTTCAACGATCCGGACAAGCGACCGACCGGGGTTCTCGCCCCGGCAACGATGACAGACGTGGTCATGACAATTCCACTCTCAATTCGGTTCCGGTAGTTGCTTCGACTTCTTCGGTGGTCACGCCGGGTGCCAGTTCCACCAGCTCGAGGGTGCCGTCGCCGACGACGTCGATGACGGCCAAGTTGGTGATGATGCGATCCACGACGCCCTGGCCGGTGAGAGGCAGAGTGCAGGCGTC